>JAMOTL010000001.1 GCA_027062285.1 Nautiliaceae bacterium
CTTGCGGCAAACATATTAACCACTCTTGCCAAAACTCCGTGTTCGTTTTCAACTATTACGCTAATTATTCTTTTCATTTGTCTTCCTTAAATACAAGCATATTTTTTAAAGGACTGTTTGGAGGCACCATTGGAAGTACGTCTTCGCGTCTGTCCACCTGAACGTCGATAAACGCAACTTTTCCTGAATTTAACGCTTCGTTAAACGCTTTTTCAAATTCATCTTTTGTTTTTACTCTGTATCCAACTCCCCCCATACTTTCGGCAAGTTTTACAAAATCCGGCTGAACGTCGCTAAGGTCTGTTTCAGATAATCTGTCATCATAAAACATTGTCTGCCACTGCCTAACCATTCCAAGATAGTTATTGTTTAATATAATGTTAATTACAGGCAATTTATATTTATAGCCTGTTAAAACTTCCTGAATATTCATCATAATACTTCCATCTCCAGTAAAGTTTATAACAACTCTATCTTTTTTACCTTCTTTCGCTCCAAGGGCTGCCGGGAATCCGAATCCCATTGTACCAAGCCCACCGCTTGTTAAAAGCTGTCTTGGATACGTAAACGGATAAAACTGCGCCGTCCACATCTGATGCTGACCGACATCAGTGGAAATCACGGCATCCTCAGGTGCCAATTCTCCCGTCTTTTCAATAACCCATTGAGGTTTAATTACTTTATCGTCATCTTTATACGTTAACGGATAAAGTTCCTGGTATCTATTTAAAATCTCTCTCCACTCTTCATATCTTTCAGGTTCTATTTCTTCAAGCAATAAAGGCATCATATCTTCAAGAACCATTTTGACATCACCAACTATCGGGTATTTCGTAGGTACAACTTTTCCTATTTGGCTAGGGTCAATATCTATATGAATTATGTCGGCATTTTTTGCAAATTCATCGATTTTACCAGTAACCCTGTCATCAAACCTTGCACCAAGAGAAATTATCAAATCGGCGTCATTCATAGCCATATTTGCCGCATAACTTCCGTGCATTCCTACCATTCCAAGAAGATAAGGACAGTCATGTCTTAAAACACCTCTTGCCATAAGTGTTTCAACAGAAGGAATTTTTGTAAATTTTACAATCTCCCTTATAAGCTCATAAGCCCCGCTTATTACGCTTCCCCCGCCGATGTAAAATACCGGTCTTTTTGCTTTTTTAATAGCTTCAACCGCTCTTTTAATAGCTCTTTTATTACCTTTATATGTCGGCTTATAAGTAATCAGTTCGATTTTTTCCGGATATTCAAATTTTGCTTTTGCTACCGTTACATCTTTTGGAATATCTATATGAACGGGTCCCGGACGGCCCGAACGTGCCAAATAAAACGCTTCTTTTATTATATATGCCAAATCATTTACATCTTTTACCAAAAAGTTATGTTTTGTAATAGGTCTTGTAACTCCCACAGCGTCCACTTCCTGAAAAGCATCCGTACCAATTGCAAAAGTCGGCACCTGTCCTGATATTACCACTAAAGGAATTGAATCGGTATAAGCAGTGGCAATTCCCGTTACGGCATTTGTAAGCCCCGGACCGCTTGTAACCATTGCAACCCCGACTTTTCCGGTAGCCCTTGCGTATCCGTCCGCCATATGAACGGCACCTTGTTCATGTTTTGTAAGGATATGCTTAAACTTATCCTGCTTATATATTTCATCATAAACGTTCATAATAGCCCCGCCCGGATATCCAAACACCACTTCCACATTCTCTTTAATTAAACTTTCAATTACTATCTGAGCGCCTGTTAATTTCATATATCGCCTTTTTTACTGGAATTATAACCAATTTTACACCCTTCAATAGCAACCCCTTCTCTAACTCCGTCATCACAAACAATACACTCTTTGTATTTGGTAATTTTAAAAATCTCTTTAAAAATCATTATACCGCTGACAATCAAATCCCCCCTGCCAACTCCTACTAATTCTTCCCTTTTTTTCATTTCCATTTTCAAAAGTTTTTCCATCCAGTAATCCAAATCTTCTGGAGTTATAACAGTCCCGTTTATTTTCTCAGGGTCGTATGTTTTATAATTCATTCCTTTTTTTAAAGCCGCAATAGTTGTAGGGGTTCCGCTGCTTGCCGTAAAGATTTTTGGCTTTTTATAAGCGTTAAATACAAAATCTATAAAATCTTTAAATTTAGCCACCTCTTTTTTTACGGCGATTTTTATAGCCTCTGGCGTTTTGTATTTTTGAGTAAGAGTAACTATCCCTATTTTATAACTTTTTGAAACCAAGTCATTTTTATGTTTTAAAATAAGCTCGGTACTCCCCCCGCCGATATCCACCAAAAAGAAATTTCTAGAATCATAACCGCATTTTTCCAAACAGTTTTCAACAGCTAACGCTACATATTTAGCTTCTTCCTGAGAAGAAATTATTTTAAACTCAACCCCAGTGGCTTCTTTTATTTTTTTAATTACCTCATCTTTATTTTTTGCCGCTCTTAAAGCTTCGGTAGCTACCGCTATAATCTTATCATCAAAACCGATTTTCTCTTTTGCTTCATTTATCGCTTTAATTATCCTCTCAACTGCCTCAGAAGAAATCTTTTTAGTTTCAACCAGTTTATCGGCCGTTTTTATAATTTTTTCAAATTCTACAACTTTTTTATTTTCTTCACAGTCCCATTTAACTACTCTTATCGTATTGCTTCCTAAATCAATTGCTATCATACTACTCCCTTACCTGTCCGTCACCTAAAATTTTATATTTGTAGGTCGTTAAATCATCAATTCCCATAGGACCTCTTGCATGAAGTTTGTTCGTAGAAATTCCAACCTCAGCTCCAAACCCGAAAACTCCACCGTCTGTAAATCTTGTTGAAGCGTTTACATAAACACACGCACTGTCAACTCTGTTTAAAAATTCTTCTGCAGCTTTATAATTTTCTGTAACTATAGCGTCACTGTGACCTGAGCCGTATTTTTCTATATG
>JAMOTL010000002.1 GCA_027062285.1 Nautiliaceae bacterium
TCTACAACCAAAGGAATGATTTCTCCGTTTTTGTCAATTGTAAATTCAAGGTTTCCTATAGTGCCTTTAATCTCTTTTATCCATTCAGGAAGTGCATAGTAAACCTCAAAATTTTCGGGATTTATTTGTTCGGCTTCTTCTTTAGTGCCTATTATTAGCAGTCTGTTTCCGATTTTTTTTTGATATTCGTTGTATTTGGCATTGTCGAATTTAACGGCTCTGATTTCATATAATTTTTCAAGAGCATTGATTTTATTTAAAATACTCTCTTTTGAATTTTTTATATAAAAATCAATCTCGGGGGCGTAAATTTCACATTCTATTTTTTTGGAGTTGGATATAATTGCTTTTGTAGAAGTGTCGTTTGTGTGAATTATGTTTTCCGGGAGTGGAAAATCGAGTTCGTTTGAAAAATATACAAATTCATACATTTCGAACCTTTTTTTTTGATGAAAACATTATAACACTAATAAACTTAATGTTTGCTTAAACAGTAAAACAAAGCAATTACACAAGGCACTTTATTGGCACATTTTTTTGTTTTTATTTATACAAAAGGCAAAATATGAAAAAGAGTTTAATTTTTTTATTATTTGTTATAGTTATAATATTTTACTTATTTAACTCTTCTAAACAGGAATATTTAATAGGTTCTTCACTGCCGCTTAAAGGTATTATGTCGGATATGGGAAATTCCGTAAAATCGGGAACAGAGCTTAGTTTAAAAATATATGGGAAAAAACTTGATAAAAAAATCAGATATCAATTTTTAGATGATAAATATGAGCCTAAACTCACGCAGGAAAATATAAAAAAACTTTATGAAAACAATCTTTTTCTGCTTTACGGAATAGTGGGAACCCCAACGGTAAAAGAAATTTTACCTTTTCTGAATGATAATTCAATTTATCTTTACGCTCCTTTCAGCGGAGCCAAATTTTTAAGAAAAAATAAATATGTAGTTAATTTCAGAGCGTCATATAAAGACGAGGTAAAAAAAATTATAAATTATTTATTAGAGCATAATTTAACTAAGATTGCCGTTTTTTATCAAAATGACGAATACGGAAATGAAATATACTATGATACGTATGAGATTTTAAAAAAGAGAAATTTGAATCTTTTAACGGCCGGAGCGTATAAAAGAAATACCTTTTTTATAACTCCCGCTTTTAATGAAATAGCAAAAAACAGACCTCAGGCTATAATTATGGGAAGTACCTCAAAAGTCAGCGCGATGTTTATAAAGAAATATAAAAAAATAGACCCAAAAGTAGTGTTTTGTACCGTTTCATTCGTTAATCCGGACAGTTTGGTAAAACTTCTTAAAAACAGGGATAATATAATTTTTTCGGAAGTAGTGCCGTATTATAAAGATAAGTCGATAAAAGAAGCCGTTTTATTTGAAAAATATTTTAAAAAATACTATCCTGAAAAAAAGCCTACATTTTTTGCGTTTGAAGCATATCTTGCGAATAAGATTCTTTTAAGGGCATTTGATAAGCTCACGTTTCCTTATACGCCCTCACATTTGGTAGGTATAATAAAAAGTACACCTTCAAATTTTTTAAAAGGCGTTAAAATAGAATATAAAAATAATCAGCTTTTAAATAAAACGTATCTTTTTAAATATGAAAACAATACTTTTAAAGAGTTAAAATGAATACCAGGTTTTTAGACAGGCTCGGATTTTTTACAAAAACGAAACTTTTGATATTTGTTATATTTTTTTCCATGATTACAATTATTGTTTCGTCCCAGTATTCCATATTTACGTTTAAAAACGATATTGATACTCTTTTTCAGAAAAGAACTGTACCTGTCGTAAAACTTGAAAATATAAAAGACTTGTATAAAATAAATATTTTTGAAACGATAAATCAATATAAAAGAGGAGAAATTAATTTAAAACAGGCAAAAGAAGTAATTACTTTGGCAAAAGAACTTATAGATAGAGAGTGGGAGTGCTGCTTTAGGAAACAATTTTCGAAAAATAATTTTGAATCGCTTGTAATGGAAAACGTCTTAAAACTAAAAAACAGAATAAATCTACAAATTGAAAAATTTTTAAAAACTTCGGAGGTGAATTTTGACGAACTGAAAAATAACATAAATACAATTAATATTTATCTTTCGGAATTGATTAACTTTAATATTAAAAAGGCAATTGAACAGAAGCAAAAAACTGATAAAAGATTTTCTTTGGTAATAAAAGCTTCCGTAATGAGTATTGTAATTGTTTTTATTTTTAGTATTACTCTTGTTATTTTAATAGTGGAAAATTTTAAGAAGGTTCATATTGACCTTGAGGAAAAGGTAAGAGAAAAAACAAAAGAACTCGAAGAGATTAATAAAAATCTTGAAAAAAGAATTAAAAAAGCCGTTGAGGAAAACAGACGCAAAGATAAGATAATGTTCCAGCAAAGCAAGCTTGCGGCAATGGGGGAGATGCTTCAAAACATTGCCCATCAGTGGAGGCAGCCTCTTGGGAGTATATCTTTAATACTTCAATCGATAAAATTAAAAAATGAAATGAATAAACTAACCCCCGAATTTGTAGATAAAAAAACGGAAGAAGCATTGATACTTGCGGATAATATGTCAAAAACGATAGATGATTTTAAAAACTTTTTCAGACCCGATAAAACCAAAAAGACCCTTAGTATTAAAGAGTGTATATGTCATTCTAAACAGCTTGTCTCTCATATGTTGGAGAAATACAAAATCCAAATGGATGTTAATATTAAAGAAGATATTAAAATTTTAGGATATAAAAATGAACTCTCACATGTCTGTTTGAATATTTTAAACAATGCTATTGATTCACTAAAAAAAAGCGGAGTTAAAGATAAAAAAATTTTAATTATTGTTAAAAAAGAAAAAAGAGATATAATTATTAGTATAATAGATAACGGTGGCGGAATAAAAGAAGAGAATTTAGAAAA
>JAMOTL010000003.1 GCA_027062285.1 Nautiliaceae bacterium
AAAACCCTAAACTGCCTTTAAAAGCGACTCATAATAGAAAATTCGCTTTAGACATTGTTAAAAAATTTGCCAAAGAATTTCAAAATTCCATTATAATGCTTGCGGGTGGAAGGGAAATAGCTTTTGGAGACAATTGGATTGATGCAATAAAAGCAGGTGCCAATTCTATTGTAATAGGCGATTATTTAACTACTAAAGGCGAAAAACCGGATAAAGATCTGGAAATTTTAATTAAAGAGGGATTTGAAATAGCCGATGAATGCTGATATTACTTTAATAATAACTCTTTCGATAATACTTTTGATATCCCCTTTTTTAAGCACGGCATTAAAACTGCCTATTTCGATGGTGGAAATTCTTCTTGGAAGTTTTGCCTCTGCAATAGGCTTTTTGCATGAAAACGAGCTTTTTAAACTGCTTGCGGAAGTGGGATTTTTATATCTTATGCTTTTGGCGGGGATGGAAGTTAATTTAAAAGAACTTTTAAAATTGGATAAAAAGATTATACAAAAAGGACTCGTGTTTTTGTTTGTTTTATATGTATTATCCATATTAAGTGTTTGGGTTTTCGGATTTTCAAAAATTTTTATTGCAATTTTGCCTTTGATTTCAATCGGTCTCATACTTTCTATCCAACAGGAGATAGGAAAACAGTCGTGGCTTGATTTGGCAATAAAAATAGGAGTGATAGGAGAACTTCTTTCTATTCTGGTCCTTACTGTGTTGAGCGGATATTTTGAATTTGGTTTTAATGAAAAATTATTAATAAATATTGGGATACTTTTTACTTTTTTAATAGTTTTAGGCATAGGTTTTATTCTGTTTCGAACTCTTCTTTGGTGGTTTCCAAAACTTAAACACTATCTTATGCCAGGAGTCGATAAATATCATCAGGATGTGAGAATAGCGATTAGTTTATTTTTTATAATGATTGCCGTTTTGATGATTCTTCATCTTGATGTGGTGCTTGGAGCGTTCGTGGTAGGGGTGTTTTTAACTACTTTTTTTGATCATAATCATAAATTGGAACATAAACTTGCCCCTTTTGGTTTTGGGTTTTTAATTACTATTTTTTTCGTTCATGTCGGAAGCAGTATAGATCTAAAAGTTATGAACTTCGCTCTTTTAAGCGATGCGTTATTTATTACGATGCTTATGATAATGCTAAGAGTAATAAGCGCTCAGGTTTTTATAAAAGATTTGGGATTGAAAAATTCGGTTCTGTTTGGGTTCTCTTTATCGATGCCTCTTACTTTATTGATAGCCACAGCTACCCTTGCTTATCAAAACTATACGATTGATAGTTACTGGTATACGGTGCTTGTTACTACTTCGGTACTTGAGGTTATTGTGGTGATGCTTGGAGTTAAGTTTATAAATAAGTTACAATTTCAAAAAAAGGATAGTTAATGGTAGTTACTCGTTTTGCTCCGAGTCCTACGGGATATTTGCATATAGGTGGGCTTAGAACCGCGCTTTTTAACTGGCTTTGGGCCAAAAAAAACAACGGAAAATTCAGGCTGAGAATTGAAGATACTGACCTTAGCCGTAATAAACAAGAAGCAGTTGATGCGATTTTAAAGGCTTTTAACTGGGTTGGAATGAAATGGGATGATGAAGTTGTGTTTCAAAGTGAGAGATTTGACGTTTATAAAAAATATATTGATGAGCTTTTGGAAAAAGGATTTGCTTATAAGTGTTATCTGACAAAAGAAGAACTTGAAAAAATAAGAGAAGCCAAAATGAAAGGCGAGGAGCCTCCTATCGATATCAGAAAATACAGAGATTTTAAAGGGGAGCTTGATAAGCCTTATGTAATCAGATTTAAAGCTCCACTTGAAGGCAAAATATGTTTTGAAGACGGGGTAAAAGGCGAACAGTGCGTGGATGCCAAAGAAATAGAAGATTTCGTAATAGCAAGAAGTGACGGGACTCCTACTTATAATTTTGTCGTAGTGATTGACGACCATGAAATGGGAATGACGGATATTATAAGAGGAGACGACCACCTCAGAAATACATTTAAACAGCTTCTTGTTTATAAAGCGTTTGGCTGGGATGTACCGAAGTTTTATCACGTACCTATGATTCACAACGAAAAAGGTGCTAAAATGAGTAAGCGTGACGGAGCGGTGGATGTTATGGAATATAAGCGTGAAGGTTATCTGCCTGAAGCTCTTTTAAACTTTTTAGTGCGCCTTGGCTGGAGTCACGGAGACCAGGAAATTTTCAGTATTGAAGAGATGATAAACCTGTTTGATCCGAAAGATATCAATAAGGCACCGAGCCGCTTTAACAAAGAAAAACTTGACTGGCTGAATTCCCATTATATTAAAAACTCTCCAAACGAAAGACTTGAAAAACTTTTAAGAGATGATTTTGGAGTTGATATCATAAATCATGACAGAAAAGAGATTTTAATTGATGAGCTTAAAGAAAGAGTAAAAACCCTTAAAGAAATGGCAGAAGAAATTGAAAAAATCTTAACTCCTCCTCAAGAGTATGATGAAAAAGCTGTTAAGAAATTTCTTAAAGACGAGGTACTTAGTAACTTAAGAGAATTTTTAGTATTTTTAAACGACAAAGACCCGAAACTTCCGCCTGAATGGCATGATGTTATGGATGAATTTTTAAAACTTAAAGGTATTAAACCGAAATTCCTAATGCCGCCGCTTAGAATTGCAATGGTAGGAGATACAAAAGGAATTGATCTTGCGGCACTTTTAAGCGTGCTCGGAAAAGAGGAAGTCAAAAAAAGAATCTCATCACTTCTTGCCAAATTCGAGGTTTTTTAAACCTCTTTTTGATATAAATAAAAACACTACAAACGCAACAAATGCGTATATCATATCAAAGCCCAAAACCGCAATAATCACACCCATAGAAATTACGGCTAAAAGAGAAGTTTTTGTTTTTAATATTTTAAGTGCCGCAATAGATA
>JAMOTL010000004.1 GCA_027062285.1 Nautiliaceae bacterium
AAATTTTGAAAACGGTGAAGGAATTGCTAAAGTATATTTTAATATTGATAAAAATTATTCTGTTCCTATGTCAGAAGTAAATATTACAGTAATTGATGCCAATACTTCCACATCATGGATGAGTAATTCAGGTGCTACTAATGTGTTTATTGGTAATTTATTAAATGATACTGTAACATTCAGATACGGAAGAATACATTTACAAAACATTACAGTTTATGATTCTAATGAAGCAAATGCGACGATTGAATATCTGTATTGGACGAATTCCGGATGGAAGGTAAATACCGAACACAATCAAACCTCTTATGGAGATATAAACGAAGCGGCTGTTAATTCGCTATTATCGACTTTGAATATTCCTGTAAATGTTAATATTGTTAAACAAAGCGGGAAAAACATTCTTAATGGTAAAGAAAATATAAAAATTATGACAACACACGGGCTACCTTATAGTGCAAAAATACATTTTGACATAGATTCATGGCTTTGGTATCATCCTTTGGCTAAACCTTATAATCCTCCAAGCACGTCAAATCTTGACTGTTTGACTCATCCTTGTATGAAAGTGACATTCCAAAAAACAGGATCCGGATGGGCAGGAATAGGAAGAAAAAATTCAAAATATAATGAAAACAATAAAACTGTCAAAACTAATCTGAAAAAAGAGATAAACGCCACTAAAAATGAAGTAAAAAAACTTAACTGGTAAGAGAATTTAAAAATTCACTTACCTCTTTTTTTGTTTTTAATTCTTTAATTTCAGGAAACTTTCTGTTTTTTGTTTTATAAAATGTCAGAATTTGTCTTAGTTTATTTTCCTGGGTTTTTGTAAGTTTCATTTTCTTTTTCGCTTCATTTATATATTCTTCGATTTCTATAAAAAAATCATCTTTATTTTTATCTAAAAGTTCTTCGATAATATGTAAATGTGTTTTTATATAAAGTGGTATTTTTTCTTTTTTTACGGGAAAATCAGGTGTGTCGCTAATGATTTTATAAAGAATGATATTTTCTACACTTAAAAATTTATAACACGCTTCAAAAAATCCGCTTCCTTCCATATCTGTTAGATTATAATAAATTTCGGGTTTTGATACCGTATAAAGAGAAGTATGCGGTTTTTTAAAAAAGTCGGGATAATATTCAAATCCACTGTCAGTATCTATGATTTTATGAACGAAAAAACCCTCATTAATATCATAAATATTACTGCCTGCTATTCCGAAATTGAGTGTCTTTTGCGGATATTTATTTAACAAAAGCGCTGTATTTACGGCGGATTTTATTTTTCCCTGTCCTGTAATTATTAAATTTATATAATTATTTTGGTATATTTCGCCATGAGGTTTAAGGTTAAACTTTTCTATTATAGGTTTAGCTTCGATTTTAAGTGCTGTAACTATATTTAGCATTTTTCACCTTTAAATTTTTATAAGGAAATTATATGGCAAATTTCGAACTTTTTAAAGAATTGATAATAAAAGAGGAATATTTTGAAGCTCACGAGGTTTTGGAAGAATATTGGCAAACTATAAGAAAAACCGACCATCCTTATAAAAACGCATACAGGGGTTTTATAAATGCGGCTGTGGCATTGGAGCTTAAAAAAAGGGGAAGAAATAATTATAAAAAAGTTTGGAAAACATATGAAAAGTACAGATATCTGTATCTCCAAAAAGAAGAATATATAGATATTATGAAGTTTTTGGATAAGAGAGCACCTTTATGATATAATAGAAAAAAAGGGTGAAAATGGGGGATTTTATTTTTAGTTTTTTTAAAGAACTAAACTCCGCTTCAAATAAAAAAATGATAGCTCTTGCTATTGTACTTGGTCTTATCAGCGGCTTTTTACCGACATTTACTTTTATTAATTATGTGATTTTATTTTTTGTTTTTATTTTTAGAATTCCTCTTGGGCTTTATTTCGCTTCATTTGCCGTTTTTAGTCTTATTTCATATATTTTGGACCCGATTTTTAACAAAATAGGATATTTTATACTCACTTTTGAACCGTTAAAGCCTTTATGGACCTTTCTTTATAATTTACCTCTTGTCAGATGGAGCGGATTTAATAACACATTGGTAATGGGGAGTTTAATTAGCGGTGTAATCATTGGCATTGTTTTATATTATGTTTTAAACAGATCAATTGATACTTACAGAGAGAAGATGTTTCCAAAAATTAAAAAAATAAAATTTCTTTCCTGGATAGTACCTAAAGAAGAGAAAAAAGGAATTATAAGAGTCAGCGGTCTTATAGCTTTTATCGGTATATTCGGAGTTATAACTGCTTTTTTGGTATTACTTTTAGATCCAATAGTTAAAACCGTCTTAGAATTTACTCTTAGCAAAACATTACATAAAAAGGTAAGTATTGAATCGGTAAATGTAAAAGTATTAGAGCCTTCAATTGATATTAACAAACTTCAAATAGATACTTTTTTAATAAAAAAAGCATATGTAAAACTTAATTCATATTATTTGTTATGGAAAAAGTTTGAAATACAAAAAGCTATAGTTGAAGCCAAAACTAATCAAAGCTTAGCAGAATTGATTCAAAAAAAGAATAAAAAATCCTCATCAATTACTTCAAAAATAAATATTACCCCTCCTAAAGCATCCGATATATTTGCAACTTATCAGCCGAAATCTTTAAAAGCGGTAAAAAAGTTAAAAAAAGACTATAATGAATTTAATGAATTTATTAAAAATCAAAAAATTGACAGTTATCAAAAAGATATTGAAAAAATAAAAAAAGAAATAGAAAATCTCTCAAAAGAGAAAATAAAAACTCCTCAGGATCTGGATAAATTAATAAAAGAAGTGAAAAATATTCAAAAAGAGATTGATAAACTAAAATCAGATGTAAAAGAGAAAAAAACAGAAATCTTAAAATATAAAAAAATACTTTCAGATGATTTGAATGAAGTCAAAAAAGCGATAAAAGAAGATTATGCTTATATAGACAATAAATATAAAATGATTAAACAAGGGGAATATATTGAATTTACCAAAAGTTTCTTGGCTCCTAAAATTAAAGGATATGTCAGCGTTATTCAGACTGTTTATGAAAAAGTAAAACCGTATCTGCCTAAAAAAGAACAAAAAGAAAATATCGTTATATCAAGAAAAGGTATTTATATAAAATTTGAAGATAAAATAAAATATCCTGATTTTGTTTTAAAAGACGGAAGGGTTTCTTTAAAAACAAGTATTGCTAAATATAAATTGAATATAAAAAATCTGGCCGATAATCAAAAAATATTGAATAAATATGCGGTAATTACATTAAACGGAAACAGTGATTTTTATAAATTAAAAGCTTTGGTTAAATATTTGAGCGATATAAGATTTATTATTAAAGGTACAGATATTAAACTCAAAGAGATGGATTTTGAAAAATTAAAATTCATTCATCCTGTTTTTGATATAAATATTGAAGGTAAATATTTTAAAGTATTGGAGGCAAAATTTAAAGCTGTAATAAAAAATAGCGAAATTAAATTAAAAATAGAAAATGATATAGATAAATATATAGCAAAAGTGCTTCAAAATATTCACAGGTTTAAACTGTATGGTAAAATTTATGGGGAAATAGATAATCCGTCAATAGAATTAAGTTCGGATTTGGATAAGATAATTTCAAAAGCCGTTATGAAAATTTATGAAAAAGAACTAAATAAACAAAAAGAGAGGGCAAAAACGATTCTTGATAAAAAAATAAAAGAAAATTTAAAAAAAGTAAATTTAAAAGAAGTTGATATTAATTTGAATAATATTGAAAATTTAGAAAACAATCTGGACAGTTTAAAAAAAGAAGCGGTAAAAATTATCGAGAAAAAGAAAAAATCACTTATTAAAAATAAAATTCCATCATCATTAAAAGGACTCTTTTAGGAGTTCTTTTCTTTAAAAAAAAGTGTCTGTGGAAAGATTTGAAATATTAAGCTGCGGGAGGGAATGTTTAGACTAAATGGTGCCTCGGGACGGAATCGAACCGCCGACACAGGGATTTTCAGTCCCTTGCTCTACCGACTGAGCTACCGAGGCTTGGAGTGAAATTATATTTAATTAAACTTAAATTAAGCTTAAATTTTAAATACATTTATTTTATGCTACAATTAAATAAAAAAGGACGCTTATGAATAGATTATTTCTTGCTTCATTATGTTCTGTTATGCTTTTTTTAGGGTGTAGTTCTAAAAATAAGAATATTCCACAGACGAAAGAATGTGTAGTTGAAAATCAGGAGGCACCTGTTTGGATTTGTGCCCCAAAAGACACGAAAGAGTATATAACGGCAGTAGGGAGTGCTGAAAAATCACCTCTTGGATTTAGTTTTCAACGTACGGAAGCTATGGCTGCGGCAAGAGATGAACTTGCCAGGAGAATTTCAGTAAAAGTAAAAAATCTTTTTAAGAGATTTGAATCCAATACCGGCGTAAAAAAAGAAACTACAACTGAAAAAGTGGTGGAAAACGTATCAAAACATTTATCCGATGTAACATTAAAGGATTCAAAAATTTTAGCAACATGGCAGTCAAAAAACGGGACTCTTTATGTATTGGTAGGAGTACCTAAAAAAAATATAGAAGAGGGTATAAAAACATCTCTTCGCTCAAAAGATGCGTTATATCAAAAATATCTGGCGGATAAAGAATGGAAAAAACTTGATAAGGAGATTAAAGCTGAGTTTGAAGAATAGAACTCAGTCTTTTTTTTATTTTCTTTTTACATTCTTTAATAGCGAATTCTTTTGCTATATCAAAACCGCTAATCGATTTTCCTGCACAAGTGACTTCAAATGTATATGTTGTTTTATCTTCTAAAGTAATTTTGGAATTTATTTTATAAATATAAAGTCCTGCCGCTTTTTTCTTATTTCCGGTGACTTTAATTGATGATCTGATTCCTTTGGTTGAAATTTTTTGATTTAGTGAACTTAAGGAGTCATGTAATATGTTTTTATAGTCATTTTTTATGTTAAAAGTGATGTTTTTTAATTTTTTTTCAAGAGAATTTTTCAAATTTATTGCTTTTTTTAATAACTTATCCGTTTCCGGGGAAGAATAAAGGCTTTTTGAAATATAAATATCAGAGATTATTTTTTGAAGTTTTTTAATTAATTTCGGATATGTTTTTATTATTTCTATTTTATCATCTGTTTGTGATTTTAATTCTATTTCTTTTAATGTTTCTTTTGCTTTTTCAAGTATTATTAGTGCATTTTTTTTTCTGTCGATTTGTAATAGAATATAATATTTATCATTATTTTTTATAGATTTTATTATTTTATAGTCATAAAAATTGAAATTTTTGACCCTTGAGATTATAGTGTGTTTTACGCTTTCATATGAATTTTCAGGATTGTTAAAATATCCTTTAGTGCTTTCGAATGTTGAGTTTATAGTTACGCTTAGTTTGGAGGCGGCATAACTTAAAGCATCGTTTATTGCTTCTTTTTTTGTTTTACCTTCTCCTGTTGCAAAGATATATCGATTTGTATCGCTGTATTCTTTAACATACCATTTCGGAGGTTGATGATTAAAACAGCCGGTAATAAATATCAGCATTATTAAAAATATCTTTTTCATTTGAAAATATCCCAAAAAGAATGTTTATAATTCATTTTAATAAAATCTCCTATTTTTATATTTTCTTTTTTTTTGGTTACCAGTATCCATGAATCGGATTGATCGGCTATTTTTATTTCACCTTCTCCAATTTTTACTATTTCTGTTTTATATTCATTACTAAAAGGTATTTTTGTTTTTTTAATCGTAAAAATATCTACTCTTTCACCTTCTTTTGCCCCGAATTCTTTACCAAGTGTGGTATGAAGTATAATATCATCATCTTTTTTTCTTATTTCATAAATATATCCTCTTTTTGCGAATATTTTATATAAATCTTCTTTTATAGATTTAACGGCTCTTCTTACGGCTTTTATTTTTAAAGATTCGTAATTGTAATATGACGAATAACTTGTTTCATATACGCATTTGCCAAAATATTTTGTGGAAAGAATATAATTTTCAGGAATTTTAATTATTATGACATGACCGTTGGCGCAGGCAATATGTTCGTAATAAGCTTTTGTTGAATGGATTCTTCCTTTTTTATCTTTCCAGTATGTAGGCGGATGATATATTCTTTTTGTATATACCGAATCTACTGAACCTTTTATTATGTAATCCGCCTGGTTTAAGTTGGATTCCGAAGTTTTTGCCAGTTCCGCAAGTTTAATCTCTTCTTTAAGAGATTTAAAATTTCTGTCTATAACTTTTACAGCGGGATATGCTATCAGTATTTCCCTGAGCGTATTTGTTGCGATTTGTGCGTACGCACCGTTAAATGGAACGATTAAAACCTGAGGTTTATACATTATTTCGTTTTTTGAGGGCAGATATTTTGATTTGGGTGCGTTTAAAGGAGTGAATTCATTCGGGTTTATTTTAGTTGAACAGCCGAGAAAAAAAAGAATCGTTATACTTATAATGATTTTATACATTTTTTGAATTCTTCTCCTCTGTGTTTATAGCCGTTAAATTGATCAAAACTTGCACACGCAGGGCTAAGAAGCGCTACTTCTTTATGTTTTAAAATTTTATCAATTTTTTTTACGGCGTTGTTTAAAGTTTTTGAGATATTATATTCAATATTGTGTTTTTTAGCCAGATCTTCAAAAGAAACGGTATTTTTACCTATAATATATAATTTTACGTTTAAGTTTTGTAATAATTCGAATAATTCGCTGAAATCCTGTCCTTTGTCATCTCCTCCGATTATTAAATGTATTTTTTTGTTTTTATATCTTTTTAGAGCATTTATTGTAGCATCGACGTTTGTTGCTTTGCTGTCATCCACCCATAGCCTGTTTTTGTTGTCTTTTATCTCTTCAAGCTTGTGAGGGTCTATTTGAAAACCTTTTAAGGATTTTGTTTTTAAGTTTAGAATATAATAAATAGTTTTGGCTATCGCCTCATCCAGTAAAAAAGGTACTTCAAATTCTTTTGAAAATGAAAATTTTTCAATCAGGTCATATTCATTTTCATAAAGAATTTTATATGCTTTTGTAGGTGTGTCAAGTTCTTTTGGCAAAATAACCACGTCTCTTTGTGTCATTCTTTCAAGCGGGGAGAGTTTTGCTTTTTTATACTCTTCAAAACTTCCATGCCATGAGGTGTGGTCTTCTTTTACGGATAATACGGCAAATATGTTCGGTTTTGCGTATTTGGTGTAATGAAGCTGAAAACTGCTTACTTCCACAACCCAGGGTTTATTTGAATCCAGTTTTCCAAGAGGAATTCCTATGTTTCCTCCGATTTCGCTGTTTTCAAGTAAAAAATGTGTCATTTGTGTGGTGGTTGTTTTCCCATTTGTACCGGTAATCCAAATTTGAAAAGGAGCCTTTGGGTAATAGTAATCAAGCTCACTTATTAAGTTTTTAGCTTTTTTTATAAGAGGATGGGATGGGGGAATACCTGGAGATGTTATCTCAAGCGTGGATTTATCAGGTTCGAACATTTCGCTTGGAAGAAGTTTGTTTCCGTATTTATCAAATCTTATTTCTTTAAATGTGTCATCAAATATATGCCATCCGCCGCTTTTTGCTATCTCTTTTGTTGTAATTCCATACCCAAAAAGGCTTTTCATTTAGCAATTTCCTTTAGAACTTCACCGATGTCACTGGATAGTTTAATATTAAAAAACGGAACTTTTTTTCTCTCAAGAGGAATTTCGTAAAATTCTACTTTTCCAAGTCTTTTTTTAATATCTTCTTTTGTTTGAATAAGAGTGGAAATTTTATCAACTAAAATCCCTTTTACTATACTTGCTATATAAATTTTTCCATCAGCGTATTTTTTTAAAGTTTCGATACTTATATTTCTATCCCTGGCTACTGTTTTTAAAAAGTTTTCATAAGTCGGTAAAAGAAGATGTTTTTTGAGATATTCTTTATCTTTTTGATTAAATTTCCTAAACCAGGATACAGGTTGTTTGTATTTTCCGATAGCTAAAGAGTCCTCTTCTATACCGATTTTATCGGCAAGTTTTTTAATTACGAAATGCGGCATAATAACTCCGATACTTCCCACCACTGCATTTTTATTGGCAATAATCGGTTTAATGGCGCTTATTATGTAATATCCTCCGCTTGCCGCCATGCTCTCTACATAAACGTTTACTCTTTTTTTCTTATTGATATATTTTAAATATGCGTTAAATTCGTCGCTCGCACTCGGGCTTCCTCCCGGAGTGTTAAAAATAAGCAAATATTCTTTACAGTTTTTGTCTTTTAAAAGAGCATTCATTTTTTTTGTTAGTTTATCTATATATTCTACCGTTATTGTTTTATTAATGTTTATTACAGCCACATATGGCTTGTTTACCGGTTTTTTAAGCCCGAAACTGCTTTTAAAAAAACTCAGTAAAAAAAGAGCTTCTGCTATTATTAATAAAACAACTCCAAAAAGAACGACTTTTTCTTTTAAAGCTTTTATTTTAAATATTTTAAGCTCGGCTTTTAGTTTTTCGTTTTCTATTCTTTCTTCCATAAATTCTCCTATCTGATTTTTATACTTAATATTGCTATTATATTTGCAATCAAAGCGATAATCCAAAATCTTATCGTAATTTGAGTCTCACTCCAACCTAATATTTCAAAATGATGGTGAATCGGGGCCATTTTAAAAATTCTTTTACCTCTTGTTTTAAAACTTCCCACTTGTAAAATAACTGAAAATGTTTCCATTATAAATACGAAACCTATGAATAATAAAAGTATTTCGGTTTTTGTAAGAATCGCCATATATGCTATTGCCGCACCTATACTAAGACTCCCGCTGTCTCCCATAAAAATTTGTGCCGGTTTTGCGTTGTACCATAAAAATCCCAAAATGGCTCCTATCATAGACGTAGCGAAAATAGTCATTTCTCCTATTCCGTATTCAAAAGGTAAAAACAGGTATTTGCTAAAAATAGCATTTCCCATCAAGTAAGAAAAAATCATCAAAGTAAGTAATGAAAACACACTTGGGATTGCAGCGAGTCCGTCAAGCCCGTCTGTTAAATTTACGGCATTACTCATACCCACTATTACAAAGGTCCAAAAAAATAAGGCGAACAGTCCCATTTCGAAAAGAGGATATTTGTAGAACGGAATATAAAAATCCGTATCAAATCCCACCAAATATAATATCAGCGTCACCCCTAATGCGACTATGCTCTGTAGTATGAATTTCGCTTTTGCGCTTAAGCCCTCTTTGTTGTTTTTTTTGACGATTTTTCCGTAATCGTCTATTATTCCTATCAGCATAAAAGAAAAAGTAATTCCAACAGCAAGTAAAATAAATAAATTCCATTTTGCACTCAAAAGAGTTGAAATTATAGCCGCACTTATAAAAATTACTCCTCCCATCGTAGGAGTGTCTTTTTTTTCTTTGTGATTTTCCGGTGTGTATTCTAAAATAGGCTGGGTTGCTTTTTTTGATTTTGCCCATTTTATAAATTTAGGCATTAAATAAAGGGTCAGGAAAAATGAAAAGAAAAAAGCAATAATCGTTCTAACCGAGATATAATGAAAAAAGTGAAATCCAATCTCCGATAAATAATATAGCACAATGTCACCTTTTTTAGGTAAAATTTTAACAAAAAAAGGACTTATTATGACTTTTAGAGGTAAAAATGCTTTAATTACTGGTGCAAGCAGAGGAATTGGAGCTGAAATAGCAAGAGTTTTGGCAAAAAACGGTGTAAAAGTATGGATTAATTACAGAAGTAATGCCGAGCTTGCGGATAAATTAAAAGAAGAAATAGAAGCAAACGGTGGTGAAGCGGCGGTAATAGGTTTTGATGTTAGTGATGAAGCTGCTTTTGTCGATGCTATTAAAACTATTGTAGATAGTGACGGGGAGCTTAGTTATCTTGTAAATAATGCGGGAATTACAAATGACAAACTTGCGATGAGAATGAGTGTTGAAGATTTTAGAAAAGTAATAGACGCAAATCTTACTTCGACTTTTATAGGTTGTAGGGAAGCTTTAAAAGTTATGAGTAAAAAAAGATTCGGAAGCGTGGTAAACGTAGCGAGTATCGTAGGAGAGACCGGAAATATAGGACAGGCTAATTATGTGGCAAGTAAAGGCGGGGTAATTGCCATGACTAAAACATTCGCACTTGAAGGCGCGGCGAGAAACATAAGATTCAATAGCGTAACTCCTGGATTTATAGATACGGATATGACAAAAGAGCTTCCTGAGAAAATAAAAGCGGAACTTTTGAATAAAATTCCTTTAAAAAGATTGGCGAATCCTGTTGAGGTTGCCAATGCCGTAGCGTTTTTATTAAGTGATGAAGCAAGTTACATTACCGGCGAAACACTTAAGGTAAACGGTGGAATGTATATGTAATTTGTAAATGATGAGATTTTTTTGATAAAATGCTGAAATAAAAAATTAAAGGAGAAAATATGGCAAATACTTTCGAACAAGTAAAAGAAGTAATCGTAGAACAATTAAATGTAAATGAAGATGAAGTAAAGCCGGAATCAAGATTCGTAGAAGATTTAGGTGCTGACAGTTTAGACGTTGTTGAATTAATTATGGCTCTTGAAGAAAAATTCGAAATTGAAATTCCTGATAGCGAAGCTGAAAATATTAAAACAGTTCAAGATGTAGTTGATTACATAGAAAAAAACAAAAAATAATTTTGCTGCCTTTTGGGCAGTGTAGTATTTAGTGAGTAGTTGGTGGGGAGTTTATAAAGTAGATTCCCTACATTCTACCTACTACATACTACACTAAAGGAAGAAAATGAGAGTTGTTATAACGGGTATTGGTATGATAAATGCAGTTGGATTAAATAAAGATGAAAGTTTTAATAATATAATCGCCGGTGAGACGGGAATCGATAAAATTACTCATTTTGACCCTGAAGGCTTTGCTTCTCAAATCGCCGGAGAGGTAAAAGGATTTGACCCTAAAACTGTTATGGACCCCAAAGAGGTAAAAAAAGCGGATAGATTTATTCAATTAGGTCTTGCCGCGGCAAAAGAGGCGATGAATGACAGCGGTCTTACGGATTATAACGGTGATAGATTCGGAATAAGTGCCGCAAGTGGTATCGGTGGACTTCCTGTAATAGAAAAAGCAAGTGTTATTGTAGAAACCAGGGGACCAAGAAGAATATCTCCGTTTTTAATTCCAAGTGCTCTTGTTAATATGCTCGGAGGATTTACTTCTATCGAATACGGTCTAAAAGGACCAAACCTTGCAAGTGTTACCGCATGTGCTGCAGGAACTCATGCAATTACGGAAGCATACAAAACAATAAAAGCCGGAATGGCCGATAAAATGATGGTGGTAGCGGGAGAAGCATGTATTTGTCCTGTGGGAGTAGGCGGATTTTCCGCTATGAAAGCCCTTTCTACCAGAAACGACGACCCTAAACATGCCAGCAGACCTTTTGATGCCAAAAGAGACGGATTTGTTATGGGAGAAGGTGGTGCTTGTTTAATTCTTGAAAAATATGAAGATGCTGTAAATAGAGGCGCTAAAATTTACGGTGAAATTATAGGTGTGGGTGAAAGCGGTGATGCTAATCATATTACTACTCCGGCTCCAGGAGGAGAGGGAGCTTACAGAGCTATGAAGATGGCTTATGAAATGGCTGGACGCCCGAAAATAGATTATATAAACGCACATGGAACTTCAACAAAATATAATGACATGTATGAAACTATGGCAATTAAAAAACTTTTTGGGGGAAAAGAAAACTGCCCTCCTGTTAGTTCTACTAAAGGTGCTACAGGACATTGTTTAGGAGCTGCTGGAACTATTGAAGCGGTTATTACTTTAATGGCTATGGATAAAAATATTATGCCTCCTACTATTAACTACGAAGAACCTGATCCTGAATGTGATTTGGATTATGTACCAAATAAAGCAAGAGAAGCTGAAATTAACGTAGCTATGTCAAATTCATTCGGATTTGGCGGAACAAACGGAGTTGTGATTTTTAAAAAAGTAAAATAATAAAGGTTTAAATTGGCAGTACTCGACTTTGAAAAAAAATTACAAGAAATCCAAGAGCAAATAGACGTCGCCAAGATCAAAGGCGATGTTCATGCTGTGGAAACTCTTGAAAAAGAATTAAAAAAAGAGGTTGAAAAAACTTTTAAAAATTTAACCCCCTTCCAAAAACTTCAACTTGCCAGACATCCCGACAGACCTCATGCTATAGACATTATAGAAAGAATAATGGATGAAAAATATGAACTTCACGGAGACAGAGAATTCAGAGATGATGAATCTATAGTCTGTTTTATAGGTAAAATAGATGACGAAAAATGTGTGGTAATAGGTGAAGAAAAAGGAAGAAATACCAAAGAAAAAATTAAAAGAAACTTCGGTATGCCTCATCCTGAGGGATATAGAAAAGCTCTGAGAATAGCTAAATTAGCTGAAAAATTTAATTTGCCTATTTTGTTTTTGGTAGATACTCCCGGGGCCTTTCCGGGAATAGGAGCTGAGGAGAGAGGACAAAGCGAAGCAATAGCAAGAAATCTTTTCGAACTTTCAAGAATCAAAACCCCGACGGTTTCGGTAGTGATAGGAGAAGGTGGAAGCGGCGGTGCTTTGGCTATAGGCGTTGCCGATAAATTAGCAATGCTGAAGTACTCTGTATTTAGTGTAATATCTCCGGAAGGGTGCGCAGCTATTTTATGGGGAGATAATTCAAAAGTCGAAACTGCTACTAAAGCCCTTAAAATTTCAGCAGAAGAGCTAAAAGAATTAGGACTCATTGATGATATTATTGAAGAGCCGATTATGGGTGCGCATAGGGATTATGATACGACGGCGGAAAATATAAAAAAATATTTTTTAACACAAATTAATGAGCTTAAAAACTTATCAAAAGAAGAATTACTTCAAAGAAGGTTTGAAAAGTACTTAAATTACGGAAGCTATAAGGAGGCTAAATGAAAAAAATATTAAGCGTTGCCGCTTTAGCTATAATGGCTTTTGCTGAAAATTATGCAGGATTACAAATAACAAATGATACGTTGGCTGTAAGTGCCCAAGCTCAAATTACTGAGAACAATATATACGCAAGAGGTATGTTTTTGTACAATGATGAAGATAATAAATATAATTTTTATTCCGTAGGTGTAAAAGGGGAAGGAAATTTAATCGGAGTCAATATGGAAAATATTAAATTTTCCCTGTTATTGGATTTGGTACATACAAAGGACAATACAGCAGTACCTGTGGGTATTGGAGCTTTTGGATACATTCCCAATCTTGATTATCCGGTATTCGTAAGAGGGGAGTTTGAATATGCACCTAAAATTTTAAGTTTTGATGATGCTGACAGATTTAGTAAAGTTGATATTCAAACAGGTATTCAACCTATAGAAAACGGAGAAATTTTTGTAGGTTATAGAAACATAAGCTTTAATCATAACTATGACAGTGGATTCTATGGAGGAATAGGTTATCATTTTTAATTCTTGAGTTTTTTAGACTCATATTTATTGACAAAATGTTTGAATTTAAGTTATAATTATATAAATCAAAATTAAAATTAAGGAGAGGAAATGCCAAGAGTAGTTGGATTTAAAAAATTAGAGGCTGTATTTAGAAAAGCGGCAGGAATTGATTTAGATAAATCAAAAGCAGATGAAATTATTGATATCATTGAGAAAAAATTTCATGATATGTTACTTGTAGCTGTAGAAAAAGCAGGATACAACGGAAGAGATGTAATTATGGAACCGGATATGCCTGTGACAAAAGGTTTTGAAGAGTCTTTAAGACAGTTTAGAGAACTTGAAGAAGAAGTGGATATTCAAGATGTACTACAATTCTTAGAACAAATACCACCACTAAAATACCCGATCAGTGCAGAGCTTGAAGCTAAATTACCAGAATATATCGGGGCTTTAATGTTAATTATTGCAAGAGTTCTTAAAGAATTGGGAGCTCAAAGAAAACCTTCAAAAGAAGATATCGAAAGAACAGGAAGAATTTTAGATCTTACTCTTTAATTCTTCTTTTTTTCTTTTAATTTATATAGTGACTGACACTTTGATTTTATCAGAAACTATAAAGTTTTTTTTACTAAGAGACCATATAGTATATTGAAATTAATTGAAATAAAAACTTTTAAATTATAAAAGTAATTATAAAAGTGATTTTAAAAACTTCTTTTTTATAAAATATTTAATGCTATGAGTATGGAGAGTTATTTTTTTGTTCTCTCCATCTCTTTTGCCAAATACCTTGCCGTATAGCTTACATCTTTATATTTTTCAATTATCTCTTTTACGTTTCCTGTTGCTATTACCTTACCGCCGCCACTGCCGCCTTCAGGTCCCATATCGATGATGTAGTCTGCGTTTTTTATAAAATCAAGATTATGTTCAATAACTATAACGCTATTTCCCAAATCTACCAGATGTTGTAATACTTTCATAAGATTGTCAATGTCTTTGAAATGAAGGCCCGTTGTAGGTTCGTCCAAAATATAAA
>JAMOTL010000005.1 GCA_027062285.1 Nautiliaceae bacterium
TTTTCCACCTACAAACCATTTATAAAACGGTGCGTTAGATTCATCAAGAGTTGTATTGAAATCTTCAAACCAGTCGATTTTTTCTCTTGCAAGTTTCGCCCAAGTTCCTTCGTAATCTTTTTCAAACTCTTCTACTTTTTCCCAATATTCGCACATATTTTTAAATTCAGGATTTTCGAATAATTCTTTATGAGGGTAATATACTTCTGTTGTCATTAAATCTCCTTTACTGTGTTTTTTTTATCATAAGAAAAAAACGCAGCATAAATATAGCATCTGAGAAAATTTTATTATTTGATTGGTTTAGTTGTGTAAAATTGTAACAAAGAGAGAAAAAAAAGAGAATTATTTATAATTTTCTATTGCTTTTTTTATAAGCTCAATCGCTTTATCTCTTCCTGCATATCCTGTAACTTTTACCCATTTTCCAGGTTCAAGGTCTTTATATGTTTCGAAGAAATGTTTAATTTGATTTAATTCTATTTCAGCTAAATCTGAAAGGTCGTTGATTTTAGCCATTTTAGGGTCAAGTTTTGTAACAGGAACCGCTACTATTTTCTCATCTTTTCCGCTCTCGTCTTCCATAATTAACACACCGATAACCCTTGATTTGATAACAGTTCCCGGTATTACACTTTCGCTGCTGATAACAAGTATATCGATAGGGTCTCCGTCATCCGCTAAAGTATTAGGCACAAATCCGTAGTTTGCCGGATAAAACTGGCTTCCGTAAAGAATTCTGTCAAGGAAAATTGCACCGCTTTCCTTATCAAGTTCGTATTTGATATTGCTTCCCTGTGGAATTTCGATTACTGCGTTAACCGCTTCTTCTGGATTTCCAGGTTTAATTTTGCTGATATCCATTTTTACTCCTTTTTTGTGAAATTATATCCAAATACTTTATTAAGTAAATACCGCTTATGTAAATAATCCAGTTGATATATATCCATAAGAGCATAAAAAGTAATATGGAAATAGAACCGTAAATGGTAGTATAAGTTTTATTTATCAAAACATAATAGATAAAAATGTTTTTGGAAACAAAAAACGCAATACTTACTAAAAATGAAGCAATAATAGTGGATTTTGTCGTTTCGTTTATCAAAGTTAGTTTATATGCCAGGAAAAAAGTCAGCCATATAAGTAAAAAAGGCACTATTTTGGCAATTTTTATTCCTGAAGTAATATGGGAGCTATCAAGAAAAAACTGAAATTTTATGGATAAATACATAGCACCTGCGAAAAGAACGGGAAAAAGTGTAAGCATTGTCCAGTAAAGTTTAATTTTTTCCCATAAATTTCTTTTTTCCTGTTTGAAAATTTTGGCAATAATTGTTTCATAGTTATCAAAGAATAAAATAGAGGTGATTAAAATATAAAAACCTCCTATTATTCCCATTTTTGAAGAGTTACTTAAAAAATGAGTCAAATATTCTTTAATAAGTTCTTGGTTTGTAGGTAAAATGTTTGATGCTATAAAAGTTTCAAGTTTTGTGTAAAATTCACTAAAAAAGGGGCTTGAAGCAAAAATACTTAAAATAATTAAAATTATCGGAACAAGAGAAAAAACAGTATAAAAACTTAGTGCCGCGGAGTAAAGTGTAATTTCGTCAAGGCTTTTTTTTAAAGATTTAATATCTAATGTTTTTAAAAAATTTATCAATTTCTCCAAAATTTTCACTCCTTTTTAGACACGAATAAATATCACATATTTGATAATAATTATAATCAGTTTTTTCCCATAAGTAAAACGGATACATAATCGGAAAATACAGTTTTGGATTTGATGTTTTTATAACATAAACATTGTAAAAACTTTTTAATTTAACTCTTGCCAAAAAAGCATATTCGAGTTTTAAGGGAAACTTTTTTAATTCGTTTTTGGTAAATTCATATAATTCGAAATCATTGTTTAAAGCAGCAAAATCAATATATGTATTAAAAAGAACCGATACTGCGCTCGGATAGCTTTTTTCATCGGGAGTTGCCGGAAAATTTTCAGTCATTTTCCATATTTTATCTTTAAATTTTAATGATTTTCTAATTAAAATTTCCGCATTTTTTAAATACTTATTGTCAAAAGTATATTCATACGCAATTATATTTGCCCTGATTAAATAAGCATAATCTTCAAGATTGGCTTTTTTTTCTTTTTTATTTACAAAAGAGTGATACCATATGCCGTTTTGATAAAAATTTTTATAAATTGAATTTAGAAGTTTTTTTGCTTTTTTTATGTAATTTCTGTCTATGATACTCGCTCTGAATAAAGCCGCAGTCATCATAGCATTCCATGAGAGAATTTTTTTTCGGTCTAAAAAAGGAAAAGAGTGGTGTTTTCTTAATTTTTTTAAATTATTTAAAAAAATTCCTAAATTTTTAGGAGGAGGTATGTTTAAATTAAAATAAATGTGGTTTTTGTCTTTTTCAAAATTTCCTTCTTCTTCAAAATTTATATAATTTAAAATCTCTTGTTTGTTTTTTATAT
Organism: Nautiliaceae bacterium; assembly: GCA_027062285.1. Lineage (GTDB taxonomy): Bacteria > Campylobacterota > Campylobacteria > Campylobacterales > Nautiliaceae > Caminibacter. The sequence goes on from JAMOTL010000005.1 coordinate 2,489, forward strand.
TTTTTAAAGCATTTAATATTTCAGCTTTTGAAAAACAGAAATAATCCCCTTCATTCGGTGAGTCGGCTGAATTTGCCGCATAAAAAAGTTTGAATTTTTTATCGTAATACTTTTCATAAAACTCATTTATTGTTTCATTAATTATTTTTTTATAGAGTTTTTTTGGATTATACTGATAAGTTAGAGCATATATTTCTATCATAAGAGCATTGGTATAAAGCATTTTTTCAAAATGGGGTATAGCAAAATCATCGTCAACACTGTATCTGAAAAAACCGCCTTCAATTTGATCGTACATTCCGCTTTTTGCCATATTTGTAAGAGTTAAATTTAACATATCTAAATACTGTCTGTCTTTTGTTAACAAATATAAATCTAACAGTAGTTTAAATTTATTATATTCCGGGAACTTATGTAAGCCTTTAAAACCTCCGTATTCAAAATCAAAAGAGGCTTTTACCTCATCTTCTATAATTTTTAAAGGATTTTTCGTTTGGAGAGGTTTTTCTTCTTTTTTTAGTTTTTCTTTTATTGCTTTTGTAATTTTTTTAATCTGATTTTTATCTAAATTGGCAAAATAGGGTAAAAGCGTGCTAAAGCCTTTTCTTGAGAATATATCGTGTGGTGGAATATAATTGGAAATGAAAAGAATTTCTTTTTTTGGTGTCATTATAATATTTATAGGCCATCCGGGACTTTTATCATAAAGTTTTTTATAAATCCACTGATAGTATCTGTCGATTTCCGGATGTTCTTCTTTATCTACGACAATAGGAATAAAATATCTATTTAAAAATTTTGCTATTTCTTTATTTCTAAAGGATTCTTTCATCATTACATGGCACCAGTGACATGTGGAATATCCTATAGTTACTAAAATAAGTTTGTTTTCTTTTTTTGCTTTTTCAAATGTTTTTTCATTCCACAGGTGCCATTTAACCAAGTCGTGAGAATGCTCTTTTACATATTCGCTGTCAGCGAATAAAAAAACTGATAAAAATACAAATATTAAACTAAGCTTCACTTTCTAGCATTTCCTTTTTTTCTTCAAGCTCAAGATATCTTTCCACTTTTTTATCGTATATCTTTTTTATTTCTTCAAGTTCTTCGCTTAAGTTAACTAAGCCTTTTTCCTGATAACATTCAGGATTTGCCAAACATTTCTCAATTTCGGTTATGGTATTTTCAAGCTCTTCAATAAGTTTTGGCAATTCTTCAAGTTCTTTTTGCTCTTTATAACTAAGTTTTTTTGCTTTTTTCTTAGGCTTTTCTTTTTTAGGTGCTGATATTTTTTTTACTTCGTTCTCAAGCGCTTTTAACTCTTTTTCTATCTCCAAATATTCAGTGTATGGAATATGACTTTCTTCTACAACACCGTCACCTTTAAAAATAAACAGTTTTTTTGCTACTTTATCTACAAAATATCTGTCGTGACTTACAAATATTACGCTTCCTTCAAAATCTATTAAATACTCTTCCAAAATATTAATTGTCGGAATATCCAGGTCGTTTGTCGGCTCATCTAAAATCAAAACGTCAAAATCTTTAGTAAAAAGCAAAGCAAGAGCTACTCTTGTTTTCTCACCCCCGCTTAAAACGCCGATTTTTTTAGTAAGATATTCTGGAGGGAATAAAAATTCTCTTAGATATCCATATACGTGCATGTTACGGCCTCTTACATTTACGTGGTCTCCTCCTTGAGGACAAAAAGTTTCTATGAGGTCTTTGTTATCGTCAAGCATAGATTTTCTTTGGTCAAGATATCCGATTTTTAAATTTTCTCCGACTTTAATAATTCCGCTGTCGGGTTTTTCTTCACCTATTAAGAGTTTAAGCAGTGTTGATTTTCCGGCTCCGTTTTTACCTACGATTGCGATTTTGTCTTTTTGTAAGATTCTTGTGGTAAAATCTTTTATCAGCAGTTTGTTTCCTATTGATTTTGTAAGGTTTTCTATTTCAAACATCACCTTTTTTTTATTGATTTTTTCTTCTTCTTTAGCGAGAAGTTCACGTTTAAGCTGCATTTCTATTTTGCGGATTTCACTTCTGTCCTGTTTTACTTTTTCTCTAAGCTCCATTACTCTTTTTTTACGGCCTTCGTTTCTTTTTAGTCTTGCTTTAACTCCACGTCTTAGCCACTCTTCTTCTCTTTTTAAAAGTCTCAGTTCATTTTCGTAAGCTTTTTCTTTTGCTTTTAAAAGCTCTTCTTTTTGACGGATATAATCGGCATAACCGCCTTTAAAGCTTCTTAATTTACAGTTTTCAAGCTCTACAACTCTTGTAGCGATTCTGTCGATAAAATATCTGTCGTGGCTTACAACGATAAAGGTATATTTTTCTTTTAAAAGCATATCTTCCAAAAACTCAGTCATATAAACATCAAGGTGGTTTGTCGGTTCATCAAGAAGCAAGACGTCCGGTTTTTGAAGCAAAAGAGAAGCAAGAGCCACTCTTCTTTGCTCCCCACCACTTAGTAGAGAAATGTCTTTATTCTCGTATTTTTTTAAATCGAATTCCTGTAATACTCTCTCAATCCTGTCATCAAGATTCCATGCGTTATGAAAATCCAAAAATTTTGTAATTTTGTCTATTTCATTTTGTAGGGCGTTGTTTTGAGGATTTTTACTGAACTCTTCAGTTAGTTTTAAATACTTTTCATAAGCTTCTTTAAATTCGGTAAGTTCGTTTTCTATCGCTTCTCTAACACTAATGCCGGTATTAAATTTCGGTTGTTGTAAAAGTCTTTTTATTTTTATACCGTTTTTTGTAATCACTTCCCCTTTATCGGGTTCTATCGTTTTGTCTATTATTTTCATAAGAGTGGATTTTCCACTACCGTTTTTGCCAATAAGTGCGACTCTTTCACCTTCGTCCAGATGAAACTCCACGTCGCATAAAATTTTTTGAGCTTCATAAGTTTTGCTTACATCAATTAAATCTATAAGAGCCATTTTGTGCCTTTTAATGTTTGTTAAATTTTTGTTATACTTTCGTTTAAAAAGAGTGGCGATGAAAAAAATTTTTTTGGTAATTGTATCAATATTTTTGTTGTTTGCCGCAGAAAAAGAAGATTTTTTAAAAACCTTAAATGAAGTGACCGAAATAGCGACTATTTCAAAGCTGAATATAGATAAAACCCCATCAAACGTAGAAGTAATCAGACGTGATTTTATTTTAAAAAGCGGGGCAAAAACCCTTCTTGATATATTAAAATATTTACCGGGAATCGAAATATCCATGTCTTCAAGTGGTAAAAAAGAATTAATTATCCGTGGAAATAAATCTACTTACAGAGATAAAATAAAATTTATGATTAACGGCGTTTCGGTTACGAATAATCTTTATTCCAATCAATTTTATTATTATAATTTTCCAGCCGTATTAATAAAAAGAATTGAATTTACTAAAACTCCCGATTCGGTGCTTTACGGTGGAAATGCTTTTTTGGGAGTGATTAACATCATTACCGTAGATTCTTTAAATAATGATTTCGTTGATTTTTACGTTTCAACAAAACAAGAATTTTCAGGCGCTTTTTTTAAAAAATTTAAACAGGATGAATTATTAATTGACGCTCATTACAGTGTTTCTCATCCACATTTAAAATCTCCTACGAGTTATTTGGGTGATATTAAAAAAATGGATGTTATGCCTTATAGAAGCAATGTGGATGTAAGCAGTTTTGAGAAAAATTTCGGAATAGGAATTAAATACGATAAAGAGGAATCAAATATAAAATACCGTCTTGAATATTATGAAAAAGGGAATTTTTTCGGTATTTCCAGACTTACACCTCTAAAACATGATAAAAAAATTAGATTTTGGCATCAGTATTTGAATTTTCATAATTCAAAATATCTCAAATATAACCTAAAAAACTGCTTTGATGCTGGGATTAAATATTATATCTGGGATGGAGAATTTAGAACGTTTCCTTATGATTTTAACGAAACAATTGATAATAATCCAGATAACGACATTATAAGCGGAGCAAAAATAAACGAAATAGAATATTATATTAGAAATATAATACATAATGATTTAGATCATCACAATTTTGTTTATTTATTAGAAGCGAAATACGCCAAGCCTTTTGATTATTATTATTTACAGTATGTTCCCTCTATGAATGAAACACAAAACGCATTTAATCTCGGTCCGAACGGCAAACATTTAAAAGGGAAAAACAACGTTTTAAAAGAGGGTATAAACAGAAAGACTTTTTCATCGGCATTTCAGGACTTAATAGTCTTTAATGAAAATTTTTCTGCCGTCGGTGGAATAAGATTTGATTCTTACAGTGATTTCGGACGTAAACTTTCATATAAGCTCGGTTCGGTATTTTCAAAAAATGATTACACATTAAAAATACTTTTTAATAACGCTTTTAGAGTTCCGTCTTGGGTGGAACTTTATGCTAAAAGCGCAAGTGATTTTAACGGAAATGAAAAATTAAAGCCTGAAACAATAGATATGCTTGAAGTCGTCGGAATAAAAAAAATCAAAAATGACAGATTGAAATTAGTGTTTTTTTACGGTAAAAACAAAAATTATATCGGAAGAAAAATCGATTTAAAAAGCGGAAAAAAAATATATGATAATCTGGGAACTTATTATATCAGGGGTATTGAGGCATCATATCTGAGAAGAAATGAAGATTATAGATTCGATATATCTTATTCTTTGAATAAAAATTATTATGATTTTGAAAATAAAATAGTAGGATTTAATATTTACGACTGGCCGGGCAATAGAGAAAAACTGATAAAATCACATTTTGTTTATAACTTTGGTAAAGACAGATCCGTGTTTTTCGGATTGATTTACGGCAGTGAGATTAAAACTCCGGCTGTTATTAAAAATATTCCTTCATATTTTAGCATTAATACAAATTACCGTTTTAAAAGTCACGGTTTTTATTTTACAATAGGAGCGGATAATATCACGAATCATAAAAATTATTATTGGGTGGATCCGAGCGATTTAATTTTTGATAGATATTTCTTCGAATTTGAACATGCGCGTATTTATGCTGTGGGAAGAAAAATATTTTTTAATATTTATAAAGAATGGTAATGAAAAAAGTACTGTTGATTTTATTTGTTTTAATGACCAGTTTATGGGGAAATATAGAAGAATTACTTTATATAGAATCAAAACTGTATCCAAAAATAATAATGCTTGATAAATCGGTAAATAAGAAAGAAAAAATAGTTTTTGATATTCTTTATGATGAAGAAAATTATCATATTGCAAAAGTAATGTCCCAATTGCTTCGAAAAAACGGTGTTGATACAAGGTTGGACAAAATACCTCGATATTGTAAAAATGCTGATGCGTATATTTTGGTAACAAAAAATGTATCCGAAAGATTTATAAATAATTTACTTCGTTCTAAAAAACTTATATTCAGCGTCTATCCTGATATGATAAAAAACAGTATGATAAGCGTCTATATCGGTATAAAAGTAAAGCCTATAATAAATCCTTCTCTCATAAAAAAAGGATATATAAAACTAAATCCTATACTTTTAAAGGTGGCAAAAATATATGAAGAGGATTAATTCTTTAAAAAATTTGATGAATCTTGTTTTTAGCATTGTGTTGTTAAGTTTTTTACTTTATATTGTAGTTGATTTATATAATATTTCCAATACTTTAAAAGAACTTCAAAAAGAAAGAATTTCTCTTGCCATAAAAAATGAAAAAGATACGTTTGTTACGCTTTTGAGATTGGGTTTTATTGATGAGTTAAAAGAAGAAATCAATAAAATTATTACTTTTTCAAAAGATATTGAAAATATAGAAATAAAATGGAAAGATAAAAAATTTAATTATTCAAATATTAAAACCGCCAATAAAATAATAATTCCACTTGATAAAGGAAAAATAACGGTTTATTATCAAAATAACCTTATTGATAAATTTTTTGATAAATATATTTTTAGATTTGTACTTTATGCCTCGGTTTTTATTCCTTCAATGATTATATTATTCCTTTTTATAAGAAAAAAAATTTTGAAACTAAATGTCCTAGCAAAAAAATTAGAGAGTATTAATTTTAAAAAAATTTCATCATTTGAAAAAATAGATGGCAGTTATGAAATAGAAAATATTACTAATGCCGTAAATAAACTTTTAAAACAGGTAAATCGTTTTTATGAAAATCAAAAAAATTTTATTTATAGTGTCGTGAAGTATAAAAATCAGCTTGAAACGGCTCAGAAAATTTCTGAAATGTTTAGTTGGGAATATGATTGCCAGGAAAATATTTTTAATATCATGGGTAAAACATTAAAGATGTTTAATTTAAAAAGTAGTTATACTTTAAATGATTTTTTGGAACATATCCTGCCTCAAGACAGAAAAATTTTTGAAGAAAAAATTAAAAGGCTATGTAAAAACGGAGAAGAATTTGAGGTTGTTCACGGTTTTAGAAACAAAGAAAATAAGTTGTTTTATTTCAAAAGTGTAGGTAAATTGAAAAAAAACAAAATAATAGGTGTCAGTTTAAACGTAACCGATGAAATTAAAAGACAGCAAAAAATAGAGTATCTCGCGTATCATGACTCTTTGACTTCATTACCTAATAGAGCTTATCTTAAAGATGAATTTTTAAGGTTGATGAATCTGGGAAAAAGAGATAATAAAAAATTAGCCGTTCTTTATTTGGATTTGGATAATTTTAAAATGATTAATGATACATTGGGACATGAAAACGGTGATAAACTTTTGATTACAATCGCCCAGAGACTTAAAAAAGTACTTAGAAAAAGCGATTTTATTTCCAGAATCGGAGGAGATGAATTTATTATTCTTCTTTATGGAATTCAAGATAAAAAAAACATTAAAGATATTATTAATAAGCTTGTTCAATCCCTAACAGAGCCTATAGTAATAAAACAGACACCGATTTATCCGACTTTTAGTATCGGATGTGCTATATATCCTGATGATTCCGAAAATATGGAAGAGTTGTTAAAATATGCTGACATTGCGATGTATCACGCTAAAAATAATGGGAAAAATAGCTGTGAATTTATTAATGAAAAACTAAAAAAACAAATTAACGACTATTATAATATTATAAATGACTTAAAAGAAGCGTTAAAAAAAGATGATGAATTAGTATTATTTTTTCAACCGAAAATAGATATAAAAAATAAAAAAATCAGCGGTGCCGAAGCTTTAATAAGATGGTATCATCCTCAAAAAGGCTTTTTAACTCCATTTCATTTTATATCTTACGCAGAAAAAAGCAATTTAATAACCCAAATTGATAGATATGTATTAAAAAAATCGTTTGAAATCTTGAAAAGATGGCAGGAAAACGGATTTAAAGATTTGATATTGGCAATAAATATTTCTCCTAATGAGTTTAAACAAAATGATTTTATAGATAACCTAAAGATGCTTTTAAATAAATATAAAATCGATCCTTCCAAGTTGGAAATAGAAATTACCGAAACTATAAGTATGCAAAATATGTCTTATACTGTTTCAGTTCTTGAAGAAATTAAAAAATTAGGGTTCAAAATTGCCATAGATGATTTCGGAACCGGTTATTCTTCATTAAATTATTTAAAAAAATTACCTTTTGATACTTTGAAAATAGATCAGGTGTTTATAAAAGATTTAGACACACATACGGATGATTTAATAATTACCGAAATGATAGTACAAATTGCAAAAGTTCTAAAAAAACAAACTGTTGCCGAAGGAGTCGAAACTAAAAAAATTTTAGAAATTGTAAAAGAATTGGAAATTGATGTTGTTCAGGGATATTATTTTTCCAAACCTTTAAATGAAAGTGATTTTGAAAATTATGTTAAAAATTTTAAGTATTCTGAAAAATAAAATTTTTTACTATTTTTATATCCATATTTATTTGCTTTTTTAGTTCTCTAAGCGAATCAAACTTTTTATTTTCTCTTAAAAAATCAAAAAATTCTATTTGGATAAATTTATTTACCCGGAAATTTTCTAGAATATGAGTTTCTATTGAAAAATTGTTATCTGTGGAGCGGATTCCTATAAATGTAAGTGACTTAAAACCGTTTGTTTTTGTTATATATACGCCGCTTTTGGGAATTGTATAAGGTTTGAATAATTCTATATTTATTGTAGAGACAAGTTCTTTTGAGCCAAGTCCTTGTCCTTTGATTTGGATTCCTTTAATTTTGTAATTTTTCCCTAAAAATTTATTTGCGGTTTTTATTTTGCCTTCTTTTATAAAATTTCTTATTGTTTTAGCATGAACTCCGATACCGTTGATTTTTATTTCTTTTATTACTTCCACATAAAAATATTTTTTTAATTCTTCTATTCCTCCGCTTCTATTTTTTCCGAATCTAAAATCTTCTCCTATTATAATTTTAGTAGCATTTAGTTTTTTTAAATACTTAATAAATTCTTCAGGCGTTTGATGTTTGATTTTTTCTAATATCAGAAAATCAAAAGGTTTTTTAATATATTCAAGCCTGTCAAATCCGGGAGTTAAGGAACTGCCTTTTTCGATAATTATAATTTTATCGGCTTTTTTTATAAGTTCTTGATGAGCTATATGAACTCCATCAAAGCCTCCGATTGCTATTTTCATTTTTCTTCTTTAAAAAAATCTTGGATTGCTTTGGCGTCTTTTTCATTTAGGACTGATTTCAGTTCTTCAAAAGAAGCGTTTTTTATATTTTCAAATGTACCGAAATAGTTTAGAAGTTTAGTCATTTTTGCTTTTCCTATTCCTTTTACTTTTAATAAATCGATTTGTGTATCTTTTTTTCTTTTTGTTTTTCTATGAAATTCTATCGCAAATCTGTGTGCCTCATCTCTTAACATCTGTAAAAATTGAAGTCTTTTATCGTTTACAGATAATTCTAATTTTAATACCTCATCTCCGTCAAAATAATATATTTTATCTTTTGCAGCACCTTTTGCTCTATGGGCTTTTGAGTCGATTTTTTCTTTTGAGATAGCTAACACATCGACATTTGCTCCGGTTGAATTTATTATTTCTTTAGCGAGTCTAAGCTGAGCTTTTCCACCGTCTATCAGCCAAAGTTCAGGAGGAGGATTTTTTTCAAAACTTATAGCTCTTCTTGTAAGAAGTTCTCTCATTTGAGAGTATTCATCTTTACCCTCAAGATGATAATGCCTGTAGTCTTCTTTTTTGAATTTACCGTTTTCCCATACTACCATAGCTCCTACTGTTGCTTCTCCTTGCATGTGGGAAGTATCAAATATCTCTATTTTGTATGGAATATTTTGAAGGTTAAAAAGACTTTTTATTTCTTCTAAAACAGTGTTTTCTTTTGAATTTTTAATTACTTCAAGAGCGTTTAATTTGGCCAGTTTTATTAAGTTTTTCCTCTCAGCGGTTGTAGGGGTGATAATTGAAATTTTTTTTCCGAATTTTTGAGTTAGAACTTGGCTTAGCCACTCTCTTTCTTCAAAATCTTCTCCCACTAAAATTTTATTTGAAGTAAAAGGTGTTTCGGTTGAATAAAACTCTAAAATAGCGCGTGTGTATATCTCTCCAGGCTCTGGGATAGTTTGTGAATTGATAATGGAATTTGAACTTGCTACCACTTTTCCTTCTCTTACGAAAATTCTAATAACCACAGCTTTTTTATTAAATATTTCCACTACGAATATATCCAAATCTTCAAGTTTGGCTAGGTCAACTTTCGAATAAATTTCGGCACTTTCAATCGATTTTATTCTGTCTCTAATTTCCGCCGCTTCTTCGAATTGAAGGTTTTGAGCGTATTTTGTCATTTTTTTATAAAGAATATTTAAAATTTCATCTTTATTGTGAATAAGTTTTATGGCTTTATCGACATATTTCTTATATTCTGTGCTTGTGATTTTGCCTTCGCAAGGAGCAAGACATCTTCCTATTTGATGATAAAGACATGCTTTTTTGCCTTTTAGGCAGCTTTTTGATTGAACTAAAGGAATTTCTTCATAGATTGTTTTTAATATAGCTCCCGCACCACTGCTGAATGGTCCAAAATATCTGATATTTTTTCCTTTTACAACTTTTCTGGTTATTTCTAATCTCGGAAATTTTTCATCAAGATTTACATAAATATACGGATAAGTTTTATCATCTCTAAGTAATATATTATATTTCGGCTTTAACTGTTTTATAAGGGAATTTTCAAGTATTAAGGCATCGTTTTCATTATCAACGACAATATAATTCAAATCTTTTGCTTCGCTGATCATTTTATAAATTCTGGGACTAAGATTATCTGCCGGTCTGAAAGGATTAAATCTGAAATAACTTTTAACTCTTTTTTTTAAACTTTTTGCTTTTCCTATATATAAAAGTTTGCCGTCTTCGTCAAAATATTGATAAATCCCGGGTTTATCAGGAAGTGCTCTTATTTTTTCAAGTAGCAAAAACCGTCCTTTTTTGATGGAATTATATTTATTTTTTTAAGATTTTTTTGATTTCTTCGAATTTTTTTCTAATATCCGGATTTTTTGCTTTTATTTCAAAATCATTAACATTTTTTATATAAAATTTAATCTCTTTAGGCGGTTGGGGAGGTTTTGAATATTTATAATCGGTATAAATTTTTTTCGGGTTTATTTCCTTACACATTCCGTGTGAATGTAGTGTATTGATAATTGAGAAAATCATATTCCTTTTAAAAAAAATTTCTTGTCTTAAGGCGGGATGTGATACTTTAATGTATAAAGTTTCACCTTTATATGACATTTGTGTGATATATTTTTTGTAATTTTGCGGCATAAGTGATATAATTTTCCTCAAACAACGATGAATGTTTACTTTTTTTTCAAAAGGTTTTAATAAATGCGTAATTATTTCATCTGCTTTTTTCATATTGTAATTATAACGCTTTTTTTGGGATGTGGTTATAAAGCGCCTCCCACATGGGAGAAAAAAAAGCAGGAAGTGAATTCGACTGATATAAAAATGTTTGATATAAACGGTTCGATAAAACTTGAGATAGGAGTGAAATGAAGTTTGATAATGTCATTATAGGGAGTGGATTGGCGGCTTTATGGTGTGCTAAATTTTTAAATGATGCCGCTAAGAGTACTTTGATAATTACAAAAAACCAGGTGTGGGATTGTAACAGCTTTTACGCACAGGGCGGAGTTACACTGGCACTTGACGAAAAAGACGTTCCTATTCATATTCAAGATACTTTAAAAGCTGGCAGCTATCATAATAAAAAAGAAATTGTAGAAATTCTCAGTAAAGCGTCGTTAAAACTAAAAGAAGAATTATTGAATTATGGATTTAAATTTGATCCGGGAGTTACAAAAGAAGGGGCTCATAGTATCCGTAGGGTTTTTCATGCTGGAGGTGATGCCACTGGAAGAGAATTACATAAATTTATTTTTAGAAAAGATAAAAGTTATCTGCTTGACGAAGCGGTGGTATTTGATATTTTAATGGAAAAATCCGTTGCTTACGGAGTAAGTATATATCATAAAGGAAAAAAATATAATATTTACGGTGATAATATCATTATAGCCAGCGGTGGTATTGGAGCATTGTATAAATATGACACTAACGCCAGGACAATTAGCGGTGATTTACAAGGATTGGCCGTTGAAAAAGGGATAAAACTTAAAGATATGGAAATGACACAGTTTCATCCTACCGTATTTATAGAAACAAGATTTTCTCAGAAATTGCTTTTAACGGAAGCTTTAAGAGGTGAAGGGGCGTATATAATTGATGAAACCGGTAGAAGGTTTTTATTCGATTATGATGAAAGAGGTGAGCTTGCAAGTCGTGATATCGTAAGCCGCGCTATATTTTTACATCAGCAAAAAGGGCATAAGGTATTTTTGGATGTGAGTATGTTTGATGAAGAATATTTCAAAAAAAGATTCCCGACTATTTATCAAAAGTTAAAAGATTACGATATAAATGTACCTTATGAGCCTATTCCTATTTCTCCGGCGTTTCATTATATGATGGGCGGAATAGAAGTGGATGAAAACTCAAAAATACCCGGGTTTGAAAATCTTTACGCAATAGGTGAAGTTGCTTATACCGGAGTTCATGGAGCAAATAGGCTTGCTAGCAATTCTTTGCTGGAATGTTTTGTATTTGCAAAAAGAGCCTCTGCGGAAATAATAAAGAGAAATTTTAAGACAAAAGATAAAATTTTTTCTATAATTAGTGAAGAACTTTTTAAAAATGACGATAAACATTATAAGAATCTCTTAAGAGAGCAGATGTGGAAAAACGTAGGGATAGTGAGAGATGAAAGAGGTTTAAAAGAAGCCTTGAGTTTTATTGAAGACACTATTCCTAAGCTTGGACGTCTTGCGAAATTGAGATTTCTGACCGCAAGAGAGATAGTAAAAGCGGCAATAAATAGAAAAAACTCGCTTGGAGCACATTACAGAAAGGACGAAAATGCATGAAATGATTCAAGATTTTACTCATACTTGGGTCGGTTGGGCCGTTTTATTGGTGTTTGTTATAGGTTATATAGCAATAGCTGCTGAAGAAAAACTTAGAATGAACAAAGCAAAACCAGCATTGTTTATAGGTACTTTTTCTTTTATGTTGATAGGTATTTATTTTGCTATCAATCATTTGGATCCTACACCTCTACATAATGAGATGAAACATCTCATAGAGGAAATTGCCGAAATCTTCTTCTTCTTATTTGTTGCTATGACTTATATAGAGACACTTATTGAAAGAGGGGTTTTTGAAGCACTGCGTTTTAGACTTATTTCCAGAGGTTACAGTTATAAAAAACTTTTTTGGATTACCGGGACACTTGCTTTTTGGATTTCACCTGTAGCAGATAATCTGACAACAGCGCTTATTTTATCAACTGTTCTTTTAACAATTGACAAACATAATAAAGAGTTTTTAGTTCCGGGAGCAATTAATATAGTTGTTGCAGCAAATGCCGGAGGTGCTTGGTCGCCATTCGGGGATATAACGACTCTTATGGCATGGACGGCTGAAAAAGGAGAGTTTGTCGATTTCCTTTTCTTGTTCCCTCCTTCAATTGCCGGTTGGTTATTAACAGCATTTTTATTATCTCTTTTTGTACCTAAAGGTGAGCCTCATTTTGATGCTTTAACTACTCCGAAAGTTAGTATCAAAAAAGGTGGAAAAGTTGTTATAGCTCTCGGTATTTTAACTATTATAATAGCTGTAGTCGGGCATATTTTATTCCATTTTCCAGCAATGTGGGGTATGATGTTTGGTCTTTCATTATTACTTTTATATTCTTTATATTATAAAGTAAAACATAAAGAGCATTTTAATGTTTTTGTAAATATGGAAAAAGTTGAAAACGATACTTTGTTGTTCTTTTTCGGTATTTTATCAGCAGTAGGGGCTTTATATTTCCTCGGATGGTTGTTTTACATTACGAAACTTTATGAAATTATAGGACCTACTTGGGCGAATATCGGCGTAGGATTTATCAGTGCTATTATCGATAATGTACCTGTTATGGCGGCGATTCTTAAAGCCAATCCTCCTATGGGAGTAGATCAATGGTTACTTGTAACTTTAACAGCGGGTATCGGTGGAAGTTTAATCAGTTTCGGTAGTGCGGCCGGAGTAGGGGTAATGGGTAGAATGAAAGGTATTTATACTTTCGGAAGCCATATGAAACTTGCCTGGACCGTATTGGCAGGGTATATTTTAAGTATTGCGATATGGTACGTTCAATTCGAAATCATGGGACTTTATTAATCAGTCCTTCTTTTTGTCTTCTTTTTTTATTTCTTACCTCTATTTTTGATACAATTTCAATAAAAAGGACATAAATGCAAGTTGAAATTTTAATACTTGATTTTGGAAGCCAATATACTCAATTAATAGCAAGACGTCTTAGAGAAGAAGGAATTTATAGCGAAATCGTTCCTTATTTTGACGGTTTAAAAGTTGCTAAAGAGAAAAAACCTAAAGGACTCATTTTCAGCGGAGGGCCAGCTAGCGTATATGACAAAGACGCATACAGAGTTGATAAAGAGATATATGAGTTAGGACTTCCAATTTTAGGAATTTGTTATGGGATGCAACTCATTACTGTGGATTTTGGCGGGGAGGTTGTAAGAGCGGACCATCACGAATATGGAAAAGCCGAACTTTTTATAGATGATCCTCATAAACTTTTCAAAGATGTCAGCAATCCTACAATAGTTTGGATGAGCCATTCTGACAGAGTGGAAAAACTTCCAAAAGGATTTAAAAGAATAGCGCATACACAAAATGCTCCTTATGCGGCAATAGTAAACGAAGAAAAAGAAATATATGCTATCCAATTTCATCCTGAAGTAACTCATAGCGTAGAAGGACAAAAAATCCTTAGAAACTTTGCAAGAGAAGTTTGCGGCGTTACAAGCAAATGGGATATGGCTCATTTCGCTAAAGAACAAATCAAAAAAATTAGAGAACAAGTAGGGGATAATAAAGTAATATGTGCTCTAAGCGGAGGAGTTGATAGTTCTGTAACGGCTGCGCTTTTACACGAAGCAATCGGTGATAAACTTATCCCTATTTTCGTTGATACGGGACTTCTTAGAAAAAATGAAAGAGAAGAAGTGGAGCATGCGTTTAAAAACGTCCTACATGTACCTTTAATTACGGTTGATGCTAGGGAAAAATTCTTAAGCAGACTAAAAGGCGTAACAGATCCTGAAGAAAAAAGAAAAATTATCGGTCATACTTTTATCGAAGTGTTTGATGAAGAAGCGAAAAAACACAAAGACGCTAAATTCTTGGCACAAGGGACTCTTTATCCTGACGTGATAGAGAGTGTAAGTGTAAAAGGTCCTTCTAAAACAATTAAATCTCACCACAACGTAGGAGGACTTCCTGAGTGGATGAAATTTGAATTAATTGAACCATTAAGAGAACTATTTAAAGATGAAGTTAGAAAACTAGGACTCGAACTTGGGCTGCCAAAAGATTTAGTATACCGCCATCCGTTCCCGGGACCTGGTCTTGCTATTAGGATTATGGGTGAAGTAAATGAGAAAGATCTTGAAATTTTAAGAGAAGCGGATGCTATTCTTATTCAAGAGCTAAAAGCTTGGGGATTATATGATAAAGTATGGCAGGCATTCGCAGTACTTTTAAATGTAAGAAGCGTAGGTGTTATGGGAGATAACAGAACATATGATAACACAGTAGCTATCAGATGTGTTAGTTCGACAGACGGTATGACAGCAACATTTAGTCACTTACCGCATGAGTTTCTTGAGAGAGTGTCTACAAGAATTATCAATGAAGTAGACGGCATTAATAGGGTTGTTTACGATATTTCAAGTAAACCACCAGCAACAATAGAGTGGGAGTAATGAAAAAATTAAAATTACCTATTTATATTTTAACACAAGAAAAATATGAAGGAATTTTAAATTATCCTGTAATTAAAATCGAGTTTCTTTCTCCTTCTTTTTCTTTTGAAGGAATAGATTATCTCCTTTTTACTTCAAAAAACGGTGTAAGAGCTATAAATAACCTTACAGACGAATGGAAAAAATATCCGGCTTTTGCCATTGGAAAAGCTACGGCGGATGAGATTAAAAAACTTGGTGGAAAAGTAGAATATATAGCAAAAAATGCTTATGGTGATGAGTTTGCTAAAGAAATTAATTCGAAATATCAAAATAAAACATTTCTTTTTTTTAGAGCTAAAAAGTTAGTTTCAAATATTAAAGATTTTTTTAAAAACAACATATTAAAAGAAGTAATAATTTATGAAACAAAATGTAACAAACCTGAAAATTATATAAAAAAACCGGCAATTGTCATTTTTTCATCTCCTTCTACAGTGGAATGTTTTTCTAAGATAGATGATTTTGAAAATATTTTACCAATAGCAATAGGTAAAAAAACAAAAAATGCTTTAATAAATTTTTATAAAGAAAATCAAATATTAATGCCCGAAAAACCTTCAATAAAAGAGTGTATAAAGATTGCAAAAGATGTAAAATTTAGGTAAAATACTTTTAAAGAAATCTTCAAATTGATTTGAGTTCTTTCAAAATAGTTGATTGACTTTCACTAAACTTTATGGTATAATTTTATACCTGGGAGGAGCGCTACCCGCACATTTTGGGGCCCTACAACCATTCTTATAGGGGAGACGGTAGCGGTCGGGGTGTGCGGCGGCCTCTTATGGCTGCCCCTAAACCGGCCCTCCTATCCCCACTTTGTGACTTGGCGGAGCCCAAAGTCACTGCGTGAACGCCCTCCTGGGTTTTATATGATAACAAACCGATAATATATAAAATAAAACTTTTCTTCTAGTTTTTGTAATAGCGCCAGTCACTAAAAGAAAACTACTTCTCTTTTTCTCAAAACGATTATGTTTAGTACTATAATAATCAAAATATTATTAAGTTTTTAAAATTTGCAAATGATATTGTCCTAAGATTACTTTTGTGGTTTACTTTTGTTTAGAAAATTGTTTCGAAAGCCTGAAATTTAGAGGTTTTAAAGTAAGATTTCTGGCGTCCCCGGCGCGATTCGAACGCACGACCCCCACCTCCGCAGGGTGGTGCTCTATCCAGCTGAGCTACGGGGACTTAGGAATGAAATTATATCAAATTTTTCTTTAAAACAATAACCGCAGCTATAGCAAATCCTCCGTCATGAGAAATTGATAAATCCGCTTCTTGTAAATTAAATTTTTTTAGTGTTGCTTGAGAGAAATAGGGTTTGTTATTTGAATTTTTTAAGATTTCTATATCTAAAAAAGAGCAATCTTTTCCGATTCCTGTACCTATTGCTTTACTAAAGGCTTCTTTTGCTGCCCAATATCCGGCAATAGAACTTGGAGAGGAGAGGAGGGGAATTTCATTTGGGGTTAAAAATCTTTCAAGAGCTTTTTGACCAAATTTTTCGATCATTTTCTCTATTCGTTTTATTTCAACGATATCAATACCTATCATTGAATTACAAACTCCGTAAAGTAAACGTTTCTAACTTCTCCAGTTGTCAAAATTTCATTTATTTTTCTTTTTATTTCTTCTTTTAATTTTTCTTTTCCTCTTGAGGTTTGTATTTCTTCTACGGTTTTGCTTGATAATATTCTTATAATTAAATCCCTGATAGCAGGTAATTTTTTATCTACTTCTTGTTGTAATTCTGGTGAATCAAGTTCCAAATCAATTTTGCATTTTAAATATCTGTTAGCATTGTTATTTACTAAATTCACTACAAATGTATCTAAAGGATAAATTGGACCGATTTCGGTCATATTGCTTACTTTTTTCTTTTTTTCTATTTTTTGAGGTTCGGGTTGCTCTTGAGGTTCATCATTACCGCTTAATAAGAAATAAGCTACCAAACCTCCGATTATCAGTAACAGCAATAGCAGTACAATAATTACAATTAATAAAAGTTTATTTCCGCCTGATTTTTCTTCTTTTTCTTCTACTTCTTGATTTTCTTTTTCTTCAGCCATATTCATTCCTTTTGATTTGATATAATTTTAACAAAAAAGGCGTTATTTGATAACTAAGCTTTTATATTATATCGGCAGTTCTGTTATTAATTTAATTCAGAATCTTGGTGATTTCACTATTTTTCAACTCAAAGTAATAAAATTAATATTCAAACCTCCTTTTAGGTTGAAAGAATTGTTTGAACAAATAAAATTTATGGGGTATGGTAGTTTAGGGGTAATATTTTTGACTTCTTTTTTTACGGGTCTTGTGGAAGCGGTACAATTATATAACGGATTTCATAAATTCGGAGTGGAAGATTTTATGGGTTATACGATTTTTGTTTCTATTGTAAAAGAATTGGGTCCTGTTTTTACTGCGTTGATGGTGATAAGTAGAGGAATAAGTGCTTATGCAGCAGAACTTGGAAGTATGAGGGTTACCGAACAAATTGATGCTCTTGAAGTAATGGCTGTGGACTCTAAACAATACTTAATAGTACCGAGAATTCTCGCTACTATTATTTCTCTTCCTCTTTTAATAGCGTTTTTTGATACGGTATCTAATATAGGAGCATATTTGATATCCGTATATTCTTTAGATGTTAATGGCTATGCTTATTTGGAAAATTTAAGACAATTCGCAGAAATGAGAGAAATAAATGAAGGTTTAATAAAAGGTATTGTGTTTGGATATATCATCAGTGCTATAGGTACTTATATCGGGTATAAAACAAGAGGTGGAGCTAAAGGGGTAGGGCAAAGTACTACAAAAGCAGTAGTTTATTCTTCAGTATCGGTATTTGTAGCTGATTATGTTATGGCCGCGTTTTTCTTGGTTTTCTGAAAAAAGAAGAAAAGAATTAATCTTTGGCTTTTCTTATCCATGTAGGAATATCAAGTGTGTCACTGTCGAGTTCTACCCCACCTGATACTTTTCTTTTAATTAAAAGTTCATCTACTTTGTTTTGAACTTGAATGTCAGGTTTGTTAGCTGCTTTTTCTTTTTCAAAACCTGTAGCTACTATTGTTACTTTAATTTCATCCGGAGCTAAACTGTTATCGGTAGTCGTACCGAAAATAATATCCGCTTCTTCATCCGCTTTATCATAAATCAGATTCATACTTTCTTCCATTTCCACAAGAGGATAATCTTCATGAAGTGTGAAATGTACAAGCACACCCATAGCCCCGTCAATAGAAATATTATCAAGTAGAGGTGATTCGATAGCTTTTTTGATGGCGTTAAACGCAGCGTTTTCACCTTTATCTTCCCCGACACCCATAAGTGCAAGACCTTGATGTGACATAACGGTTTTAAGGTCGTTAAAGTCAACGTTAATATCGTTTTCACCATAACTGATAACCATATTAGAAATTCCGCTTACAGCTTTATATAAAACATCATCAACTAAGCTAAACGCTTCTCTTCTTCCTACTTTTCTGTCAATTATAGTCAAAATTTTATCATTCGGAATTACAACTATAGAATTTGTTTCATTTTTTAAATTGTTTGTTCCGGCTTCTGCCAGTTTTCTTCTTCTTGGTCCTTCAAAAGTAAAAGGTTTCGTTACTACACCTATTGTTAAAGCACCTATTTCTCTTGCTGCTTTTGCTATCACAGGAGCGGCACCTGTTCCTGTTCCTCCGCCCATTCCGGCTGAAATGAAAACTAAATCCGAACCTTCCAGAGCAGCTTTTACTTCTTCATAGCTTTCTTCAGCGGCTTTTTCACCCACTTCCGGTCTCATACCGGCTCCAAGACCTTTGGTTAGAGATTTTCCTAATTGTATTTTTTTGTGTGCTTTAGAAGTTTTTAATGCTTGAATATCAGTATTAGCTGCTATTAATTCCACATCTTTAATACCCTTGGCGGCCATATAATTTATCATATTGTTTCCACCGCCGCCTACACCAATGACTTTAATTTTAGGTCCGTCTACCATATCGTTTATTACAAAAAGCTCTTCCATTTTTTCATCCTTTCTTAAAATAAGTTACTTAACCAAGTTTTTATTTTTTGTATTATGCCAGGTTCGTTATTGTCAATCATAATTGAAGTTATTTCTTCTTTTTCCGTTGTTTTTTTCTCCTCTTCGTTATTAAACTCATCTTTTTGAGTTTTAGAAATTTCATCTAATGAATATTTTGTTCTAAATTGTCTGTTTGAATCTATTTCATATGTTAATCCCTCTTTTTTTCCATACAGCAATAATCCTATTGCCGTAGAAAACTCAGGTGCTTTTAAATTTTTAAAAAGACCTTCTATTTTTTTTGGAATTCCCACTCTTACAGGAAGTCCGTCGAAAAAATTCGAAGCAATTTCTTTAATATTATAGAAATTTGTAAAGCCTCCTGTCAATACTATTCCGGCTCCTATTTTATTTTTAAGCCCGGATTCTTCAATTTCTTTATTTAAGAGTAAAAAAGTCTCTTCGATTCTGGCGCTTATTACTTGAGTAATAGTAGTAATAGATGCTTTTTGTTTTTCTTCTTCACTTCCTATCACGGAAATTTCTATTAAATCTTCGTCGTTTTTTACATATTCTTCAAAATTAATTTTTATAGCCTCAGCATCAGCTAAAGGTGTATGAAGAGCCATTGACAGGTCATTTGTAATATGATGGCTTCCCACTCCTAAATAATCAGTATATCTTAATGATTTATTAATAAAAATAGCTAAATCAGAAGTGGTTGCTCCTATATCGATTAATGCTACTCCCAACTCTTTTTCATCTTCTTTTAAATTTGCAAGACCGCTTGCATATCCTGCGGCTACGATATTTTCTATTTCTAAACCGGCTTGTTTAAGTGTTTTTTTAAGATTTTCAACCCCGCTTTTTTGTGCTGCGATTACATGTAAAGCTACTTCAAGTCTACTGCCGCTCATACCTGCGGGATCTTCTATTTCACTTAAGTCATCTACTTTAAAATCATATGGCAAAGCTTGTAACAATTGATAATCTTGAGGAAAATTTGCGTTATATAAAGCCGTCTGAATCGCTCTGTTGATTTCTTTTATAGTTATTTCGTTTCCCGGAACATTTACAATACCGTAACTTGTAAGACTTTTCGTATAAACTGATGAAAGGGATACTATTGCTTTTTTTACATCGACACCTGCTACTCTTTTAGCATCGTTTAAGGCTTGTTTTATGGATTTTGATGCCTGATCTATATTAATTATGGCACCTTTTTTTACACCTTTTGATTTGGCAATTCCAACTCCGCTGATAGACAGAGAATCCGTGTTCTCGTCATAATTGGCAATTATTGCGGTGGTCTTATAGCTTCCTAAATCTATGGCAAGTATATTTCTCAACTTTTGTCCTTTACATAATTGACGATATTGTATTTTTCATAAAGTTCTTTTAATAAATCTTTGAAAAATTCATTATTAATTAATGATTCGGTTAAGTTATAAACCAGTGTTTTGTTTTGTTTATATTTTGTTTCGTCAAGCAATTTTTGTTCCTTAATTTTATATAAAACGGCATATTGAGGATTGTTTTTAGGCAACAATACCAAGCCTTTGTTTTTTTGTGAAGTAAATACTTCAAACAGAAACATTTCCGACATTGCGGAAGGGAGTTCTTTTATTTTATTAAAGTCATATTTCGTAACAAATCCTATATCTTTTCCTTTAAAATCGGATAGTTCTTTTTTTGCGATTTCTAAAAATTTTTCATTTGTTTTCATGATTAAAAGATCTTTTAAAACTTTACTTTTCGCTTGTTCGTAAGCTAAAGGCCTTGGTTTTATTTCTTCTATCAGTTTGGCTGTAATATAACTATTATCATATATGAAAGGTTTTAAATAACCGTTTTTTATCAATTCTTCCATTTTATCGGCAGGAATAACTGGATTATATCGGTTTATAGTCGTTATTTTATAATTTCCTTGAGAATTTTTTAATTTTTTATAAGCAATAATAGCTTCTTTTTTTAATTTGTGTGCCAAATAATCACGTTTTACTTTTTCTTTTGCTTCATTAAAATTTAAAATTTCTCCTTTTTCATTTTTATATGAAAGTTTGTTTTCTTCATAATATTTTTTCAGTTCTTCATCCGAAACTTCACCGATTAAAGGAATTTGAACATATGAAATTTTAAATTCTTGCTCTGAGAGATATTTGTTTTTGTTTTTTTCCCAAAATTTTTTAATTTCATTTTCATCTAATGAAACATTTAGTGATTTTTTATTTAGAATCTTAATTTCAAGCCTGTCGGCATTGTAAAGTGCGCTTGCTATAGTTAAAATTTCCGTTTTTTCAGGTTTAAGATGTAAATATTTGAATAATTTTTCCACTAATAATTGTTTTCTTAATCTCTCTTCAAAATCTTTCGCTTTTTGTCCTGTGTTTTTAAGATATGTCAAATAAGTTTTTTTGTCTTTAAAATATTCTAAAATTTTAGCCGCTATATCTTTATCGGTAACATATAAGTCAAGATCTTTAGCGAATTGTCTAATAACCGCCTGCTGTATCGCTATTTGTAACGCCTGTTTTTTTAAACCCAATTTCTCAGCAGTCGCTTCATCAAGGTTTCCGCCGATTTGTTTGTTGATCTTGTCGAATAAATTCGTATAAGCTTCTTGCCAGTCTTTTACTGTTACCTCAGTGTTTTCTACTTTAGCAACTACTGAAGAACTTTTATTAAAATTAAATTGCCCCCATCCTACAAATCCGGCTCCTATAAAAGCGATTGTAGCTATCCAAATTGTTATTACAAGCCATTTTCTGTGAGTTTGCATCCATTCTATCATATCGGTAACCTTTTTGTCATCTGTTTGTCATATAAGATTTTTTAACCTTCTTTTGATATTATAATAAAAAAAAACCTCACAATAAAGGGATTTTCATGAAAAATTCGGAAATTATCGAAAAAGATTTAAAATATAACTGGCATCCATGTACGCAAATGAAAGATCATGAATTTTTACCTATGATACCTATTAAAAAGGGTGAAGGTGTTTATTTGTACGATTTCGAAGGAAATAAATATATTGATGCCATAAGCAGCTGGTGGGTAAATATTTTCGGACACAAAAATCCTTATATTAATGAAAAAATAAAAGAACAGCTTGAAACGCTCGAACATGTAATATTTGCAGGTTTTACCCATGAAGGGGCTGTAAAGCTTGGAGAGAGAATATGTAAATTAACGAATTTTGATAAAGTATTTTATGCTGATAACGGAAGCAGTGCCGTAGAAGTGGCTATTAAGATGAGTTTTCATTACTGGAAAAATTCAGGAAAAATAAAACCTCTTTTTTTCAGTTTGGAAAATTCATATCACGGTGAGACGATAGGTGCGTTAAGTGTCGGAGATGTGGGACTTTATAAAGATACTTATAGAGAAATTTTAATAAAAAACATAACGATTCCGATTCCAAAAGATCAAACTCTTCAGGAAGCCAAATCAGCACTAAAGTTAGCTGAAAAATTTTTCGAAAAATATCATAAAGAAGTCAGTGCACTAATTATAGAGCCTCTTGTACAATGTGCCGGATATATGAAAATGCATCATCCTTTTTTTGTAAAAGGTTTAAAAGAGTTATGCGATAAATATCAAATTCATATGATAGCGGATGAAATAGCTGTTGGATTTGGCAGAACAGGTACGATGTTTGCATGTGAGCAGGCGGGGATCAAACCTGATTTTATGACTCTTAGTAAAGGACTTACTGGAGGTTATTTGCCTTTAAGTCTTGTTTTGACTACAAATAAAATATACAGTGCTTTTTATTGCGATTATGAAGAAATGAAAGCTTTTTTGCATTCTCATTCATATACTGCGAATCCTTTGGCGATTGCAGCAGCAAATGCTACGCTTGATATTTTCGAAAATAAACCTATTTTAGAAGAAAATAAAAAAAAGTCAAAATATATATGGGAAAATATACAAAAATTTAAAGAATTACCGAACGTCAAAGAAATAAGACAAACAGGTATGATTACGGCAATTGAGATGATAGATTATCCATGGCAGGAGAGAAGAGGACTCAAGGTATATGAATACGGTCTCAAAAACGGAGTGTTGTTAAGACCTCTTGGAAATGTAATATATTTTATGCCACCTTATATTATTAATTACGAAGAAATGGATAAAATGATAAATACTGCTTATGAAGGAATAAAAAAAGCAGGTAATTTATAGAGTAATCTTATTATGTTAATTTGAATGTAACAATTATCAAATTAAAAAATAAATAAGGAAAAAAATTGATAAATTTCAAAAAAGCTATTAAAAACTCATTATTAAATCCTATTAAACATTTCAAAAAACGGTATATACCTTTGCTGATGATATATTTTGCATATGGAGCCAGCGGAATTAGCGCGGTGGCGGAAACTTTCTGGGTAAAAGAAGAATTGAAACTCTCCGCTGCTGCTCTTGTCAGTTTGGGGGTATGGCTTAGTATCCCATGGACTATAAAAATGGTATTCGGACAACTTGTAGACAGTGTAAGAATCTTCGGTTCCCAAAGACGGATTTATGTTTATATAGGTGCTACATTAATCGCACTCGGAACATTGCTTTTAATCGGATTGGCAGGAGATTATCCATGGGCAAAATTTGCCAGTAAGGAAAATGTATATATTATTTCGGCACTATTAACAGTGATAGGGTTTGTACTCCAGGATGTGGTAGCAGATGCTATGAGTACGGAAGTGGTAGATAGAAACCAGCCTGAAGAAAAAGTACAAGAAGAACTGGCATACGTTCAAATTTTAGGGAGGCTTTCTATTTCTTTAGCGGGAGTTATGGTAGCGGGGCTAAGCGGTTGGCTGGCTCAAATATTTTCATATGTAACTATTTTTAAAATATCTTTAATTATTCCTATTATTTCAATAATCGGTGTAACGATTATAAAACTTGAAAATGTAAAAAAGAGCCCTATAAATTGTAAAATTTTGTGTGGAGGACTTTTATTTGCCGTATTTGTGATTTTGATGGGATACGGTCAGTATCAGGAGTGGCATAATGAAATTTTAAAATTTATTTTTAAATATTCTCAGGAAATCGTATTTATTGTTAGTTTTAGCGTTATTGTTTATATGATTAGCCTTATAATCAAAGATATTGACGAAAAAACACGCTCTTTTATAATAAAAACAGCAATTATTATATTTGTATATAGAGCAATGCCAAGTGTTGGACCCGGACTTCAATGGTGGGAAATAGACGTATTACATTTTGATAAAGCTTTTTTCGGAACTCTTTCTCAAATTGGAGCGGTGTTATCGATTCTCGGAATGTGGCTATTTAGCGATTTTATAGCAAAAAAACCGGCTCATTATACGCTTTTATGGTTAACAGTAATTACTACTATTTTGTTTTTACCAATAATTGCTCTTTACTATGGCATTCCTCAAAGTCTTGGAATAGACCCAAAAACAGTAGCAATCATTGACACGGCAATAGAATCACCTTTTGCTCAGCTGAGTATGATACCGCTTTTAACTCTTATAGCAATTTACGCACCTGAGGGCAAAAGGGCTACCTGGTTTGCTTTAATGGCAAGTCTTATGAATTTAGCTTTAACTGCGGGAGGACTTTTAACAAAATATTTAAACGAAATATTCGTTGTTAGCAGAAAAGTTGTAGAAAACGGGAAAATAATTGTACCTCAGGATTACTCGAATTTAGGCATTTTGATGATTATTGTTACAATATTAAATGTAACGATTCCTGTTGTAACTATCTATTATCTGATGATAAGAAAAAGAAATTAACATCATTTTAATAAAAAACTTGATATAATAAGACTAAAACTTTTGAGGAGGATAGTATGGCAATCATTATGCTTATTTTAATGAACTTGGCGGTAATGGCCTCGATTTATTTTAGTATATTCTTGATCGAACTTATTTTCGGAGTCAGAATCGATCCGCAAAGTGTTACGGGATTGGCAATTTTGGCTGTGATTATCGGTTTTAGTGGTAGTATTATTTCACTTTTACTTTCAAAATGGATGGCAAAAATGTCTATGGGGGTTAGAGTTATTGAAACTCCTTCGAATGAAGCTGAACGATGGCTTCTTGAAACAACATATAAGCTTGCTGATAAAGCCGGTATTCCAAGACCGGAAGTCGGTGTATTTGACGGACCTCCAAATGCATTTGCCACCGGACCAAGTAAAAACAATTCACTTGTAGCTGTTTCAACATCATTATTTGATTTGATGGATTTAAAAGAAATTGAAGGTGTTATAGCTCATGAAATAAATCACATAAAAAGTGGTGATATGATTACAATGACACTCGTTCAGGGTGTATTAAACTCACTTGTATTTTTCATATCGCGTCTTATTGCCAATATTGTGGCGCCTAAAGATGAAGAAGGTAATCCGAATCCTTTTGCTTATATGGCTATAAGTTTTGCTTTAGAGATTCTTTTATCAATATTCGCTACAATGATTGCTATGTGGTTTAGCAGATACAGAGAATATAAAGCTGACGCAGGAGCAGTTAGAATTGACGGACCTTATGGAATTTATTATGCTTTAGCAAAACTTGGCAATTTACCAAAAGAGCAAGTGGCTCTTCCGCCTGAAATGAAAGCATTTGGAATAGTTGGATTCATTAGTGAATTATTTTCATCACACCCACCAATCCCAAAAAGACTTGAAAATATAAAAAAAGTGGCGAGAGAGCTTGGATATAATGTATAATTCCTCCAAAAATCGGAGGAATTATTATGTTTGAAGAAATTAAAAAAATAATAAAAAAAGCCGGAGAAATTTTTAAAGAAGGTTATTACGGATCAAAACACGTAGAACTTAAAGGAAAAAAAGATTTAGTAACCGAATATGATATAAAAGTTGAAGATTTCTTAAAAAAAGCTCTTTCAAAATACGGTTATAATTTTATTGCTGAAGAGAGTGTTTTTTCTATTAAATTAAACAATTCTATAATTATCGATCCTATTGACGGTACTACTAATTATACCCATCAAATCCCACATTGTGCCATAAGTGTTGCTGTATATGAAAATAAAAAACCAAAATATGCTTATGTTTATAACCCGATACTTAATGAATTTTTTTATGCTATTAAAGGGGAGGGGGCATATTTAAATGATTCTAAAATAGAAGTAAGTAATAATGACTTTTTTCAAAGGGCATTAATAGCTACAGGATTTCCTTATAGCAGTGCTGAAAATGAAGAAGATTTACAATTGGTTATTAAGACATTAAAACATATTCTGCCAAAATGTCAGGATATTAGAAGACTTGGCAGCGCCGCGCTTGATTTATGTTATGTGGCATGCGGAAGATTTGAGGGATTTTATGAAATAAATTTAAAACCATGGGATGTGGCAGCAGGTATGTTGATAGTTCAAGAAGCAGGAGGAATTGTAACAAATAGTGGAAATTTTGAATACGACTTGTTTTATGATAAATGTATAGTGGCTAGTAACGGATTGATTCATGAAGAATTTATTGAAAATTTAAATAAAAAATAATGAAAGAATAAAGGTGTGGAAATGATAGAAATGAAAAATGCAAATTTTAAAGTCGAAAAATCAAAATGGGAAGCTTTTAAAAAAATTGCTAAAATGAAACATTCGGATTCCAGTAAAGAACTCAGGAAACTAATTGATAAGTATATTGACGAAAATAAAGATTTATTAAACAAATTATTCTAAATCGGAAGAATTTCCGTATTATAAGTTTTTTCTTTTTTTTGCTTATTATATTATTTAGTTAACATAATGTATATTCTCTTGAAAATTACCCTTTCTCCTCCGTTATCTCTTTAAGTCTTAAAGCATCAAACGGTGCGCTAATATCATCAGTGTTGTTAAAATAACAAAACCCGTTTTTTGTTCTATTAATTATTGTTCTTAAAAATTCATCAGGATATCTTCCTTTATATTTGCCCGTATATCCGTGAAATCTCGTATAAGTGAATCTTGCTGTCTTTTCAAGTACAAACGGTTGATCGAAATCATGCCACACAAGTGCCGTTTTATTCTGTTTTAGTATTGTGTATGTTTTGTCGTTATACCAAGATTTGTGTCTGAATTCAATTGCATATTTATATTCATCTGGCAGTGCTGATAAAAAATTATCCAAAAGCTCATAGTCGTATTTTAAACTCGGCGGCAGCTGAAAAAGAATTGCTCCGAGGTATTCTTTTATTGGATTTAAAAGTCCAGTAAATTCAAGTGCCAGTTCAGGTTTTTGAAGTTTGTTTTTGTGAGTAATGTTTTGATTTGCTTTAATACTCATTTTCATATTGTATTTTTTAAGTTTATATTTCCATGATTTTACGGTTGTTTCTTTAGGGATTTTATAAAAAGTGGAATTAAGCTCCAACGAATTAAAATGTTCGGCATAATAATCGAAATATTTAAATTTAGGCACATCTTCAGGATAAAATTTACCTCTCCATTTTGAATAAATAAATCCGCTTGTTCCTATATATAACACATTCAACCTTTATTGAAGCAATAAATAAACTAATTTTGGATAAAATATAACTATCAATAATACTACGATTTGAATAATAATAAACGGTATTATTCCCTTATAAAGATCGCTTGTTTTTATAAGATTACCTGCCGCTCCTTTAAGATAAAAAAGACTAAACCCAAACGGCGGAGTTAAAAATGAAGTTTGTAGATTAATCGCTATTAAAAGAGCGAACCATAAAGGATCTATTCCGAATTCTTCCACGATCGGTAGTAAAATCGGAATTACAATAAAAGTAATTTCAATAAAATCAATAAAAAATCCCAAAATAAATATAAGCAGCATCGTAATGGCTATAAAAGTATATTGATTTTGAATAGATTCCGTAAAAAATTCCGTTACTATATCCCCTGCTCCCGATTCGTTAAATACCAATGAAAAAGCTGTAGCACCTATTAAAATCATAAAAATCATTGCTGTAATTTTTACGGTTTCGACACTTGCGTATCTAATAAGTTCTAGATTAAAGGTTTTATAAAAATAAGTTAAAATAATGGCACCGAGTGCTCCGATTGCCGCAGATTCTGTAGGAGTTGCAAATCCGGCAAAAATACTCCCTAAAACTAATATTATTAATACAAAAGGGGCTATTAAACTTTTTGCGGCTTGTTTTAAGATTTTTGAGTATGGTTCCTCAGTTTTTATAGGGGGAGCAACTTCCGGTTTAAGAAATGCCACCATCAATATATATAAAATATATAAAACTACAATTAATATACCTGGAATTACGGCTGCCTTAAACAAATCCCCTACACTTATATTCATCACAGCACCTAAAATAATTAAAACAATACTCGGAGGAATGAGCTGTCCAAGGGTTCCACTTGCCGCAATTACACCGCTGGCAAGTCTTGGAGAGTAACCGTATTTAAGCATAACAGGAAGTGAAATAATTGTCATCATAACTACACTGGCCCCTACTATTCCGGTAGATGCCGCAAGAATTGCACCTACAATTACAATAGCAATCGCAAGCCCTCCCCTAATCGGTCCAAAAAGTTTCCCTATAGATTCAAGCATATTTTCGGCTATTTTGCTTTTTTCAAGTATAAATCCCATAAAAATAAATAAAGGTACCGCCATCAGTGTAAAATTTTGCATAATTCCATAGATCCTATAAGGCAGAAGTCCGAACACTTCAAGCCCCAAATCAGGATCTAGCATTGCAGCAAATATAGCGCTCGCTCCAAAAGCAAACGCTACAGGAATACCCAGCATGAGTAAAATAAACGCAACAATAAATAAAATTATTCCCGTCATTATTCGCCTTTGTGATGTTTTAGTTGATAATATATTTTTCTAAGCTCGGCAATAGATTGCAAATATAGCATTAAAAATGCCCAGATCATTGTACTTTTTATTATCCATCTACAGCAAAGCCCTCCCGGATCTCCGCTTGCTTCTTGCTGAGTATAACTCATTTCTACAAATGGAATTGCTTCTACTATTATTAATGTAGCAAGAGGTATCACGAAAAATAAAATTGTGATTAAATTAATAATTTTTTTTATTTTAAAAGGAAATTTATCATACAAAATATCCACTCTTACATGTTTGTCTTTACTTAAAGTATATGCTATAGAAAATAAAAACACTATATCAAAAAGATGCCATTCCAATTCCTGGAGTCCTATACTTCCGGCGGAAAAAAGTTTTCTCATTATTACGTCGTAACTCACAAGAATAGTTAAAGTAAGAAGAGCTATTACCGAAATAATCATAAAAGTTTTTGTAAGTTTTTCAATGATTATTTCAATTTTTGGTATAAAAGACAATATTAAAGCTATAATAATGGCTGCAAAAAGTGTTTTATCTAAGTTTTCTGTCAAATAATTGACGAACTCCATTAATTCTCCTTTATAAATAATCAGGCGCGTCGTTACTAAATATAATCAAATCACCGGCTCCTGTAACATCGGATAAAATTTTCTCCAGTTTTGATTTATCTTTTAAAGAAATTTTATCTATAGTGATATTATTACACAATATTTTTTTATTGATTTTTCCTGTGATTATTGCCAAATCAAACGTTTTATTTATAGCTTTGGCTAATTTGATATTCATTTCGTCTTTACCTTCAACTATACCGGGTGTTACAATGATTTTCTTGCCGGGATATTTTTTAATAATTTTAAAACTTTTAAGCATTCCTTCAAGATTGCCGTTAAAACTATCGTCAATTATAATTTTTCCACCTACTTCTATTTTTTGCAATCTATGAGGAATCGGTTCTAAATTAGCAACTTTTTGCTTGATTTTTTCTATATCTTTGATAAATTCCAAAGCTTGATAAATCGCTAGTGAAATATTAATGGTATTAAATTCCCCAAGAATTTTGGAATAAAAACGGTGAGATTTACCATTTATTTCCAAATCCCACTCAATTCCGTTTAAATCGGCTTTTATGTTTTTTATCTTATCTTTGATTGTTTCTACGTTATTTCCGTAAGGAATGTCGTAAGAAAAACCTTTTATGAGTCTTTTACTTTCAAAAACTTCGAGCTTTGTCTTTTCGATATTCTTTAAGTTTTTAAAATATTCAAGATGCTGAGGTCCTATTTTACCTAAAACAGCATAGTGATTTTGAAGGAATTTAACGATTTCCTTAATGTCTCCTCTCTCTCTCGCTCCTGCTTCAGTTACGTAAATTTCAGTATCTTCTGGCAGGTCTTTATTTATATCTAAAACAATTCCTTTTATGGTATTTACACTTCTTGGAGTTTTATAAGTTTTATAATCATCTTTTAATAATTGATAAATAAAATTTTTTATAGAAGTTTTTCCATAACTTCCGGTAATAGTAATTATTTTAGGATTAATTTTATTTAATTTTGATTTAGCAAGCCTTTTATATTTAAAAAATAAAAACTCTTCTAAAAGTTCACTTATAATGACTGCTAACGAAATTACGACTACAAGAGAAATTCCAGGGTTGATATCATGATATTTGTTTATAATTACTAAATTCAAAGTTTCTAAAAAACCTAAAATCAAAAGAAATCTTTTTACACGGGAAGTGAATTTTAAAGGTTTTTTAATGTTTTTATACCATAAAATCAAAGCCGGCAGATATCCGAAAAAAAGATAAATCCAAAAAAACTTATAAGCGAAAATATATGTAATTATAGGAATCAATAAATAAAACAGATGCCATTTATAATTATGAAAATGAAAAATTATTCTGTTTATTTTGTAATTGTACCATTGAAGTGTAGTAATTAAATAAAAACCTATAGCATAAACGGTAATAAAATGAACAATCAAATTAAACATTTCCAATTCCTTTTACTATATGGAAAAGTATATCCTTTTTTGGCAAAAAAATAAACATTATTAAAAGTAATGAATAAATCAAAAGGTTTAACGCTTTATCATTCGAACATATTTTAAGAGCGCTTCCGAAAGATTTTTTTATTTTACGACCTGTTATATCAACACTGTAAATTTCATCCAAAATCAGATGTGTTACATACCCTAAAAAGACAAAAAAACCTAAAAAATAACTTTTTGTAATATTAAGTTCAAAATATTTATAAGCAATAAGAGATGTTAAAAACCAAAAAATAAGCCCTGCCGGGATTGAGTGTATCATTCCTCTGTGTTTTGTAATTTTTTTAAAAAAATAAAAAAATAGACTCATACCTAAATAACTAACAATCCATATCAAAAGAATATTAAGTATCGGTATTTTACCGATGTATTTAAACGTAATTAAAAAAGCTATAAGATTTGAAAAGAAAAACTGAAGTATTTTAATAGGTGTGGATTTATCGTGGTCGATATCTGGCAGTATCCCTCCTACAATTCCGGCAAAAAAATATGAAAGTGCATCCCCTGGGGTCGAAAGTGATGAATAACCGATACTAACAGATGTTATGCCGCTTACAAAAGCGGCTACGTTTAGATGTGTCGAAAAATTTGCCAATTAATACCTTATTTCAAAATCTTCAAAATTCTCAAAAGGAATTTCTTCAAATTTTATATTTTCCACAATGCTAAACGGTGAGCCTTCTTTTAAAATTTCTAAAAACTCTTCAAGTCTTTGTGGATTTTCTATGTTTGCCACAGCTTCTACTCTTCCATCCGAAAGATTTCTGACATATCCTTTAAATCCTCTTTTTTTGGCGTTTTCACTTACAAATTTTCTATACCATACACCCTGTACTTTACCACTTATTAAAAAGCGATATGTTTTCACTATTTACCTTTAGCCATTTGAATTTTATTTATATAAGCGTAATCGATTTTAATCTCTTTTTCCTCTTCTAAGTTTTTAGCAAGTCTATCTATAACATTTTTAAAATCATCAAATAAATAATTAGCTAAACTTCCCGGAATTGGGTTAATTTCATTTAAATATATTATACCATCTTTATAAAAAAAGTCGCATCTGATAAGAGCGTTTTTAAAAATATCACCATAAATTTTCTTAAAAGTTTCTTCAAACTGGGGTTTTAAATTTTTATCTTCTTTAAGTTTAGTCTCTTTTCTTGAAAAATCCATATATTTTTTTTCAAAATCCAAAAACTCTTTTTTTTCAACTTTTTCAAGTTTTGAGAAGATCCATTCATCAGCCGTACATCCCGCTAAATTATACTCTTCAATTCCTTCAATAAAAGGCTCGACAATGATTAAATCATCAAATTCCCGTGCTACATCAAATGCATATTCAAACTCTTTTTGATTTCTAACTACACTCACTCCTATACTACTGCCAAGTCTTGCAGGTTTTACGATTACCGGAAAATCGAACTTCGTTTTAGGCTCGGTAATAACCTCATAATCAATTACATTAACCCCGATTTCTTTGGCATACGCTTTTGTAAATAATTTATTATAACTCACGGCGCACGCTTCAGTATTCGGAGTTATTGCTTTTATTTTATAAAAACTGAGAATTCCAGGAATTTTTCCGTCTTCTCCGTCTCTTCCGTGGATAAGGTTTATCGTAACATCGGGGACTATCTTAATTTCTTTTTTTAAAATTCCCTTTTGATATTTAAATCCGTTTTTTGTAATTTCGACTTTTTGAGAATTTTTATATTCTCCACTGGCAAAATATTTGCTTTTCATATTTTCCTTATCAATTAAATATATATCTCTTTCTTTATCAATAAAGAAAAACCATTCAATAGGAAGTTTGTCTTTTATCGTAATAGCACTTACTATGCTGATTTCATGTTCAAAACTGCTTCCACCAAATATTACGGCATATTTCATTTTGCTCCTTTTGATAATCTTTTTAAAGCTTCTTTTATTACATCTTCCAGTTTTCCGTCAAGTCCGCTTAATGCTTTTATAATATCCGCTTTTTTAAAGCCCAGATTCTCAAGCGCAACTATCGCCTGTGAATGAATCGGATTAATGTTTTCTATTTCGAATTCACCCATTTCCATTAATATTCTTTTAGCGGATTTAGGACCGATGCCAGGAACTTTTTTTAACGAATTAATGTCATTTTGAGTAATAATATTTACAAATTCGCTTGGAGTAAAAGTTGAACAAATAGCAAGTGCCACTTTTGGTCCTACTCCGTTTAATTTTATTAAAGAATCAAAAAGTCTTTTTTCATCTTTGTCTAAAAAACCGTATAAAGAGTATTCGTTTTCTTTTATAATTTCCGTAATATAATAGATTCCGTCTTTTGCGTTTGAAAAAGTAAGAAGTGAGACGTTGAGTTCATAAATGACATCTTTTACATCCAAAAATATTTTTCCGTTTTCCTTTTCAAATATCTTTCCTTTCAGAGCCGCTATCATTATTTACCTTTATTTTTATAATTTTAGGCGTTTCACCGATGAATTTTATTTTAAATCCGCAAATCCCCTCGTCCCCTTTTGTATCATATTTCAAACTTATCGGGGGTTCAATTATATCAAACTCTATTCTATTATAGGCTTTCCAGGGACTTAATGAAATAATTTTAGCATTATATATCGCATTTTGAATATTATCAATAATTTCAAGCAGCTCTTCTTTATCTTTTTGGTTGTTTTTGAGTTTTTCTTTTAATTTTTGATAATTTTCGTGTAACAATTTGTGTTCTTTCAGTTTCATTAAAACGGCCGGATTTGTTTTTTTGTTTTGTTGCCTGTTTGCGATATAGATGTTTTTAAGTTCTTCATAAGCAAATCTGTTTTTTTCTATAATCTCTTTTTTCTTTTTAATTTCTCTTTTTAAGATATTGATATTTTGTTCAATCTCTTTCACTCTTTGTAAAAGTCCGTCAATATCTTCACCTCCAAGAACTTTTTTTGGAGAAATAGCGAGCAGGTTTTCCTCTCCTTTTAAATTTTTAATCACAATTTTATTTAAAGCGTAAATTTTTGTATGTGATAGCAGATTTTCTATTTCTATATCATGCCCTATTACGACTCCTCCGATGGCATTTTTAATTTTTATCTTTTTACCTGTGACTTCTCCGCCTTCAAGAGAGTTGATTAATATATTTTTAGCTTTTAATTTTCCTTTGTGTTTATTTATTTTAGCACTGACGGATTCTATTAAACTGTTTTTATGTGTTTGGCCTTCTATTTTTAGTGTTACGGATTTTATTTTTGCTTTGTTTCCTACGTTTCCTCTTACAATCAACTCTTTTGTTTCTACAATCATATCATCGCCAATCGCTTCTTTTAAAGCGTCGGATTCTTTTACATCTAGCTTTACTTTTGCTTCGTCCCCGTCTTGAACATTTCCGGTTTTAATATTGATTTGTTTTATTTCTAATCTGTCTTTTATTATATATTTTTTATCTTCAATAGTTATAAATCCGTCTTTTTTGGCAATATATAGGATTTTATTTTCGTCTTCTTTTTTATCAATAGTTTGCTCATCGTATATAATTTCAGGAATTTTAAATTCTTTTGGCTGAGATACAAGAATAACTTTTCCTTTACAATTACGCCCTATTCTTCCTTCTTTGGGTTTAATTATTTCAATGAGAACATCATTGTATTTTACCGGATAGATCAGCTCTTTTTTAACTGATTTTTTCTTTCTTTTATAGTGATAAATTATTTTACCCTCCACACTCAAAACAGGATCTATTCCTTTACATAATTCTATTTCGTAATCTTCTTTAAGCTCTCCTGTTATCAGTTTTTTAGTAAGATTTTTTATATCCTTTTTCAGTTGTTCATCCATGATGTTAATAATTAAAGAATTTTTTAGTTTTTTCTTATTCATTTCTTTATAAAATTCCACTTCGTTATAATTTTTTAAATCGGATTTATGAGACAAATGAAA
Source organism: Nautiliaceae bacterium (assembly GCA_027062285.1). Lineage (GTDB taxonomy): Bacteria > Campylobacterota > Campylobacteria > Campylobacterales > Nautiliaceae > Caminibacter. The sequence goes on from JAMOTL010000005.1 coordinate 37,636, forward strand.
TTTCGCATGAGTAAGATATTTATTCAATTCGACTTTTCCTAAAATTTCAAAACCGTTTTTAGGTTTATATTTTTTTATTTTTATTTCATATACCTGTTTTATTTCCATATTTTCATTAAGTAAAAATTTTTCGCTGTTAAGAAGTGCAAGCGTTTCTTCGTCCGCTTCCACATAATCTTCTTCAAGCTTTATATATGTTTTTACTTTTAAAATATCAAAATCAAGTTTTGAAAGCGGTATGTTATATTCTTTTGAAACTTTTAAAAGTTCATTATTTACATTTTCACATACAACAGTTTTTTCTTCAAACTCTTTTTTGGGGTTTTCTTCTTTTTTTAAAAATTTAAACAATGCCACTTTTATCCTTTATGTTAAAATTACGACTATGATTAAAAGTATTATCGTAAATTTCGTAGGAATCTTTAATTCAAGAGTCCTTGGTTTTATCCGTGATTTGTTAAGTGCTAGCATTTTAGGTGCAAATATCTATTCGGATATTTTCTTCGTAGCATTCAAATTTCCTAATTTGTTTAGAAGAATTTTTGCCGAAGGCGCTTTTATACAAAGTTTTTTACCAAGTTTTCAAAAAGCTACACACAAGGCGAAATTTGCATGGAAGGTTTTTGTATATTTTTTATCTTTCCTGATAGTGTTAAGTCTGATAGTCAACCTTTTTTCTTACGAAATCACATCTATTTTAGCATACGGATTTTCAGAGGAGGCAAAAAAAATAGCCGCTCCTTTGGTTGCGATTAATTTTTGGTATCTTGATTTAATTTTTATCGTAACATTTTTTGCCGCTCTTTTACAATATAAAGAACATTTTGCGACTACTGCTTTTTCTACCGCTCTTTTAAATCTTTCACTGATCGGAGCGCTTTTAATATCAAAAGATTTGTCAAAAGAAGAAATAATTTGGTATATGAGTCTGGGTGTAATCTTAGGAGGAATAGCACAGGTAATAGCCCATATAATCGCAGCAAAACATTATGGAATCTTAAAACTTTTAAAAGAAGGTATCAAATCAAAAGAAGAGGAAGATTTAAGTACGTTTAAAAAACACTTTCTGCCATCCGTGTTTGGAAACTCAACAGCTCATATTTCGGCGTTTTTGGATACTTGGCTTGCTACTTTTTTAAGTGCCGGGAGTATCAGTTATTTATACTACGCAAACCGCCTTTTTCAGCTTCCTTTAGCACTTTTTGCCATAGCGGTTTCCACCGTTTTATTTCCTAAAATTACCAAATATTTAAATTCCGACCAAAAACAAAAAGCCGATGAAATTATGAAAAAAACATTTTGGATTTTGTTTTATGCGTTAATTTTAGCTTTTATTGTAGTAATAATTTCAAGTAAAGAGATTGTGGGAATATTATTTCAAAGAGGGGCATTTACTCAAAAAGACACTCAAATTACCGCCATAGTTTTGATTATGTATATAATCGGGCTTATTCCTTTTGGGCTTAATAAACTCTTCTCAAGCTATTTATACGCAACTCACAAACATTTAAAAGCCGCCAAGTTTGCTTTTTATTCGCTAATGGTAAATATTATACTCTCACTTTTACTTATTATTCCTATGAAAGTTTACGGTTTAGCTCTTGCCAGCAGTATCGGGGGATGGGTTTTATTTTTCCTAACTTTAAAAGAATTCGGATTTGAAAAGGTTTTAAAATTTTTTGAGAAGCGCTACATTTTCGGTATGATTTTGGTTATATTTATTAGTATAATTTTAGCAATCGTTTTTAAAGAAACTATTAATTTATTAAAAGGAATATTATGGTAATTTATGATTCTCACCAACGAAAAAAAGTAAAATTCGAACCCATAAAAGAAAAAGAAGTGAGAATGTATGTGTGCGGTCCTACCGTATATGACGACGCACATCTCGGACATGCCAGAAGTTCAATTAGTTTTGATTTGTTAAGACGTACGCTTGAATCACTCGGATATAAAGTTACTTTTGTTAAAAATTTTACCGATATTGATGACAAAATTATTAAAAAAATGAATGAAACAGGCAAAAGTCTTAAAGAAATTACCGAGTATTATATTGATTCGTATCTAAGGGATATGGGTGCTTTAAATGTAAAAAGAGCCGATATCGAACCGAAAGCCACAGAATCTCTTGAAGCTATGTTTGATTTGATAAACAAACTTCTTGAAAAAGGATATGCTTATAAATTGCCAAACGGCGATATTTATTTTGATACCAGTAAAGACGAAGAATACTGTCAGCTTTCTCATAAATGTCAAGATGATGAGGTTGTACATAGAGTAGAAACTGAAGGCAAAAAAAATCCGGCGGATTTTGCTTTATGGAAAGCTTGTAAAGGCGAAAATGACGTATGTTTTGACTCTCCGTTTGGTCCGGGCAGACCGGGATGGCATATCGAATGTAGCGCTATGATTAAAAAACATATAGCATATGACGGAGAATATGAAATCGATATTCACGGAGGAGGAGCCGACCTTTTCTTTCCTCATCACGAAAATGAAGAAGCTCAAACCCACTGCGCATATGGGGGACATTTGGCAAAATACTGGATGCATAACGGTTTCGTGCAAATAAACGGTGAAAAAATGAGTAAATCTCTTGGTAACAGTTTCTTTGTAAAAGACGCTTTAAAACATTATCCGGGAGAAGTGCTAAGATTTTATCTGATGAGTACTCATTACAGGGCGCCTTTAAATTTCTCAGAAGAAGACTTAATTGCCAGTAAAAAAAGACTTGATAAACTATACCGCCTAAAAAAAAGAGTTTACGGAGTAAATAAAAAACAAGAAGACAAAGAGTTCCAAAACGCCCTTCTTAATGCTATGAGGGACGATTTAAATATTTCAAAAGCCTTAGCGGTTGTAGATGAATTTGTTAAAGTTGCTAATGAAGCTCTTGATAAAAACCCAAAAGATAAAGCCTTAAAACAAAAAATAGTTAGTAATATCGAATTTATCGATAAACTTCTTGGAGTTGGAGGAAGTGACGCTTATGAATATTTCCAAGCGGGAGTTGATGAAGAAACAAAAGCTAAAATTAATGAACTTATTGAAAAAAGAAGCGCCGCTAAGAAAGAAAAAAATTTCGAACTTGCTGATAAGATAAGAGATGAACTAAAAGAAATGGGAATTATGATTCAAGATACGCCCGCAGGGACTGTATGGGAAAAAGTTTAATTTTTTTCCTCCAACAGTTCCGGTTCTATTATTTCAGTGTTGTATATTTCTTCCATTGTAAAAAATCCGAGTAAAATTCCAACCCATCCTAATGTATAAATAATTAATCCTATTATAAAAATATTTAGAAAGGCTCCGATTACCAAAAAATAACCGCTGTATTTAAAATAAGGGTTATTATATTTGTTTCCCAAAGCATCAAAAGTTTTTTTAAAAAATATTGCGCTTAAAATATTTAAAATGTAAAAAACTAAAAAATATATAACTATTGTAGTTGTTATAGGAATAATCGGATTTTGAGGAGAAAAAACTGACATAAAAAAGCTAAAAATTACGGCAAAAATTTTATAATAAAAAAGCACTGACGCCACTATGCTCAAAACGCTCGCCAATAAAAAATAATTAAAAATATTATCTTCCTTTGAATATAAATATACAGCAATTCCAACTAAAAAAAGCCCTACAATCATAAAAAAAACAGACAAGCTCGGTAAAATCGAAAGAGATATTAAAGCACTTCCAATTATTCCGTAAATTTTTGCTTTCAATTTCATCCTTTTTTATATTTAATGTATAATTTTAACAAAAAAGGCACTCACATGAGTTTTTTTGACACCATTAAGCCACTTATTTATAAAACTGATCCTGAAATTGCCCATGATATAGTAGAACTGATTTTTAAAACTGTAAGAAGATGCCCTCTTTTTTTTAATCCATTAATCGAAAAAAATTTCGTAAACGATCCTATGTTAAATCAAAAAATATGGAACCTTGAATTTAAAAACCCCATAGGTGTGGCTGCTGGATTTGATAAAAACGCCACTATGATTCCCGCATGGCCCGTTTTGGGATTCGGATGGGGAGAAATAGGCGCAGTAACTCCAAAACCGCAACCAGGAAATGAAAAACCTCGCTCATGGAGACATATAAAATATGAAGCCATACAAAACGCATACGGATTCAATAACGAAGGAGTGGAAGTCATAAAAAAAAGACTTGAAAAAATTTATCCTTTTGTTTTACCTATAGGAGCAAATATAGGAAAAAATAAAACCACACCTGAAGATAAAGCGATTGAAGATTATAAAATTTTGGTCGAAAAATTAAAAGATGTAGTCGATTTTTTTGTTATAAACATCTCTTCACCAAATACTCCGGGTCTTAGGGATTTATTAAACGCGCAGTTTATTTCTACTCTCTTTAAAGAACTAAAAAACAAAACCGATAAACCGATTTTAATAAAATTTTCTCCTGATATGGAAGACGAAGACATTATAAATCTTGCTAATCTTAGCGTATTACATGGAGCTGACGGTATTATTGTTACAAATACAACAGTTAATTATGATTTGATTGATACACCTATTAAAAAAGGCGGAATTTCCGGTAAACCGCTAGCTCAAAGAAGTTATGAAGTTTTAAGATTGATAGCCGGTGAAGTGTTTGGAAAAGTGCCGATTATCAGTGTCGGCGGCATAGACAGTGCCGAAGAAGCATATAAAAGAATAAAAGCGGGAGCATCACTTTTACAAATTTATACTGCTATTATTTATAAAGGACCTGGAATTGTAAAAGAAATAAATGAAGGTCTTATTAAGTTTCTTAAAAAAGACGGATTTTCGCATATAAGTGAAGCTATCGGAGTGGAAGTACCTAAAAAAATAGAACATAAGGCTTAACTTAAAGCCTTTGATGCCGCTTCGCAGATAGGATAAAAAGTAGGAGGCGGGGTAAGAATCGGATGGGTTCCGATTTGAAGTGTATATAAATCACTGGCTGTTGCTTTTTTTTGAATTGCAAGCCCTAAAATATTTATTATTTCTGCGTTGTTTATCCCTCCTATTACCTGAGCGCCTAAGAGATATAAATCTTTTTTTGAGAAAATAAGTTTAAGCGTTGTTTTGGTTGAATGAGGAAACTTTGGTGGGTGGGTTGAGGGAACGGTTACTTTGGATTCTATAATTTCAAATCCTTCATTAACAGCTTTTCTTTTTGTAATTCCACAGGCTGCGAACATTTTATTATTAATTACTGTTGAATAAATATTTAAAGAATCTTTACTTTGTCTTAAAATTTGAAGTTTATACAAATTGGCAGCTGCCACTCTTGCGTCAAATGCCGCAGTGGAAGCAAGCATAAGAGGTGTCGGGTTAGCCGTAAAAAATTCCTTATGCTCTACGCAGTCACCCACGGCAAAAATATCCTTTTCAACCCTCATATATTCATCAGCAATAATATATCCGAATTCATTTAAAGAAAATGTATCTTTAAACATTCCGGTATTTGGTTTATATCCGGTGGCAACAATTGTCAGATCGGTTTTAATTTTTGTGGAATTTACAATTACGTAATCTTTCCCGATTTCTTCTACTTTTGAATTTAACATTATTTCCATTTTTTCATTCAAAAGATTATAAGCCTCAGTACTAAAATCATCATCAAAAGAATGATATAAAAGCTTTGGCATCACTTCTATAAGAGTTACTTTTTTTCCGCTCGCAACAATTTCTTCAGCTGTTTCAATACCTATAAATCCGCCTCCTATTATTGTAATATGAGAAGATTTTTTTATTTTTTCCTTTAGATTTTTTAAATATTCATAGTCTTTTTTTATGAAATATGCATTTTTTATACCTTTGATAGGAGGAATATTTACCGTTGACCCCGTAGCTATAATAAGTTTATCGAATTTTATTTTTTTATTAGAAGTTATTATGAATTTACTGTTTTTATCAATACTTTTCATTTCATCTACAATCAATTCTACTTCGTGCTTTTTTAGTTTATCTTCAAGATTCATAAAATCATCCTCAATCTCAAAGGAATTAAATACATAAGGAATTCCGCAAGGAATCAGTTTTTTAGCATTTTTCTCAATTATTGCGACTTTTTTTTGAGGATAAAATTTTTTAGCGTTTATTGCGCTTACAAATCCTGAAACTCCTCCTCCGATTACTAAAATATTATACATATTTATTCCTTTTTTTTTGATATTATAATGAAAAAAAGGAGATTAATGCTTCATAAATTTTATAAAACCACTCTCAAAAACGGACTTGATGTAATTGCCGTACCGATGAATAAAGGCTCAAACGTAATAACAAGCAACATTTTTTATAAAGTCGGAAGCAGAAATGAAACACTTGGTAAGACGGGAATAGCTCATATGCTTGAACATATGAATTTTAAATCTACAAAAAACTTAAAAGAAGGTGAATTTGATAGAATCGTTAAAAGTTTAGGAGGAGTCAATAACGCATCAACCGGATTTGATTATACACATTATTATATTAAAACATCTTCAGAATATCTCAATAAAACATTTGAACTTTTTAGCGAAGTTATGGAGAATTTGAATTTAAGTGATGAAGAATTTCAAAGAGAGCGAAAAGTTGTTTATGAAGAGAGATTATGGAGGGTTGATAATAATCCTATAGGATATCTTTATTTCAGACTGTTTAATAACGCATACATTTATCATCCGTATCATTGGACCCCTATCGGATTTAAAGATGATATATTAAATTGGACAATTGAAGATATCAGAAATTTTCATAAAGTATTTTATCAGCCTAAAAACGCATTTTTATTAGTGGCGGGAGATATTGACGAAGAAAAAGTTTTTAAAGAATCCGAAAAATATTTCGCACATATAAAAAATAAAAAACCAATTCCGAAAATTCATCAAAAAGAACCGAAACTTGACGGAGATAAACATATCGAAATAAAAAAAGAAACTCAACTTGATATTGTTGCAATTGCTTATCATATTCCAGACTTTTCTCATAAAGACCAGATAGCTCTCAGCGCTTACAGTGAGATTTTAAGTGGTGGAAAAAGCGGTATTTTAAGAGAAAAACTTATTAATAAAAAATCACTTGTAAATGAGGTATATGCTTATAATATGGAATTAAAAGACCCGGGGGTATTTTTGGCTCTTGCCATGGTAAACCCAGGCGTTAATCCTGATAAAGTGGAAAAAGAAATTAAAAAGATTTTAATCAATACGAAAATCACTAAAAAAGATCTTGAAAAAGTTAAAAACCAGACTAAATTCGATTTTTTAACACAGCTTGAGAGTTCATCCGGTGTTAGTAATATTTATGGGGATTATTTCGCAAAAGGAGATATAACTCCTCTTCTTGAATATGAAGAAAGAATAAACAGTTTGAAAATTGAAGATATAGAGAAGATTAAAAATTACTTTGAAAAAAGTATAACGGTAAAA
>JAMOTL010000006.1 GCA_027062285.1 Nautiliaceae bacterium
TTATGGGGATTATTTCGCAAAAGGAGATATAACTCCTCTTCTTGAATATGAAGAAAGAATAAACAGTTTGAAAATTGAAGATATAGAGAAGATTAAAAATTACTTTGAAAAAAGTATAACGGTAAAAGTTATAAAAAATTCATAGCCTTTTGAGGCTTTTTTATTTTTTACTTTTAAATCTATTTTGTATGTGTTTTTTTGATATTTCTGATTTGTTATTAAAGAAGTATCTAAAGTTAACATAATAATTTCACTCTTTAAATTACATATAACTTTCAATCAATGCTCTTCCTATTCTTATCATATTACTGCCTTCTTCGATAGCGATTTCAAAATCATTACTCATTCCCATAGAACATATTTTAGCCCCGTAAGGTTTTAGCTGTTCGAAAATTTTATAAGTTTTTCTAAATGATTCTCTTATAGCTTTTTCATCATCCGAATGAGTTCCTATCGTCATAACGCCCTGAAGATTGATATTCGGAAGATTTTCTTTTATTTTCAGATATGTATCAACCGCAATTTCAGGATCCATACCGTGTTTTGTCGGCTCACCCGAGCTATTTATTTCTATAAGACATCTTATAGGTTTATCCGTTCTTTTATTTATAGCTTCGGCAAGTTCGTAGGAATTGATTGACTGAATCATAAAAGGATTTAATTTCAAAAGTTTATTTATTTTATTTTTTTGCAAATTTCCTATAAAATGCCACTCAATCGGCAATTCTTCAAGTGCTTTCACTTTACCTTCCATATCCTGTACCCTATTTTCACCAAATGCCCTCTGTCCGTCTTCAAATAATCTTTTTAACACTTCAGGGTCATTAGTATATTTTGTGACAGCAACTATTTGTACAATTAAATGCTCGCTTCTTCTAAGTCTTGCCGCTTCTACTCTTTGAATTAATTCGTCAAGCGTCATCTTATCCTCCTATTAGTCTGTGTAAATCATTATAAATACCCACAATCATAAGCATACCTAAAAGCGCCCATCCGGCAAGGGTTAGTTTATACATAATCTCTTCATTTACTTCTCTTCTAAAGATCGCTTCATAAAGATTAAACACAATATGCCCGCCATCAAGTGCAGGGATTGGTAAGAGATTTAACACTCCAAGATTTACGCTTAAAAGAGCAGTCAAAAGTAAAAGCGGTTGAATTCCTAAATTTGCCACTTTAGCCGTAACATCCACTATTCCAATAGGACCGCTAAGAGTATTCAATCCAATAGCACCCGTTATTAGTTTTTGAATACCTTTGACAATCATTGTAGATGCTTTAATAAACTCTTCCCAAGCCACTTTTATAGCTTCAAGAGGCGAATATTTGACTGTTACGATATCACCGCTTGGGATAATTCCTATAATTTTTCTTTTTACTTTTTCTTGAAATATATTTTTAAATTCCTCTATTTTTGGTTTTAAAGTTAACATAATAATTTTACCATTACGTTCTATTTTTAATTTTAATTGGTTATTGTTTTGAATGATTTTAGGAATATCATCCCAGGATTTTATTTTAACTCCGTTAATTTCAATGATTTTATCGCCTTTTTGTAAAACCTTAGCAGCCGGTGTATCAGGAATGGTTTTTCCGATTACAGGAGCTAATTTCTGCCATCCGTTCATCGCTAAAAAAAGATAAATAATAAAAGTTAGTAAAAAATTAAATCCGGGGCCTCCTAAAAGAATGAGAATCCTCTGCCAAGGGGACTTTGAAGTATATGAATCAGGGTCGTCGCTTCTTTCAAAAGGATTAGAGTCATCCTGTCCTTTCATCTGAACATATCCTCCAAGAGGTATCGCACTTAAACACCAATTGGTATCCCCTATTTTTTTACAAAAAAGTTTTTTTCCAAATCCTATTGAAAATACTTCGACTTTTACTCCGACAAGTTTTGCCATTAAAAAGTGACCAAGTTCATGAAAAAAAATCAAAAAAGAGAGAATTAAAATAGCACTAATCATTTTTGTGCCTTGATGTATGCTTTTATATAATCAACTCCGCTGTAAATCGTAATTAATACAGCAATCCACAACAAACAGTTTCCACATGGCCAATCCATAAGTAAAAAGCCTATAGCAATCATTTGCAAAACTGTTTTTATTTTTCCTGCCATTGAAGCTTTAACGCTTAGTCCCTCACTTGCCATGGCGACTCTGAGTCCTGTAATAAAAAACTCTCTCACAAGAATCAGATAAACAGCCCACGGATTAGCTCTGTGTAAAAACAATAGACCTAAAAAAGCCCCGAGAGTAAGCATCTTATCGGCAAGAGGGTCTAAAATTTCTCCGAGTTTGCTAATTGCGTTAAAATTTCTGGCAATATATCCGTCAAAAAAATCTGTAATACTGGCAATAACAAAAATCAAAGCGGCAAAATAATCAAGCCATGAATTATGTATGCCGCTAAAAATATCTCTGTTTACCAAAAAAAGATACATCAAAAAAGCTAAAATAATTCTTATAAACGCTAAAATATTAGGAACGTTTTTTAACCTTTTTTTCCATTGCTCGTATCTATATAACTTTATTCCATCAGGAGTAGCTATCAAAATTACCCTTTACATCCAAAAGTTGTTCCGCCATCTACTATAAAAGTCTGTCCCGTAATCCAACTTGCTTCATTCGTACATAAAAAGTATGTAATTCCAGCTAAATCTTTAGGAACTCCCATTCTTCCAAGCGGACTTCTTTTTTCTACTTCTGCTTTAACTTCCTCATAGTTTGGAAACGCTTTTAAAGCATCGGTATCAATAGGACCGCCGCTTACAGCATTTACTCTAATACCTTTACCTCCAAGCTCGCAAGCCGCATATTTTACTACAGTCTCAACCGCAGCTTTACTTGCTCCATGACCCGTATAATTTGGCGTATATACAAGATTTCCCGTTGAACTAAGGGAAATAATACTTCCTCCTCCCACTTTTTCCATTCTTTTGGCAGCCTCCTGGGCTCCTACCACAAAAGCGCTTACAGTTGCGGTAAAAATATTACAAAGACCTTTTGGTTTTAATCTCATAAAAGGACCAAATCCCCCTACAACCGCACGTCCTGAAATAATAGCGTTTGATACGAAAAAATCAACTCTGTCAAAATCTTCATCAATTTTTTTAAAAACATCTTTGTATGTTTCCGGTTCTAAGATATTCAATTGATAAGGTTTTGCTTTTATACTGTACTTTTCTGCCCATTCTTTTGCTAAATTTTCAGCTATTTCTTTATTTGAATTATAAGTAAAAGCAATATTTACACCCTCTTTTGCAAAACGTTCTGCTATTGCTTTTCCTATTCCTCTTGTAGCTCCGCTGATTACTAATGTTTTACCTTTCAATTTATCTCCTTATAAATATTTTTTTAAAACCTCTTTTATTTTTTTCTTACTCTCTTCACTTGGAGGCACAAGAGGAAGTCTGTATTCAAGACTCGGGATCAATCCCGCTTCATACATTGCGTATTTTATAGGTATCGGATTACTTTCAATAAATAATACTTTATTTAAATCATATAGTTCTTCATTTATTTCTCTGGCTTTTAAAAAATCGCCTTTTAAAGCTTTATGAACAAGTTTTGCTATTTTTTTAGGAAGTAAATTCGAAGTTACCGATATAACACCTTTACCGCCGCTTGCTATTATTGGATAATTAATAGCATCATCTCCACTGATAACACTAATAGCGCTTTTTGAACATAAAGCCACTACGTTTTCCACTATACCAGTAGCTTCTTTTATTCCTACTATATTTTCTACATTTTTATAAAGTTTTATAGCTGTTTCCACTTCTATCGTACTACAAGTTCTGCCTGGCACATTATATAAAACTACTGGAATTTCAATAGAATTTGCCAAAGCTTTATAATGTTCGTAAATTCCTCTTTGGGTAGGTTTGTTGTAGTAAGGAGATACACTGAGTATTGCGTCAGCACCCTTGCTTTCTGCAAATTTTGCCAAATCGATGGCTTCATGAGTTGAATTACTACCAGCTCCGGCTAAAACTTTTGTATTTGTTCCTTTACAAACTTCTACAGCAATTTCTATACATCTTTTATGTTCGTCATGAGTTAAAGTGGCACTCTCACCAGTCGTTCCTACAGGTACTACCCAGTCTATATCATTGTCTATTTGTCTTTGTATTAATTTGGCATAAGTTTCTTCATCTACTTTACCGTTTTTGAACGGTGTTATCAAAGCGGTCATAGCCCCTTGCATTTTTATCCTTTTTTACGAAATTATATCTAAATTATTCATATCTTAAAGTTTCCAATACATCAGTTTTACTGGCTTTAGCAGCCGGGTACATTGATGATAAAAGAATTATAATAAAAGCTCCTGTAATTATAGAAATAAAATCTACCAAACTCAAATCAATAGGAAGTTTAGACACTCCGTACACATCTGCCGGAAGTTTTACGATATCAAATGTTTTTAAAGCCCAAATCCCGGCAGCACCTAAAAATGTACCGGAAATTATTCCCAAAATTCCGATAATTAATCCGAGTCTTAAAAAGATTGCTTTAATTTCTTCTCTGCTGGCACCAAGACTCATCATTAAAGCTATTTCTTTTCTTTTACTCATAATCATCATCAAAAGCGAACTTATTATATTCAGAGCCGCTACTATTATTATTAGCATAAGAACTAAAAACAAAGCTCTTTTTTCCATTTTAAGTGCGGCGAAAAAATTTCCGTTTTGTTCCCACCATCCTATTATTCCTATCCCTGAAGGTAAAAAACGCTTAATTTTTTTTATGTCTTCAAAAGGATTTGGAGTCCATATATGAATTCCGCTGTAATAATCCTGATGTAAGATTTTTTTTAATCCTTTTATATTCATATAAGCAATACCTTTATCATATGCTACAAGTCCGCTGTTAAAAAAACTTACGATTTTTACTTTTTTCATAAGCGGTGAGACTCCAAAACCAAGAGGAGTAACTTTTGAAAAAATCATTATTACCTTTTCACCTTTATAAATACCAAGTTCCTCAAAAAGTCTTTTCCCTATCACTACATCAAAAAGTCCAGGATTTTTAATATTTTTAACAGCATTTTTAAAAATAAAATTTATTTCCGATTCTTTTTTAAAATCAACTCCGTATAATAAAACTCCGTTTAAACCATTTCTTTGTATAACGGCACTTGTTTCGATATAAGGTGAATATTTAAAATACGGGAATTTTGTTTCAAGTTTTTTTAACAAATTTTCATCTATTTTTACTAAAGAAGAATAAACGGTTATAGGATAATTCATCACTTTTAATTTCTTTTCAAACTCTTTATCCATACCGTTCATAATTCCCATGGCAATCATTAACGTCGCCACACCTGTCATGATGCCTAAAAAAGCAAGAATAAAACTAATATAAATATACGGATGTTTTTTATCAAATCTTAAATATCTTTTTATAATAAAATTTACAAATTTTTTATTCATTTTTAAAATTTAGGACTTTTCCCACAACAATCTTTATATTTTTTACCGCTTCCACAAGGACAAGGTTCGTTTCTTTTTACTTTTTTTCTCTGTTTCGCCTCGAATTCTTTTTTTAAAATTTCTGTTTGTGCTTCTAACTCTTTCATAATAATATCTACATCTTTTTGCTCAAATTCTTCAGGAATTTCAGGCATATTTTCCAATATATCATCAATACGTTTTCCTTTTAAAGAATTCATAAATTCAGCAATATCCGGATCTATTTCCGGCATTGTATATTCAATTTGAAGATTTTGAAGAACTTTCATACCTTCAATTTTTATTCTGTTTATCAATTCGTTAAACAACTCAAAACTTTCTTTTTTATATTCGACAAGAGGGTCTTTTTGATTATAACCTCTAAGCCCTATACCTGTTTTTAATACATCCATAGTATAAAGATGATCTCTCCAGCTTTCATCCAGCACTTGAATTAATACTTGACGAATTATTCTTTCTTTATCTTCAGGTGAAGCTTCACTGAATTTTTCTTCAAAACTTTTCTCAAGTTTTTTAATTATATACTGTTTGAGTTCGTCATATTCTTTATCCAATTCCTCGTCGCTAAAATCAAGCCCCGTATATTCTTTTAAATGGGCTTTTAGTTTTTCTTTGTCAATTTCTTCTTTTGGAGTATGTTCGAATATGTCACTTATATTAAAAATATGTTCAACCAATACTTCTCTCATCTCTTTTAGTTTATCGCTCAAATCATAATTTTTATCAAGAAGTTGATCACGGAATTTATAAATAACTTTTCTTTGTTCGTTTGCAACGTCATCATATTTTAAGATATGTTTTCTGGCTTCAAAATGCATATTTTCAACTTTTTTCTGAGCGTTTTCAATAGCTCTTGTAACAATTTTGCTATCGATATGTTCCCCTCTTTCGATACCAAGCCTATCCATAATGTTTTTGATTCTGTCACTTCCAAAAATTCTCAGTAAATCATCTTCAAGCGATAAATAAAACTGAGATACTCCAGGGTCTCCCTGTCGTCCAGAACGACCTCTTAGCTGATTATCGATTCTTCTACTCTCATGTCTTTCGGTCCCTATAATATAAAGTCCGCCAAGTTCTCTTACTTCATCATCAATTTTAATATCAACTCCACGACCAGCCATATTCGTAGCTACGGTTACCGCGCCTTTTCTACCGGCCTGAGCGATAATTTCCGCTTCTTTTTCATGCTGCTTAGCATTTAAGACGGTATGAGGAATTCCCTCCTTTTTAAGTAATTTACTTAAATACTCACTTTTTTGAACAGAAGTGGTTCCGATTAAAACAGGTTGACCTTTTTTATGTAATTCTTTTATTTTTTTAACAACCGCTTCAAATTTTTCTTCTTCGGTTTTATATACGATGTCGTTCAAATCTTTTCTGGCAATAGGTTTATTAGTAGGAATTGAAATCACTTCAAGTCCGTAAATTTCTAAAAATTCAGTGGCTTCCGTCTGGGCGGTTCCCGTCATACCGGCAAGTTTTTCATACATTCTAAAATAATTCTGATAAGTAATTTCTGCAAAAGTTTGAGACTCTTCTTGAATTTCCACACCCTCTTTTGCTTCAAGCGCCTGATGTAATCCTTCACTGAATCTTCTGCCTTCAGCTATTCTTCCGGTAAATTCGTCGACGATTAACACTTCACCTTTTCTAACAATATAATCTCTTCCCTCTTTAAATAGATAATTTGCCTTTAACGCCTGATCGAGATGATGGGCGAGAATTGCGTTTTCAGGAGTATAAAGATTATCGACACCGAAAAGTTCTTCCGCTTTTTTAATTCCTTCTTCAGTTAAAAGAACAACTTTATCTTTTTCATCTACGGTAAAATGTTTTTCAGGCTCAAGTTGTTTGGCAACTTCATCAGCTTTTATATAATTCTCCACCCTTTTATTAGCAGGTCCCGAAATAATAAGAGGAGTTCTCGCTTCATCAATTAAAATACTATCAACTTCATCGACTATCGCGTAATAATGTCCTCTTTGAACTTTATCTTCAATATCAAAAACCATATTATCTCTTAAATAATCAAAACCAAATTCAGAGTTTGTACCGTACGTCACATCACAGGCGTATGCTTTTTTTCTTTCATAATCTTCCATACCACCAACGACTACACCGGTAGTAAGTCCGAAAAACTCATATAACTTACCCATTTCAGTTGCGTCTCTTTGAGCAAGATAGTCATTGACTGTTACTACATGAACACCTTTTCCGAGAATTGCGTTTAAAACAACAGGAAGCGTAGCTACAAGTGTTTTACCTTCTCCTGTTTTCATTTCGGCAATTTTTCCGTCATGTAGAACCATTCCACCCACTAATTGAACGTCATAATGTCTCATACCAAGCACTCTTTTACTAGCTTCCCTTACCATAGCAAAAACATCATTTAAATATTTATTTAGCGTTTCTTGTTCTTCAGCTCCGTTTTTTATTTCTTCTAATATATTTTTTTTAATTTCATTAAATTCTTTTTTAAGCTCTTCGTCACTCATTTTTTCATATTTCGGCTCTAAGGCATTAATATCTTTTACTCTTGCGAAATATTTTTTAAGTTCTCTGTCGTTTTTCGTCCCAAAAATCTTTCTAAATACCTTCTTAACCATCCAAAATGCCTTTAAAACTTTTTTGTTATAATAACATAAATAACTAAAGGGAATTAATGAAAATCATTATTTTATTTTTTATAACAATATTATCTTTTGGTATTGAACTGCCAAAAGAATTCAGCGCCGATTTTAATCAAACTATAATATCGAATAATAAAAAGTTAATTTATAAAGGGAAAATTTTTTATAATAAAGGAAATATCGTTTGGAAGTATACTTATCCGACAGAAAAAATTATTTGGATATTAGATAAAATTTATATCTACGAACCCGACCTCTATCAGGTTACCATTACAAAAAGAGACAAAACTACTTTAAATGAGATAATTAAAAACGCAAAAAAAATTAAAAATAATTTATATGAATCGACTATAAAAGATAAAAAAATATATTTTATTTATGACAGGACATTAAAAAAATTATATTATACTGATGATGTAGGCAATAAAGTCAAAATAAATTTTTACAATCAAAAAAAATCGGTGAATAAAAAAGCATTTGATCTCAAATTACCGGAAGATGTAGATTTTATTTATAGATAGATTAATGGTGCGGTGGGAGAACTTCAAATGCTAAATTTAATACTTCATTTTTTCTTCGTTTATTAAAAATTCTACAACTTAAAAATACCGATATTAAGGGACTTGTAAAATTATTTGACAACAAAAATGAATTTTTTATTTTTTATTGAAATTTTGAGAAATTTTGCTTCTGGGTAGGTTTTGGGGTAGGTTTTTTATTATAATTATTTATATTGAAAAACCGCACCATACTAAAAGGAATAATTATGACAATCAGAGAACTAAGAAAACTAAAATATAATGGAAAAGTGGAAAAAATAAAAGTTGCTGAGAATCTTTATGTTTATGTGCAAAAGGAAAGCAAAGTATTTAAGTTTGTAATTAAAAAAGATAAAAAGAAAATTGAAGCAACTATTGATAATATAGATAATATAACCTTGACGGAAGCAAAACAAGTCGTTCAAAAACTAAAAGCTAAAATAACGGATAAAAGTTTTAGTGAGGCAAGGGAAATTATCCGGGCTGAACTTGCTAAAAAAACAAGTAAAAAAGATAAGGAAATTATACAAAAAAAATTAAGGGACTCCGAAAAATACCTGCTTAAAAATATTATCCATGAGTATTATAACAGTGAAGACAAAAGAGACCAAGGACGAATTCGCAATTATATAATACCTGCACTAGGTGAACTGGATGTCCGTACAATGCAGCATACGGATATAATTAATAAACTATTAAAAAATATCAGCAACTTAAATAAAAACAACAAAAAAGCTCAAACCACAAAAAATAAAGCCGAAACTGCCAAGGAATTAATGCGTTTACTTCGTAATTTTTATAAGTTTTTGTTTTTACATTACAATATTACAAATAATCCTGTGAGTTTTATAGATAACAATGTAATTGAAAAAGTTGTTGGAAAAAACGAACCGATTCATTTTCGTGCAATTACAAATCCTGAAGAATTGCAAGAGTTGTATAAAAAAATCTGTGAACTCGAAACATACGAGGAAACAAACAATTACCGCAATATTAAACTTACAACAAAAAGTTTAATGCAGTTTTTAATGCTTACGGCTTTGAGGTATGGGACCGCATCTTCGCTTAAATGGGAATATGTAAATTGGAAAGATAAAATGATAGATATTCCAAAAGAAATTACAAAAACAAAAATCGATTTTAGACTGCCTCTTGCCGAGGAATCTCTTAAAATTTTGGAAAAATTATATAAATACGATAAAACAAAAAAAGGTTATATATTCAAAAACGGTAACGCTAATAAAATTACCGAAAGCAGTGTTAATAAACATTTAAAAAAATTATCAGGTAATAAGACTACCTCTCATGGATTTAGAAGCAGTTTTGCGACAATTCTTAAAGAACTGGGAGAAAATCCGCTAATCGTAGAAACTCAACTTATGCATAAAACCGAAAACAGCGTTGCACAAATTTATACCAGAACCGATTATGTAGAGCAAAGACGAAAGTTGCTTGAAAAATGGGAATCTCTTATAACTGCTAAAAATAAAAAAGAAGATGGTTTTATTCGATTTGATTTTTAATATAAAAACCCGAAAAGATAAAGAGGGATTTTATTTTTAAACCCGATTTCAATATCATCACTGATGATAAAGCTGTTTTCAATCCCCTTTATCTGTTTAAAATCTTTGTTTTTTCCTCCGATTTCAAACGTATAATTTCCTACGATAAAATCTCCGTTTTTTGCCAATACGATATTTTCATCAAAAAAACTTTTTTTATTTAAAAAATAACTTTTAATCTGGTTGACAAAAAACGTTTCTCTCTCGTTTCCTATATTTGAATTATCCGTAATGGCTCTTATAAGATTTGTATTGTTTAAATAGATTTTATCCGGTTTTTGAAGTTTTGATGTGCCTCTTGATTTGAAATGTAGGTTTATTAAAATTTCACTTTTTTCCAAAAGATACAGATATTCAAGCAAAGAAGGTCTTGAAATCCCGGTTTTTTGGGACAGTTCTTGAATATTAGGAGTAAAAGGCACAGACAGGGCAAGCAGGTAAATGAGCCTTTTTAGTTTGTCTATGTTTGCGTAGGAAATATTTGCGGTATACGGTAAATCAACTTCGATGATGTAATTTAAAATATTTAAAAGTTTTTGTTTGTAAGAATTTATCCCTTCTAAAAAGAATGGATAGCACCCGTATTCTAAATACTCCTTGAAATATTTAAGCGGTTTTATCTGTGAGCTGATAGTTTTAGCAATTTCTAAATGATTACTTACTATTTCATCAATTGAATATTTATCAAATTTATAACCTTTAATCTCCAAAAATTCTCTAAAAGATAATACTGGTACTTTTATCTCATAAACCCGTCTGCTTAAATCCGCTTCTTTATAGATTTGAAGAAGTGAAGAACCGGAAACTATTACTTTTAGATTCGTCATATCATATATTGCTTTTAGATGAGATGCGATATCCTTGTATTTATGAATTTCGTCTATAAAAAGATATTCTCCCCCGTACTGCTCGAACTTTTTTGCAAACTCGTATAAATTTACGGTGGAAAAATAAGGATTGTCAACCGAAATATAAAGAGCGTTGTCGCTGTTTATCTCTTTTAATTTTTGAAGAAGAATAGTAGTCTTTCCGACACCTCTTTGACCAAGCAGCGCCGTTAGTTTATTATTTTTAATATTTACTAAATCATAAACACTTCTTTTAAATTCTAAATTTAATCTGTTAATAAGCTCAAACTGTTCATTGAAAAATTTTGTAAAATCCATTTATTGCCTTTTAGTTAAAAATGTTAAATGTATTTTACACTTTTGTCTGTGTTTTGTCAATCGTTATTTCAGAAAAAATGATAAGTTTTTCTGAAAGAATAAACGAATTTAATACGAAGAAAATGCCTATGATAAGGCTTTTTCAAAGATATACAAATATAGGCAGGGATATGGAAAAGTTATTTATACAGATTTAACAAAAAATTTTGTTAACGTGTTATTTCATAAACTTTTTTTTCTTTAGCTTTATATTTTGTATGATGTTTTGCTTATATCTTGCTTGCAGATATTCATTAAAGTCTTTATAGCCTTTGTATTTTACAAGTTTTATTGAATATTTATTTATAAACCCTTTAGATTCTAAAAGATTTTTTACTTCGGAAGTGTATTTTTGTCCCATATTATCATTATCAAATGCTAAGATTATTGTTTTAAGCATCGGAGAGTTTTTTATTACATCAAGGATAGCTTCTTTTTTTAAATCATTTAATGAACCATTTATTGAAATAGTGGCTAGGTCCGAATTTAAAGTATTTAAATCATAATACGGGTTATGTTTAATAGTTTTATTAAATTTCAACTGAAGAGCTGATAAACTATCAAAAAAAGATTCCGTTAATATTATGGTGTTTATTTTCTCAAGATTCCCAGTAAAATAAATGCCGGCTTTTCCATGGTTAATTTTTCTCCATGAATTGTCCTTTTTGTAAATATCCTGAATCCCACATATGTCATCGATGTTACAATATAGAGGTATTTTAATAGTTGCATATTTATCAGTTTTATAAAATTTAAGTTTATCATTATCTCTTAAATAATTTAGCAGTTCTTTTGAAATTCCACGAATATTGTTCCTAAAATGCCTGTTTATTTTAAGATTTTTATAATTTTCAATAGCTTTTTGAGAATTTTTTTCAGCCTCTGCTATTTCTTTTTTAATTTTTTCTTTTCTTTCAAAAGCTCTTTGGAGGTTTGGACTTGTGTTTTGATTATGGTTATATTTTATAGGGTTTATATTATAAAAATTAGCAAGTTTTTTTACAGCTGTTACAAAGTCACAATTTTCGAGAAATTGTACAAGTTTTATGTTGTCTCCTTTGACTCCATTAAGTGTGAACCATGCATTAGCTCCATTTTTATGAAATGTAATAATCTTTTTTCCTTTATCTGTGAGATATACCTGTGAGTTAATCGAACTCCTTTTAATGTCTTTTTGAAAATTAAACATATTTTTCAGGATATCTTCTATTGGTATATTATCTCTGATATATTGCAAAAAGTTTTCATCAAATTTTTTCATAGCACATTCCTTTTTAATATATTTATATTTTTTGAAACTGCTTTTTCATTAATTCTTATAAAAAATCTAAAAAAATAATTGTTTAAGCTAAATTTAAGAAAAAATATAGAAAAAAAACTATTTAGAAGCTTTAAAAAAGAAATTTTTGAAAGATTTTTAACATCTTAATTTTGCCTATTAAATCTTCATTGCTTCACAAAAACTGTCAATTATATTGACAAGTTCGAAATTACGGGAATCTTAATGAACTTTTTGCAGTTTTTAGGTAAATATTTTTTATTATAATTGGTTAGAAAAGGAGTAATGATGCAAACTGTATGTTTGGAAAATTTTGAAGTACATGATGTAAAAGTTGATGATGAAACTTTTAAAAAAGGGTTGAATCTGTATGAAAAGGTAGAGAATAAACTCTTGAATAGGTTTTCCGAAGCCGAGGCGGCTTTTGGATTTGAAACTGAAAAAGAAATAAACTGCTGGGATTTTTTGAGTATAAACGGTAATCCTAAAAAATTGAGAAATTTACAAAACCGAATAACAAACTTTAAAACCGAAAAAAGAAGTATAAAAATAAGTAATACTCAGGATTGGCTTGAAGAATTGGAAGTTTCTAATTTAGATAATGTTGATGAAGGCTCAGAATCCAAAGAAATGAATCAAATAAGAGAATATTTTATATTGGATATATAAGGTGGATAAAATGAGCGGAAACAACAATTTATTCAAAAATAATGTTGTTAATGAACACATTGAAAATTCACAAAATAAAAATATACAAAAACAGGGGACTGAGCCTTTATCGGTATTGAATATATTTAAGAAAGAATTACCTCCGCTGGATTTTGTTTTTACAGGTTTAAAAAGTAGAACAATAGGTTTTATAAGCAGTGCTGGAGGTACAGGAAAAAGTATGCTTGCTTTACATCTTGCTTTTAGCTTAGCAGATACAACAAAAATTTATAATTTTAGACCTATAATTAATGATAGACATCAAAGAGGAATTGTGTGTTATTTGAATTTGGAGGACCCGACAGAAATTCTGGAAAACAGAATACAAAGAATCAGTAGAAAAATTATTAGGGAATTCGGGGAAGAAAATGGATATAAAGCTTTGCAATCGATTGATAAAAATTTAATGGTATACGGGCTTTATGGAAAAAACTTTAATTTGTATAAGGATGGTGAATTACAGGAAAAAGCATATAATATATTGCTGAAATTAGGACAAAAATCAAGGTTGATAATTATAGATACTTTTCGCCGATTACATGGAGAAGATGAAAACAACAACGCTAAAATGAGTGAAATACTTAAAATACTTGAAGAAATCTGCAATAAAACGGGTACTACTATACTTTTGCTACATCATCAAAACAAGACAGCTATTCTGGAAAAATCAAGTGGACAAACTGCAATGCGCGGGGCTAGTGCACTAGTGGATAATGCAAGACTATTAATTAATATGAGTGTATTAAGCAAGGATGAAGCAAAAGAATTAAAAATACAAGAAGAAATGAGAAAAAATCATGTAAAGGTAACTTTTGCCAAAGTTAATTATGCAGCGATTCCCGAAGATATTTATTTAGTTAAAGGCTTGGATGGTACGTTGGATGTTTGCAATTGTACTGAATTTGAAGGTACCGATGATGAAATCTATTAAAAATCTTGAAAGTAAATTAGATTATAGAACGCTGCATTTTTTACCATTTCTTCCCTCTAGAAAAAGAGAACAAATGGAAATTGAAAGAAAATGGGGTGATGTATTTTTTAAAGCAAAAGCCCCGGAAATGCTTAATACGTATGATTTAGTAACATTAATGTTTGTTATTAGAGAATATTTAAAGCTCGATTGGGATATAAAGGAAATTAACGGAAAAGAAGCTGCTGTAAAGAAACTTGACTTGATTAAACTGGTAAAAGAAAGAGGAGTTCTTAATAAAAAAATCAACAGAAAAACGCTTTTAGAAAGTATAATAAGATTATCTAAAGTAGATTTGTTTTTTACAAAAAACGGAAAAACTCATGTGACAAAATATATATATGATGTTAAATATGATAACAATTATAAAGAAATTGAAATTTTTGCAAATAAAAAATTTATCGAAGCGGTAATAAACAAAGGCATCTTGGTAAATCTAGGAAACTTTTTAATATTAGAAAAAGAAACCAATGGAGGGACAGGATACGCAATTCTCTTATATGCTTTTATGCAGGGGACTAAAACAAAATTTAATATAAATGGTAGAAAATTATTAAAATGGAGAGAAAAATATAGAGAAGATTTGTTGTTTGATATACTCAATCTCAATAATACAAATCTGGACAAAAGAAAGAAACGTGAAAAAATAAAAGAAGCATTTAACGTTTTGCATAAAAATTTTGATATTCCAAAATATACATATGACAAATTTGATGAAATGTGGGTAAGGGTAGATTTAGCAGAAAAAAGATTAAACAAAGTTGGATAATGTTTTTGTTACAAAGGAAAATGAGAGGGGACAATATGGGAAATTGTGGGTGATATTGTTGGAAACGACGGGTGACAAAATTTTTCAAAAACGCTGATAAAATGGTCGGTTCAAGATATTATAGTATTTATAGTAAATATAGATACTATATAGGCGGACTTTATGTCCGCCGTAGTATTAATAAGTATATAGCGAAAGGGGAAAAGGAAAGAAACCGTTGTTATTAAGATTTTAGGGATTCCGTTTCGCGTTTTTCATTGAAAAGTCCATCTTACAGGGGTTTTTTTAATAAAAATAAATTTTATTATGTTTTGTTAAATAACATTAAATTTCTTCTTTTATCTAATAGACACTATTTTATATAGTTGAAAAAGTTTAATAAATTTAAATGGAATTAAAAAGAATTAAATAAAATTTAAATAAATTTAACGAAATTGAATCAACAAGAAAAAAATCAAAAAATTTTTCATTTTTTTACTAAACTTTAAGATTTTTTGTTTCAAAAAGATATAAATATATAAAAAAGATGAAAGGAGTAATTATGAAACATTTATCTGATGAACAATTTATTGAAAGAATGTTGATTTTAAAAGATTTTGAAGGTCACTTATGGGGAATTACTGTTTGTAGTGTATTGCAGGATTTTATTAGAGATTTAATAAAAGACGGATTCGAGATTAAACATATAGTAACAATATTAAATTTTATGTTGTATGAATATAATATTAAATTTGAGATTAAATATCATCATGTTTATCATTTTATAAAGCAACATATAAATCTATAATTATTAAAACCGACATTGCGCACCAATTTTTTTATTTTTCAAACGCCGAATTTATGGTGTTTTTTTGAGAATTTATTCCAACAATAAAAAGGTTACATTGATTTGGAAGTGGGACTTCAGTCCCGCCAATGAGGTTAAAACCTCACTTCCTTATTGAAATGTTGCTAAATTTATCAAAAATTTGTGGTTAAAATTATGTTTTTTACAAAAATTAAACAAAAATTTTATAAAAAAATAAATTTTTTAGGTGCGAAATGTCTGATTTAAATATAGAAACTATAAATTTTGAAAAATACAAAAGAAGACTTGAATCAGGAAATCCTGTAACAATTGAAGAGCTTGAAAATGAATTAAAAGTATTAATCAAAGAGATGATTGAGGCTGCAACCCAGGGTGAGCTTACAACTCATTTGGGTTATGAAAAGAATGAAAAATCAGATACCGGTAATTACAGAAACGGATACAATAAAAAAAGCCTGAAATCCAAATACGGGGAAATAGAAGTAAATATTCCAAGAGACAGAAATTCAACGTTTGTCCTCACTTCGTTGCGGGGTTGTCGCTTCGCTCGGACGAGCCAAAGTTAGTAAAAAAAAGACAAAGACTATTAGACGGAACGGAAGACTTGATTTTATCATTATACGCAAAAGGAATGAGCGTAAAAGAGATACAACACCATCTTGACGATTTATACGGATATGAACTTTCAACCGAAACAATTTCAAATATAACAGAAAAGATACTTGAAAAAGCCATAGAATGGCAGAACAGACCCTTAGAGCCGATATATCCCATTATTTTTATGGATGCCACAGTATTGAAAATAAAAATCGAAAGAGCTATAAAAAATACAGCCTGTTATATAATGCTCGGAATTAATCTTGAAGGCAAAAAAGACATTTTAGGCATATGGATAGCGGAAGAAAATGAAACTTCCAAATACTGGCTTTCAATTATTAATGAAATAAAAACAGAGGTGTGGATGATGTTTTAATATTTTCAATAGACGGACTTAATGGATTTAACGAAGCTATAAAAGCGGTATATCCTAAAGCTGAAATTCAAAGATGTGTAGTTCATCAGATAAGAAATTCATTAAAGTTTGTATCTTATAAAGATAGAAGAGAAATAGCAAAAGATTTAAAATCTATTTATCAAGCAGATACGGAAGAACTTGCCCTTCAAAATCTTGAATATTTCAATGATAAATGGTCTAAAAAATATCCTCATATTTATGATTCCTGGAAAAGAAACTGGGATGAACTTTCTACCTTTTTTAAGTATCCGAAGGCTGTAAGAAAGCTCATATATACCACTAATCCGATAGAATCTTTAAATTCTATCATAAAAAGAAAAACAAAGCAAAAAGGCTCGTTTCCTTCAAAAGAAGCGGCTTTTAAGGTCCTTTTTACTTCAACACAGGAGGTGATGGAAAAATGGAAAAGCTCTAGAATCAGAAACTGGTCTGAAATTTATCCTCAGCTTGTGATATATTTCCAGGATATTTTAGTAAAATACATTTAAAGTT
>JAMOTL010000007.1 GCA_027062285.1 Nautiliaceae bacterium
CTGTTTTTTCCTCAAAATAAATATTTAATTTATTTTGGGCTTTAATATGATATACGCACTTATTGCGTTTGTAGTGTTTTTATTTATATCAAAAAGAGGTTTAAAAAACCTCAAATTTGGCAAGAAGTGATGAGATTCTTTTTTTGACTTCCTCTTTTCCAAGAACGCTTAAAAGTGCCGCTAAATCAATTCCTTTTGTATCTCCTACCATTGCAATTCTAAGCGGCGGCATTAGGAATTTCGGCTTAATGCCTTTAATTTTTAAAAACTCGTCCATAACATCGTGCCAATCAGGTGGAAGTTTTGGGTCTTTATCGTTTAAAAAGACCAAAAATTCTCTTAGATTACTTAATACTTCGTCTTTAAGGAATTTTTTAACCGCTTTTTCGTTATATTCACTTGGAGGCGTCAATATTTTTTCAATCTCTATTGCCATTTCTTTAAGGGTTTTTACTCTTTCTTTAAGCTCATCAATTAAAATCTCTTTTCTGTCATGGTCAATTATATCAACTCCAAAATCATCCCTTAAAAGCTTTTCAAGTCTTTCGTTTGGAGAGTTTTTAATATAATGGGAATTCAGCCAGTCAAGTTTTTCTTTGTTAAAGCGGCTTGGGGCTTTATTGATGTCTTTTGGGTCAAAAAAATTTATCATCTCTTCAATACTGAAAATCTCCTGGTCTTTGTGACTCCAGCCAAGGCGCACTAAAAAGTTTAAAAGAGCTTCAGGCAGATATCCTTCACGCTTATATTCCATAACATCCACCGCCCCGTCACGCTTACTCATTTTAGCGCCTTTTTCGTTGTGAATCATAGGTACGTGATAAAAATTTGGCACATCCCAGCCAAACGCTTTATAAACAAGAAGCTGTTTAAATGTATTTCTGAGGTGGTCGTCTCCTCTTATAATATCCGTCATTCCCATTTCATGGTCGTCAATCACTACGACAAAATTATAAGTAGGAGTCCCGTCACTTCTTGCTATTACGAAATCTTCTATTTCTTTGGCATCCACGCACTGTTCGCCTTTTACCCCGTCTTCAAAACATATTTTCCCGCTTAAAGGCGCTTTAAATCTGATTACATAAGGCTTATCAAGCTCCCCTTTAAAATCCCTGTATTTTCTGATATCAATAGGAGGCTCTTCACCTTTCATTTTGGCTTCTCTTATTTTTTCAAGCTCTTCTTTTGTCAGATAACACTTATAAGCAAGCCCTTTTTCTAAAAGCTCATCAATATATTTTTTATAAACGTCAAATCTCTCACTTTGAAACACAACTTCATCATCCCATTTCATTCCAACCCAGTTAAAAGCCTTTAAAATCGCATCCACCGCCTCTTGTTTATTACGGCTAAGGTCTGTATCTTCAATTCTAAGTCTAAATTTTCCGTTGTTTTTCCTAGCCCAAAGCCAGTTAAAAAGAGCCGTCCTTAACCCGCCTATATGTAAATAACCAGTTGGTGATGGTGCAAAACGAGTAACTACCATTAACTATCCTTTTTTTGAAATTGTAACTTATTTATAAATTTTACGCCAAACATTACAATAATTACCTCTAAAACAGCCGTTATTACTAAGATAATATATTCTCTTTCCTCAATATAATGATTTAATTTTGCCAAAGTTGCAGTCGCTATCAGTAAAGTAAGAGGCATAGAAAGTGAAAGGCCAAAAAGAATACTTCTTTTTAGCCCTATATCTTTTATAAAAACAAAAGCGCTAAGAACTCTTATTCCAATCATTACAAATGTTAATATTAAAATATCTTTTAGCATATCCAAACTAAAACGGCTTAAATCAATACTGCTTCCAACATGAACAAAAAATATCGTAATTAAAAACCCAAAACCAAGAGGAGCCAATTTATGTTCAAGTTTATGATTATGGTCAAAAAAGGTTCTTAAAAACACCCCAACAACAAACGCCCCTAAAACAACATCAATTTTTAATATCATCATAACCGCAATCATAATAAAAAAAAGACTCATAGCAATTCTTACATCCTGATGATACTTATCAATTCCTGGCATTAAAGAGTGTTTAAGGTTTGGATACCACCAAAGAAGAGTTCTGAATAAAACAAAAACAACCCCCATTAACACCAAGACCCCAATCAAAATAAAAATATTTATCAAAAGCTCTTTTGACAAAGAATATTCAAGATATTCACTTAAAATAGTTAAAAACAAAATTGATAAAAGCTCTCCTAAAACCCCAATTTTCAACGCCAAATCCAGCCATATCGTTTTGCCAATTTCCTGTTGAATTGCAAGTAAAAGACCAACAGATATAAGAGAAAAAACAATTACATAAATAAAATTAAGAGAACTTAAAAAAACTATTAAAAATGCAAGCTGATATAAAAAAACCAAAAACATTATCCCTTTTTTTATAATTTTCCTATCAAGTTTTAAAAGTTCTTTTAAATTAACCTCCATTCCCGCTAAAAGCATTAAAAACAAAAAACCGACTTCTGCTAAAAGCTTAAAATAGTGATTGTGATGGTCTATTAAATGAAAAGCCCCAAAAACAATACCAAGTACTATTTCAACCACAGAAATTGGAAATTTCAGTTTATTACTTAAAAAAGGAGAAATTAAAAGAATAAGAGAAAGAGATATCATAAGTTTAATTTCAGCACTCATTAGCTACTTTTATCCCCCTTTTTAATAAAATTTCCAAATCTTTATCAGCCCTTTCCCCTTTAGTTGTCAAATAATCACCTATAACTATAGAGTTAGCTCCGGCTTTAATCCCTTCAAACCATTCACTTGCAAATACAACTTCTCTGCCTCCTGCTAACATTATTACAGCATCAGGAAAATTTGTTCTAAAAGTTTTAATAATTTTTAATGCCATATCTTTTGTATGAGTGGCTCTTAAAGGAAGTCTCTCATTTTCTATAAAAAAGTTTATCGGTATTCCATCGGGGTTTAACTTTTTAAGAGAATTTAAAAGAGAAATCCTATCTTTTTCACTCTCTCCCATTCCAAAAATACCACCGCTGCAAAGTTTAAGACCAACGCTTTTTACATTTTCACAGGTTTCAAACCTTTCATCCCAGCTGTGAGTAGAACAGATTTTAGGATAATATTCGCGACTTGTTTCAAGATTGTGATTATAAATTTTAACTCCAACTTTTTTTAACTCTTTTAATGATTCCTTACTTGCTGTTCCGTTACACGCAATAATAGAAATATCAACTTCTTTTAAAACAGCCTTTGTAGCACGGCAAACATACTCAAGCGTTTTATCATCAAGCCCTTTCCCACTTGTAACCAGACAAAAACCAGAGGCTCTGTTTTTTTTTGCAAGCTTTGCCTCATTTACAATTGTTTCAATACTTTTTTGCCTAAATCTCTCAATATCCGCCCCCCATTTTACACTTTGGGTACAAAATTTACAATCTTCCCTGCAAGCACCTGAACGGATGTTTGAAATAGCACAAAGATATATCACTCTTTACCTCCGGAAATAAAAAATTCTTTTACCTTGCTTTTCCACTCAGTTGTCTTTATTTTCCTATAAAACAAAGTTACTACATATTTGTCTTTTTTAATATCTAAAGTCATACAACTGCTAAAACCTGTATCCCTCGCACACACTTCTCCGGGATTTAATATCAAATTTTTACCGTTAAACGTAATATCCACTTCATGTGTGTGACCATAAACAATAATATCTGTATCAAGCGGAAAAATATATTTTGGATAGTGCATAAGTTTCCACGTTTTACCAGCAAGTTTAAAATAAAAAGGCTCCGTTACAAGTTCATATTTATCAACAACACTGTAAAGGTGATAGTCATTATTTCCAAGGACTGCCACATATCTTAAATTTTTACTCTCAATATATTCAAGTATCTCTTCTTTTACTATATCACCTGCGTGAATTAAAAACTCAATACCTTTATCTACCAATAAATCTATAGCTTTTTTAGCTCGCCCCACTTTTTTGTGAGTATCGCTGATAATCCCTACTCTCATTTTTCCTCTCTTTTCTTGCATTTAATACATTCATATACTTCTTTACCTCTGTAAGTACGCTCAGCCATTAAATATCCACACTCCGGACATTTTTTATTTACAGGTCTAAATTTTGAGATGAATTTACACTCAGGATAATTAGCACACCCGTAAAATTCACCCCTTGGACCTTTTCTTTTTATAATATCGCCCCCACATCCAGGACATTTTACATCTTTAATAACTTCTGGCGGGTTTAGGGGTTTTGTGTTTTTACATTCCGGATAATTACTGCAGGCTAAAAATTCCCCTTTTTTCCCTCTTTTTATCACCATATCAGCACCACACTTTTCACATTTAACATCCACTTTTTTTTCTTCTTTTTCAATAGGACGCGTATATTTACATTTTGGAAAATTACTACACGCAATAAACTCTCCAAATCTTCCCTTTCTAATCACAAGGGGATTTCCGCACTCAGGACAAAGCTCACCTATCGGTTTTGCAATTTTTTGTGAAGGGATTTCTTTTTCCCCTTTTTGAATAAGTTCCATAAAAGGATGATAAAACTCTTTTAACATCTCCTGCCAGTCTTTATTTCCACTGGCAATTAAATCAAGCATCTCTTCCATATTGGCAGTAAAATTTGCATCCACAATATCAGGAAAATGCTTCTCAAGCACCCCTATTACATTAAAAGCCGTTTCTGTCGGATAAAGCTTTTTCTCTTTTAACTCTACATAATCCCTATTTTGCAAAAGTGTAATTGTAGGTGCATATGTCGATGGACGACCGATTCCAAGAGTTTCAAGTTTTTTAATAAGACTTGCTTCAGTGTATCTCTCAGGCGGTTTTGTAAAATGCTGAATGGCTTTTACATCTTCTGGTTTTA
Source organism: Nautiliaceae bacterium (assembly GCA_027062285.1). Lineage (GTDB taxonomy): Bacteria > Campylobacterota > Campylobacteria > Campylobacterales > Nautiliaceae > Caminibacter. The sequence goes on from JAMOTL010000007.1 coordinate 4,856, forward strand.
ATTTTTCTTTTTCTTTAAATTCAGGCAACAAAGTATCGGCGCTTGGCTTTCCATATACTTTGTAAAACCCTTCAAATATAAGCTTTTTACCACTTATTTTAAATTCTCCTTTTTCATTTGTAAGGTAGATATTTTGAGTCTCAAACTTAGCATCTTTCATCTGAGATGCCAAAAACCTGCTGTAAATTAAAGTATAAAGTTTCAGCTCATCTTTTGTAAGATAGTTTTTTAAATCATCAGGTGTAAGTCTTACATCCACAGGTCTTATAGCTTCATGGGCTTCCTGGGCGTTTTTTGCTTTTTTATCGTATGTTTTAGGCTCTGCATACTCATCTCCAAACATTTTTTTAATAAATTCCACAGCAGCTTCTTGTGCCTCTTTTGCAATATTTAGACTGTCTGTTCTCATATATGTAATAATACCGGTCTCTCCAACGGGAGTTTTTACCCCTTCATAAAGCTTTTGGGCAATCTGCATTGTTTTTCTTGGAGAAAAACCAAGCTCACTGCTTGCAACCTGCTGTAAAGTTGATGTCATAAAAGGAGCGGGTGATTTGGAAGTGGTGATTTTCTTTTCGATTTTACTCACTTCATATGTAAGAGGCTTTAATTCTTTTACAATTTCTTCCGCCTGTTGTTTATTTGAAATATCGAATTTATCAAGCTTTTTACCGTGATATTTGATTAAACTGCCCTCGGTCTTTTTAAAAATCCCCTCTATTGTCCAGTATTCTTTTGGTTTAAACGCTTTAATTTCTCTTTCTCTATCCACTACAAGCTTAAGCGCCGCACTCTGAACTCTTCCGGCACTAAGTCCTTTTTGAATTTTTTTGTTTAATAAAGGAGAGAGCTTATATCCTACAATCCTGTCAAGAAGTCTTCTTGCCTGCTGAGCGTTTACGCGGTTTATATCAAGCGTTCTTGGATTTTCAAGAGCGTTTTTGATTGCCGTTTTTGTAATTTCATGAAATACTATTCTTGGAAGTTCGTCAGGTTTTTTACCTATTACGTGGGCTATATGAAACCCAATAGCCTCCCCTTCTCTGTCCTCATCCGTGGCTATATAAACAATATCGGCTTTTTTAGCTTTTTCTTTCAGTTCTTTTGCCGTAGCCTGATGGTCTTTTGTAACTCTGTATTGAGGAATAAATTTATCTTCTTCTATTTTAATACCAAAAGAAGTTTTTGGCAAATCCCTTATATGACCTTTACTGGCTATTACATCGTAATCTTTGCCTAAAAAATTTTTAATGGTTTTTGCTTTTGCCGGAGATTCGACTATTATTAATTTTTTTCCCATAAACTGTAAGCCTTTTTTTTGGCGCTATTATATCAAAGTTACAAAAACCAAAAGCTAAAACTTAATAAAATATAAACAATAGAAAAAGACTAGCTTAGCCTGTCTCTGAAATCTTCGAAGTGAAATTCCCTTGTAGTCCAAAGCGAGCCGTCTTTTCTTTTTATAATGATACTTGGAATTTTAATCCCGTTAAAAGCCGTGTTTTTTACCATCGTATAAATAGCCATATCTTCAAAAATCACTTTATCTCCGATTTTTAAGGGCTCATCAAAGCTGTAATCCCCTATAACATCTCCCGCAAGACAAGTAACTCCCCCGAGGCGGTAAGTGTATTTCTTCTCCCCCGGTTTTCCGGCACCCCTTACATTCGGGCGGTAAGGCATGGCAAGAACGTCTGGCATATGAGCTTCGGCCGAGGTGTCAAGAATCGCTATTTTCATTCCGTTATCGATAATATCAAGCACCTCAGCCACTAAATATCCGGCATTAAGCCCGACGGCTTCGCCCGGTTCAAGATATACGTCTTTAATATTAGGATATCTGGTTTTAAACTCTTTTATTATTTTTATAAGGTTATCTACGTTATACCCTTCACGGGTAATATGATGGCCTCCTCCGAAATTCACCCATTCCATGTCTTTAAGATATTCCCCAAATCTCTTTTCAAATCCTTCAAGGGTTTTTTCAAGAGCGGTATCAAGCTGTTCGCACAGTGCGTGAAAATGAAGACCGCTGACATTTTTTAATCTGTCGGCTTTAAAATTTTCCTTTGTAATTCCAAGGCGGCTATACGGAGCGCACGGGTCGTATAAAGGTACGGGTGAACTTGACACCCCGGGATTTACCCTAAGTCCTATTAAAGCTTTATTCTTTACCCTCTCCTCAAATCTCTCAAGCTGATTAAAACTGTTAAAAACAACCGTATGGGAAATATCGGCCACTTCGTCGATTTCGTCTTCTTTAAAAGCAGGACAGTAAGTATGTACTTCCCACGGTTTCATTTGAGCTAGTTTTGCTTCCCAAAGACCGCTAGCCGTAGCACCTGCCAAGTATTTTTCAAGTAAATCAAATGTAGCCCATGTAGCATAGCCTTTTAAAGCAACCAAAATTTTACAACCCGCTTCTTTTTGAACCCTCTCAAGGACCTTAAGATTTTTCTCCAGCAGTTCTTCTTCGATAACATACGCAGGCGTTTTGATATTTTCCATATATATCCTTTTTTAATGAAATTTTATCTAAATTTGTAGTATAAGAACTTTAATGATAAAATTTCATTAAAAAGGAGAAACGATGAAAAAAACTTTATTACTATTGGGAAGTGCTGCACTAATTGCTTTTACAGGATGTGCTAATAAACAACAAACAAAACCTCAAACACCGTCTTGTCAAATCGATGGAACCAAAGCTCCTAAATGGGTTTGTATGCCAGAAGATGTTGAAGGCGGAATTGTAGCAGTAGGCTCTGCTCCAAAAAACGCGGCAGGAGACATTCAATTTCAAAGAGAAGAAGCGATGGCAGCTGCAAGAGATGCTTTAGCTAGAAGACTAAGCGTCAAAGTTAAAAATATGTTTAAACAATTTAAGGCAACTACTGGAGCTGGTAACAATCAAACATTTGAAAAAGCTACTCAAAGTGTATCAAAACAACTATCTTCAAAAATATTAAGAAATTCTAAACAACTAAATATGTGGATATCTCCAAAAGGTACAATGTATGTTCTAGTTGGAATTCCTAATCAAGAAGAACTAAAAGAAGAAGTTAAAAATGCTGTTAAAACTTCTTTAAAAAATGACCAAGCTTTATATCAAAAGTTTTTATCTAAAAAAGCTCAAGAAGAATTAGACAAAGCAATTGAAAAAGAGTTTGGAGGAAATTAATGAAGAAATTTTTTTTTCTTCCTTTTATTATCTTTTTAGGATGTCAAAATCCTATCAAACAAAAAGCTGATACAAATAATCTTTGTAATCCTGAATTTTTTTACAATTATGCTACGAAACATCCAAATAAAATAATAGGTATTGGAATATCAAAACCTGTATTATACGGAGGAGAAAATAAACAAAGGAAAATAGCCATTTCTAAAGCTTTAAATGAAATTGCTTTACAAAAAGAAGTAAAAATTTCATCTATGATTTCATCATCTGCTTCAAAACAAGGATATCAAATAAATAAAAATTTTAAAACTTACTCGTTACAATCTATTTCTGGGAAAACTATAAAAGCAAAAATTATAAAAGCATGTAAAGCAAAAGATGGAAAATACTATGTATTAATGGAAACATATTAAAGGTAATATTATGAAAAAAATAATATTTTTAGTAATTTTTATATATTTATCAGCTCAAGATTTTAATAGTTTTAAAACAAGCCATTATAAAAATTTTAATATTTATACTAATTCTTTAGAAAAAGAGTTTCAAGAATACAAAAAAATTATAGAAGAGGAATTTCAAAAATACAAAAAAGAAATAAGTAAATATTGGCAAAAACCTCTACTTACAACAAAAAAGGAATTTGTAGAATATTCAAAAGATAAAAAAATTAGAAAAAGAATAGATTTTGAAAACTCAAAAATAAAAATAGAAGTAATTGCTAAATCTGAACAAGAAGCTGAACAAAAAGCAAAGAAAGCTCTGGCACTACTTAGTATAGAAACCACAAAAGAAGCGTTTGAAAAAAACCCTGCATTAAAAAAAATAGAAAATAAACTAAAAAAAATAGCCCTCTCTAAGCCTCCAAACAATACCCCTATAATAGCAGACGTAATTTACAAAAAACCTCCTACAATAAAAGAGATAAAATTTTTTACACAAAACAGCATAAAACAAGCAAAAACAGATATAAAATCTTCAAAATTACCAGATAAAAAAGTCTATTCTTACACAATTTCTCTTCCTAAAAAGATATATCTCATAAAAGCTAAAAACTTAAAACCTATAGTTAGTGAAAAATCAAAAAAATTTGCCCTCTCTCCTGCTTTAATCTATGCAATAATAGAAACCGAAAGCAGCTACAACCCAATGGCAAGAAGTTATGTTCCAGCTTTTGGACTTATGCAAATAGTGCCTCAAAGTGCAGGAAAAGACGCTTATAAAATGCTTTTTGGAAAACCAAAACTGTTAAGCCCTGGATATTTATACAACGAAAACAATAATATCCTAATAGGAAGTGCTTATTTAAAAAAGCTCTATTATATCTACTTTAAAGACATAAAAAACCCCCTAAGCAGGCTATATCTTACAATAGCTGCTTATAATACAGGTCCTGGAAACGTAGCTTGTGTATTTAATTCAACTAATAAAGATTATAAAGGAAATACTCTTTGTTATAGATATAGAGGTGATTATTCAATAAAAAAAGCAGTTGCCAAAATAAATGCTCTCTCACCTCAAGAAGTATATGAAAAACTAAAAACCGATTTAAGATATGAAGAAGCAAGACACTACATACAAAAAGTAAATCAAAAGCTAAGAAAATATTTTATTGCAATAAAAGAGGGGAAAATCTAAATCACCCTCTCATAAACAAACACATCAACCATTTCACCGGCATCAAGGTTATATAAACCTTCAGGAAGGCACATAAGGGCTTTATTATTAATAAGGTTTGTCAAAATTCCGCTGCTTCCCTGTTTTTTTCCAAAAGTATCCACATAAAATTCACCATCTTTATATTCGATATTCACAGCCACAAACTGATACTTGGCAAATTTTTTCTCAAACGGGTGAGAGAGTCTGGCTTTTATTTTTCTTAGAACTTTTTTTCCTTCAAGAGATTCTAAAATAGGCACTACATAAAGTAAAAACGTAACAAAAGAGCTGTAAGGAAACCCCGGAAGAGATACGATATATTTATCCCCTGCGCGTGCGAGCATTACCCATTGCCCCGGTTTTATATTCACGCCGTGAAACAAAACTTCAAATTCTCCCACTATCTCTTTTACAAAATCAAAATCCCCCACACTGACTCCCCCGGTAGTCACTACAACATCGCTGTTTTTAAGGGCTTCAACTATTTTTTCTTTTATTGCTTTTTTATTATCACCCGCAATGCCGAGATTGTGAGCTTCAAAACCGAAATTTCTGCCAAGGGCCGTTAAAGTATAATTATTCGAACTTCTGATTTGCCCCATTTTATACTCTTCATCCAAATCAACAACCTCTTCTCCTGTGGCAAGCACGGATACTACAGGCTTTTTAACAACACTTACAACCGGTACTCCAAGGGATGCCAGCACTCCGATTTCACCCGGCTTTAACAAAGTCCCTTTTTTTATTAAAACTTCACCTTTTTTAAAATCTTCCCCTACGGGTCTTACGGAAAAACCTTTTTGGACTTTTTTTATTACTTTTAAAATATCTCCGCTTACTTCAACATTTTCAATCGGCACAAGCGTATCGGCCCCTTTTGGCATAAACGAGCCCGTATAAGTTTTAACGGCCTCTCCTTCTTTTATTTCGTCATATTCAAAAGTACCCGCGGGATTTCGTCCTATAATTTTAATTTCTTTACCGATATCTTCATATTTTACGGCATACCCGTCCATTGAGGCTGTTGGCATATAAGGATTGTCGTATTTTGCTACAACATCCTCCGCCAGCACTCTATTTAATGCATTTTCCAAAAATACCCTCTCACTTGATTTACACTGCGGCAAATTGTTATTTAAAATCTTTATAGACTCTTCAAAACTTATATGCGCCATTTTTACTCCTTAAATGTAAAATTGAAAATGTAAAATGGAAAATGAAATATATTTAAATTGCATTAATTTTACATTTTCCATTGTCCATTTTCCATTAATTAAGTATTCCCGCACCCGGAAGTTTTTTCGCTCTGTCTTTTGCAAAAATTCTCTTTCCGTTAATTAAATCATATTTCCAAATAGGCGCGTTTGCTTTAAAATCTTCTACAAATTCTTCTAAATATTTAAAGCCCTCGCGTCTGTGTTTTGTAAATACGGCACATAAAAAACTCGTCTCCCCTACCATAACATCACCGAAACTGTGAGCCATCATAATTTTCGCTTCTTTTAGATTTTGCCATTTTTTAAACCACTCATTTAGCATCGGAAGATACAAATCAAAACTCAGCCCCTCAATTCCGTTATCCGGTCTTACAATTCCGATAAACGGAATCATAGCCCCATAACCCTCAAGCTTGCACTCCTCATACCATCTCTCAAGCGTTTCTATTACGGGAATTCCGCCTTTAAAAATTTCTACCATCTCAGCCTCCGCAAACAGGCGGCAGAATTACCACCCTGTCTCCATTTTTAAGCTCAACATCCAAATCCTGGACAATTTTATCATTTACCGCCACCGCACTGTTTTCAAGCCAGGGCTTTAAAGAATCGTCTTTATTTAAAATTTCTTTTAATTCTTTTAAAGACCCCGCCTCCACTTCCACAGGCTTTTTTCCTATCGGACCTAAAAATTCAACTTTTACCATATCTTTCCTTTATGTTAAAATTCCAATAAAAAGGCTCATATGTTAGGACATATTGATTACTTAAACCTTTTGCCATTTTATCAATTTTTGAAAAAAAAGAATATAAAAATTAAAAAATCCTACCCTTCTAAAATAAACGAATGGTTTGAAAAAGGAAAAATTGACGCAGCTTTTATCTCTTCGATTAAAGGAAAAAACAAAAAATGTTTTCCCGTTGGAATTGCAGCAAAAAAAGAAGTAAGAAGCGTTCTTTTATGTAAAGGGGAAGGAGAAGATTATGAATCTGCCACTTCTAACGTTTTGGCAAAAATTTTACAAAAAAAAGGAAAAGTGGTAATAGGCGATAAAGCGTTAAAAGAAAAAAACTGCGAAGATTTGGCAAAACTCTGGTATGAAGAATATAAACTACCTTTTGTTTTCGCTCTATTTTGCGTTAATAAAGATTATAAAAAATACGAAAAACTTATTAATGAATTTTTAAAGCATAAACAAAAAATCCCTTATTCGACTTTAAAAAAATATGCCCAAAGAATAGGAATTACTCCAAAAGAAGCAAGAGAATATCTTGATAAGATAATTTATTACAGACTCGGATGGAGAGAAAAAAAAGCGTTAAAACTTTTTTGGAAAAAAGCCCGGGAACTTACCAAAAATTATTGATAAATTTTTTTTATATATTCCATTTTTCTTGTCATATTCAAAAGCAGCATATCAGCAACAACGCAAGCGGCCATCGCCTCAGCCACTACGCTGCCTCTAACCGCCACAATCGGGTCATGACGCCCTTTTAGATTCACTTCCACTTCATTTCCGTATATATCCACGGATTTTTGAGGTTTAAAAATTGAGGGAGTCGGTTTAAAATATATTTCAAGCACCACCTCTTCACCGTTGCTTATACCTCCAAGTACGCCTCCAGCGTTATTGCTTAAAAAACCCTCTTTACTTATTTCATCGTTGTTTTCCGCTCCTGTAAGTTTATGAGCTTCGGTATTGCCTATATATATCCCTTTTACTGCGTTTATGCTTAGCATCGCACTTGCTAAAATATTATCAAGTTTATAATATATCGGTTCTCCAAGCCCTACGGGGAGGTTTTTTATTTTCAGTTTTACAACACCTCCTAGGGAATTATGCTCTTCGCGGGCTTTATCTATAATTTTTATCCACTCTTTTTCCGCATTTTTATCAAGAGCAAAAAGCGGAGAAGTTTTGGCATATTTAAAATCTTCTTTTTTCGCTCTTATTCCCCCGATTTCAACAGTTCCAGCCTCTATTTCTATATTCAGCTCTTTTAAAATCATTTTAGCAACAGCTCCCGCAGCCACCCTTGCGGCAGTCTCACGAGCAGAACTTCTGCCCCCACCTCTGTAATCTCTTATGCCGTATTTGTGAAAATATGTAAAATCGGCATGACCCGGGCGGAAAATGTCTTTTATGTTTGAATAATCCCTGCTCTTTTGGTCTTTATTGAAAATCACGATTGAAATTGGAGTACCGGTTGTTTTACCTTCAAAAACACCGCTTAAAACCTCAGGAGTATCAAGCTCTTTTCTTTGAGTGGCAAATCTGTTTTTACCCGGTCTTCTTCTCTCAAGTTCATCTCTTAAAAACTCTTCATCAAAATTCACCCCAGCAGGCACACCGTCAACCACAACCCCGATAGCTTTTCCGTGTGATTCACCAAAAGTCGTAAACCTGAATATTTCTCCAAAACTGTTAAACATATATTACCTTTAAATATTTAGTTCTTTCTTAAGCTTTTCTATCGTTAGCCTCGCACCCTCTTGCTGGGCTGTTTTTTTACTTTTTCCTTTTGCCCTTGCATACTCTTTATCGTTAATAAACACGCCTATTTCAAACTCTTTTTTATGATCGGGTCCGGTAGCGCTTATAAGCCTGTATTCAGGAACTACTCCGAAATGAGCCTGCGTAATTTCCTGAAGTGTTGTTTTATAGTCTTTTAAAAGTTCTTCCGGGGTAATTACCGGAAATTCTTCTTTTAGTAATCTTAACGCCACTTCTTTTGCTTTATCAAAACCCGCTTCAAGATATAAAGCCCCTATCAAAGCTTCAAAAGCACTTGAGAGAATTGAAGGTTTTTCACGACCTCTATTATTTTCTTCGGCAGGTGATAAAAAAAGATATTTGCCAAGATTCAGCCTTTTGGCAAGCCTCGTAAAAGAATCTTCGTTTACAAGTGCCGCTCTTAACTTAGAAAGTATCCCTTCTTCCGCATTCGGAAAAAGATGATAAAGATACTCCCCCACTATCAAATCCAAAACGGCGTCACCTAAATACTCCAGTCTTTCATTGTTAAAGTCTTTTGTGTAACTTCTATGTGTCAGAGCCTCGGTTAAGAGTTTTTCGTCCTTAAACTCATACCCCAAGCTCTTTTGTAATTCTTCAGCTACCATTTGTAATCCTTTCATATGTTTTTGGTATCAAGTTAATACTTTCTGGTTTAAATTCTATTAAAGAATTAATATCTAAAAATTGCGGTTTACTGCTTAAATAAAAAAATAAAAAATGAACTAACGCAGCTTTAGGATCTTCACATTTATCACATTCCGCTTTTTTTAAAACAGATCCTTTTTCATCTTCAAGACCCCAAAGTTCGGCAATTGTGGCAGCTATATCAAAAAGGGTAACCCCGGTCATTCTTTTTAAAAGCGTTCCGTACTCTAAAGGGGCTGAATTCATAATAATTTCAACCTGCTCTTTTTTATCTCCGAGTAAAGAATCGCAAACACAAACAGCTGCTGGAACTATAGCCCCTACTTCCGCATATTTTTTGTATTCGCTTTCTCCGAATTCATATTTCATATATTTTTCATATTCGCTCATAAAGCTTGCTTGAAAATCATGAAAAGGAATATTAAAAATCTTCCATTCCTTCGGCTGTAAAAGAGATACAAGATATGAATACACTAAGCTTTTTGCCATCTCAAGTCCAATCATGGAAAAAAGCTGTACAATATCCTCAACCCTGTTTGGAAGAGAAAAGTAAGCAGAATTTACCACTGTTTCAATCTGTTTTTTTAGTACCAAATCCTTATCCGCTTCCATTGCCGCTTTTTTTAACTCACCTTGCTTTAAATATTGAAGGCAGTTTTTTACACTCTCAGGAACAGGAGGTATCTCTTTTAGATATTTTTTTATCTCTTCTTTAGTTATCAGCACTCTTTCTCCTTGAAGCTTCCTCTTTCGCAATTTTATCACAAATTTCATTTTCCCTATGACCGGAATGTCCTTTTACCCAGATAGTATTGATTTTGTGAGGTTGGCTGTATCGTAAATATTCTTTCCAAAGATCGGGATTTTTAACGTTTTTAAAATCTTTTTTTATCCAATTACCAAGCCACTCGCTTATTCCCTTTAAAACATAGGTGGAATCGGCATATAAATCAATCTCACAGGGTTCTTTTAAAGCTTTCAGTGCCTCGATTACGGCTGTTAATTCCATTTTATTGTTTGTAGTATGTTCATCTCCTCCTTTTAAAATCTTTTCGTGATTCTTATATCTTAATATCGCACACCATCCCCCCGGACCGGGATTTCCAAGAGAACTCCCGTCCGTAAAAATTTCCACTTTCTTCAAATTGTTACCTTTTGATATTTTTTATTAACAAATAAAAGAGTTATTTTATCTTTTTTAAATTTTTTTGTTATAATATTTTTACAAATTTTATCAAAAGGAGGCATAAATGCCAAAAATTAACAGATATCAAGATATTTCTCAAATCGACAGAGAAGCTAAAAAAGATTACATCGATAGACATTCACCGTTTATAATTTGTGAAAATACAGCAAAAAAAGGTGAAAAATTTAAAGTAAAAGTAAAAGTTGGTAACGAATATACACATCCTGAAGATTATGATCATCATATCGCCTATGTTCAACTTTGGGACGGAGAAACTCTTTTAGCTCAAGCAAACTTTTTCCCTGAAACATATGCAAATCAAAAAACGCACGTTGAAGTTGATTTTTACATCATTCCTTCAAAAAGTAAACTAAAACTAACTGCTATGGCTTACTGTACTAAACACGGCCTATGGGAAAGCGATCCGAAAGAAGTTACAGTTACAGAATAATCTTTCTTCTCTTTTTTATCCCTTTCCCCTTTTTTTATCTCTTTTTTCCGTAAAATTTAATAATTTTCGATAAATGAATACTCATATGTTAATTAAATTTTAAACAATTATTAATTTTTCATTAATTTTTCTTGACTGGGATTTTATTTTGATATATAATTTTTGGTAGCCTCGAAGGAGGGCTTATGTTAAAACGAATTTTATTCTTTTACATAGACGGGTTTAAAAACCTATCTGATCTGGGGCGCAAGCTTTGGGTGATTATCATTATCAAATTGGTTGTAATTTTTGTAGTACTGAAAGTTTTCTTTTTCCCTACTATTCAGTCAAAAATTAAAGGAGAAGAAAACTTAAAAGATTTGTATGTAAAGCAACTTACAAAAATTACAACCAGCAAACAAAAAAAGGAGGAATAGCATGAATGTTGACTTAACCATGCTTGAGTGGGCAAGAGCCCAATTTGCGATGACTGCTTTATTCCATTTCTTTTTCGTACCATTTACACTGGGAATGTCGTTTATCGTAGCATTCTTCGAAACGATTTACGTAAAAACAGGTAAAAAAGAATGGAAAGAAATAACACAGTTTTGGCAATTAATTTTCGGTATTAACTTCGCACTCGGTTTATCTACTGGTATTATTCACGAATTTGAGTTCGGGACTAACTGGTCTACATACTCATGGGTTGTAGGTGACTTATTCGGAGCACCTTTGGCAGTTGAAGGTATTGTGGCGTTCTTTATGGAAGCTACATTTGCGGCAATTTCATTCTTTGGATGGAAAAGAGTCAGCAAAGGTGTTCACTTAGCATCTACCTGGCTACTTGCAATAGGTTCAAACCTTTCAGCGCTTTGGATTCTTATCGCTAACGGATTTATGCAACATCCAAGCAACGAGTTCGGTTTCTTCAACATAGAAACTTCAAGACTTGAAATGAGTGACTTCTGGACACTAATTGTGCAACCGGTGGCTCAGGTTAAATTCTTACACGTTGTAACTGCGGGATACACACTTGCGTCTATTTTCGTACTGGGTATTTCCGCTTTATACTTATTAAAAGGTAAACATAAAGATTTCGCTAAAAAATCAGCGGCTGTAGCAGCGGCATTCGGTTTAATTTCATCAATTTTCGTAGCTGTAATAGGTGATGAGCATGCTTACGAAGTAGCTAATACTCAGCCTACAAAAATAGCTTCTGCGGAAGGACTTTACGTAGGTGAAAAAGGGGCACCAATCGTAGCAATCGGTATTCCTAAAAATCTTAAAGCTACTGAAGTAACAAGCAACGAAGAAGGTTTCGTATTCAAAATCGAACTTCCTAAAATGTTATCACTTCTTGGTAAAAGAGACCCTAACGCCTACGTACCAGGCCTTAAAGATTTAATTGAAGGAAATGAAGAATATGGAATTTGGCCTCTAAGCAAACTTGCTCAAATTGGTAAAGAAGCTAGAGAAGATTTATTCAAATATCATGAAGCTAAAAAAGCTGGTGATAAAGCTGGAATGGAAGCTGCAAAAGCAGATTTCTATAAAGTTGTATGGGAAGACAAAGAAAAAGGTATTTCACTTACAAAAGCTGATCTAATCGGTTATGGATATTTTGCTAATTCAAATGTAAGTCCAGATTTAATTTATCCGCCTGTACCACCTGTATTTTATGCATTCCACATTATGGTCGGACTTGGATTCTGGTTCATTTTACTATTCTTTATGAGCTGGATATCTATAGTAAAAGGTACATTCGAAAACAATACACTTGTTCAAAAACTGGCTGTAATTTCTGTACCTCTTCCATGGATTGCTACAAGTTTCGGTTGGATGACAGCGGAAATCGGAAGACAGCCATGGACAGTATTCGGAGTACTTCCAACAGCTGAATCAGTAACACCAATTGCTTTACAAAACGTTCAAGCAACATTCTTTTTATTCTTAACAGCTTTCGTAATTCTTGGTATTGCTGAACTTAAAATCCTATTTACGGTCGTTAAATCTGGACCAAAAGGAGCGCACTAATGACATGGGCACCAATTACAGTGGACGCGACACATTTTTATCTACAAGTTTATTGGTGGATAATAATTGCCGTTCTTGGAGGACTTTTCTTACTTATGACATTCGTTCAGGGTGGACAAACACTTTTTCATGTAGCTAAAGATGAAATGGAAGAGAGAGCTTTGGTAAACTCTCTTGGTAGAAAATGGGAATTAACATTTACGACATTGGTACTTTTTGGTGGTGCTCTTTATGCGGCATTTCCACTATTTTATTCAATTTCATTCGGTGGTGCTTATTGGGTATGGATGCTAATTCTATTCGCATTCGTACTTCAAGCCGTATCATATGAATATATGAATAAACCAAACAATCTTATAGGTAAAAACGCTTACAAATTTTTCTTATATTTTAACGGTGTTATCGGTGTAGTTTTATTCGGTGCGGCAGTTGGTACATTCTTTACAGGAAGTAATTTCTCATATGATCCTGTAACAAGAATCTTACAATGGGGAACTGCACCTGACGGATTCAATCTAAGAGGTCTTGAAGCGGCAATCGATTTTAAACATGGAGCTTGGTTCAATCTTGCAATGGGTGTTTTATTGTTCGCTATGGCAAGAATTCTTGGAGCACTTTGGTTGATCAACGATGTTGATAATAATGAATTTTCTGAATTAATCGAAAGATTAAGAGGAACTGTAAAAAGATGTTTTATCGTATTGCTTGTAGCTCTTTTAGTAGTTCTATTCGGTCTTTTAACAATGAAAGGCTATGCGTATGATATTCACGATCCTACTGGAAAAGTTTATCTTGAAGATGGCAAATATCTTCACAATTTATTATCATTCGGAGCACTTCCGTTAATTGTTTTCTTAATCGGACTTGTTTTGTATGTATGGGGAGTATTGGCAACTTTAAAAGGTTCAAACAAAGGTATATGGTTTAGCGGACTTGGTACAGTATTAATCGGTATCATCGTTATCTCAATTGCGGGATTTTTCGGAACACCTTTTTATCCTAGTTACGCAGATTTACAAAGCAGTTTAACAATTCAAAACAGTTCTGGTTCTAAATATGCTCTTATGGTTATGGCATGGGTATCAGTAGCCGTACCGTTTGTTCTTGGATACATCATTTGGGTATGGTACCAAATGAAAAAAGGCGGTCCAATTACAAAAGAAGAAATTCAAGATCCAGAATCTCATGCATATTAAGGAGTGAGAATGAAAAAATTAATTACACTTTTAATGGTATTTTTCGGAAGCCTTTTAATGGCTTCTGATAAATTAATGCCAAACGGGATTGATCCTGAAGTTCATAAAATCGATACGACATGGGGAGTTATTCTATTTTTTATGTGGCCTATTTTAATCATAGTTAGCTATAAATTCGTAGAATTTACTCTTAAAAAATCAGGTCTTGAAAAAGATCTTTAATCTCCCTTTTCTTTTTTTCTTTTAATAATCTTTTTCCTCTACTTCTCTCAGATTTTGTTATAATTACATTCCAGACAACCACATTTAAGTAGGAGAAAATTATGATAAAAGAACTTGATAAGATTGGTATAAAAGCCGATAAAATCATTCACAATCCAAGTTATGATAAAATAATTGAAGATACTCTAAAAAGAGGTGAAGTCGTAGAAACTGCTAGCGGAGCCACAGCTGTAGATACAGGGGAATTCACAGGAAGAAGCCCAAAAGATAAATACTTCGTAAAACAACCTCCAAGCGAAAACTTCATAGCATGGGGAAATATAAACCAACCGATAACTCCGGAAACTTTTAAAAAACTAGAAAATTTTACCAAAGAAGAACTTTCAAAACATGAAGAATTATACGTTATAGATGTATTTGTCGGAGCAAGTAAAGAATCAAGACGTGCAATAAGATTCGTAACTCCTATTGCCTGGCAAGCTCATTTTGTTATGAATATGTTTATTTTGCCTACTGAAGAAGAACTTAAAAACTTCAAACCTGATTTTACTTTCTTAGTAGCCGGTCCGGCAAGATATCCGAACTGGAAAGAAGAAAATTTACATAGTGATATATTTGTAGCATTTAACGTTGAAGAAAATAAAGCTGTAATGAGCGGGACCCTTTATGGAGGAGAGCTTAAAAAAGGTATTTTTACAATGATGAATTATTGGCTTCCTCTTGAAGGAAAACTATCCATGCACTGCTCTGCAAATGTTGGTGAAGAAGGCGATGTTGCTTTATTCTTCGGACTGTCAGGAACAGGAAAAACAACATTATCAACCGACCCGAAAAGAAAACTTATAGGTGATGACGAACACGGTTGGGATGATAAAGGTGTGTTTAACTTTGAAGGCGGATGTTACGCAAAAGTAATTAATCTTGACAAAGAGAGCGAACCGGAAATTTATAACGCAATCAGAAGAGGCGCTCTTCTTGAAAACGTAGTTATAAAAGAAAACGGAGAAGTTGATTATACTGATGGAAGTAAAACCGAAAATACAAGAGTTTCATATCCTATAGAACATATTGAAAATCACGAATGCACTCTTCAAGGCGGACATCCTAAAAATATTATATTCTTAACAGCAGACGCATTCGGAGTACTTCCACCGGTATCAAAACTCACAAAAGAACAGGCAATGTATTATTTCCTAAGCGGATATACGGCAAAAGTAGCCGGAACGGAAAGAGGCATTACTGAACCGGTAGCAACGTTTAGTGCATGTTTTGGTGAGCCATTCCTTCCACTTCATCCAACAGTTTACGCAAAACTTCTTGGAGAAAAGATAGATAAACACGGAGTAAATGTTTATCTTGTAAATACAGGATGGACTGGCGGACCTTATGGAGTTGGAAAAAGAATGAGTATTAAAGATACAAGAGCTTGTATCAACGCAATTCTTGACGGAAGCATTAACAATGCGGAATTTGAAACTCTTCCGGTATTTAATTTGGCAATTCCAACAGAACTTCCTGGAGTAAATACACAAGTATTAAATCCAAGAAATACATGGGAAGATAAAGAAGCATACGACAAACAACTAAGAAAACTTGCTGAAATGTTTATTGAAAACTTCAAAAGATACGAAGACGTACCTGAAGGAAAAGAATACGAAAAAGCCGGTCCTAAACTGTAAACTATTAGAGATTCTCTCTTTTTTCTTTCTTTTTTTATTTGCAATAATGGACGATTTTATACGGTATTTTTTAATAATTCCAATAATTCTTTTTCTTTTTTTCATTTATAAAAAATTAAAATTAATTGTTTTAATGTTTTTGTTAATAACAGTAAGTTTAATTGATAAAAGCACTTTAAAAATATATTATCCCATTATAGATAAAACTTTTGTTTTAAAAAAAGAATTATGCCTTGAAAAATTAAACAACTATATCGGAACATATCAGCCAATAGACTGTAAAGGTATTAAACTTCCCAAAAATACTCCGGTTACCGTTAAACGTGTCATTAAAAACAAATTTTTTATATTTCCGTCCTATTTTTTAATTTTAAAAACTCCATATGACGAGAAAATTAAAGAAAAACTCCAAGTGAAAGAGATAAAAGTATTTGCCAACTCTTTTTTATCTGAAATCGGAAAATTAAAAAACATTAAAATATCTAACTTTTTTCAAAACAATTCTTTAATTATTTTTTTTTATTTTCTCTACTTAGTTTTAATTGTTTCCTATATAAATATACCTCTACTTTTAAAAACAATTACTTATTTTATTGCTTATTATTATATTTTGTTATCAGCTATAAATGACGGATTTAGTTCTTTTTTATTAGGAATACCTTTTTTAATCTTTGTAATATTCGAAATTTTCAAAAACAAAGGGCTTGTTAAATATTTAAATATATTTATTCTCATTTTATTTTTAATACTGTTAATCAGCGATAAATCTAAAAACAGCTTTATTTATCCGCTAGTAAATAAAGAAATCACTTTAAAAAAAGATTTAAAATATGAAATTAAAAATGGATATTTAGAATTTTCAACAGACTCGAATAAAACTTTAAAAAACAAAACAATTAAATTTATTTCTCAAAAAGTAGCAAACTATGCTGATATTTCAACTAATTACGTTTATGAAATTAAACTCGACAATAAAAAACTTTTGATGAATGAAGGAGATGTAATTTTATTTTTAAAATATGAAAACATTCCTTATCCTCATTCAATCACAAACTCCCCACTTTTTTATTTTAGCTTCTATATTTTAATTTATCCTTTCGTTTTATTGTTATTTATATTTTTAATAAGATTTTTAAAAGAATAGTTGCTTTTTTTAATGAATTTTTATATAATTTCAATCCGATAATTATGCGGGCTTAGCTCAGTTGGCTAGAGCGCCACCTTGCCAAGGTGGAGGTCGCGGGTTCGAGTCCCGTAGCCCGCTCCAGTAAATTCAAAGCTTTGAATTTACATGGCGCCATAGCCAAGTGGCTAAGGCAGGGGCCTGCAAAGCCCTGATCCCCGGTTCGAATCCGGGTGGCGCCTCCATTAAGCTTATTTTAAGAAAGTTATGATAAACTTTCAACCTCAAGCCCGGGTGGCGGAACTGGTAGACGCAAGGGACTTAAAATCCCTCGGGCATTTCGCCCGTGCCGGTTCGAGTCCGGCCCCGGGCACCACTTACTTATATCTAAGTTCTCAATCTTTTTGTATGGAGAGGTGGCCGAGTGGTTGAAGGCGGCGGCCTTGAAAGCCGTTGTACGGGCAACCGTACCGTGGGTTCGAATCCCACCCTCTCCGCCACTGATAGACACTCTCTACTTTTTAACATTTTGTTTTTTCATAACATATAAAAATATACTATTAAAATAATAAAACATAACAATTTTTTAATTTTCATTTAATGTTAAATTATCTTTTGTTATAATTCTTCTTATGAACAATAAAAAAAACAACTTAGGTACTTTTAGATATAATCTTACAATTATAAGTAGTTTTATAGCTATTTTAATAGCTTCTATTTTTTTATTTTTAAGGCTTTTCAATATTCTTCCGCAAGATTACAAAACAATAATCGCCATATGTATTTTCCTGACAATTACCGGATCACTTCTTTTTATTATGAAATACTTTACGAAATATTTTTATATTACACAAAAAATTGCCTTTGTTTTTATAAATTTTGTTCTATTTGCCATTGCTTATATCACGCAGAATGTAATAGTTTTAATTTGGCTTTCTTTTTTAATAATGGTAGTTTCAGTTACTTCAGATAAATTCTTTTTATTTTTTTTGAGTATTTTGATTTCACTTGAAATGCTATTTGCAGAATTTATATATCCTCCCTTGCACGCACCGTTATTTATAAAATTAGTTATTTTTATATCATTTATAGCTTTTAGTATTTTAGGTTTTTTAATTTCTCAGCAATTAGAAAAATTCGCATATGAAAACGAAGCCCAAAAAGCACTACTTGAAAAAATGACTCTTATAGATTTTCTCACAGAAACATATAACAGAAGAGCTTTTTTTAAACTTGCAAATACGCTTATAGGAGATGCTTTAAGAAATCATCAACAATTAGGAATTATAATGCTTGATATAGACCATTTTAAGAAAATAAACGATACATACGGTCACCACATAGGGGATGTAGTTTTAAGAGATTTTTCATTAATGATTAAAAACAACATAAGAGAAAATGACCTGTTTGCAAGAATCGGCGGTGAAGAGTTCGTGATATTAACAAAAATAAATAACATCAGTCATCTTTATAATATGTGTGACAAGATTTTATATATAACAAACAATTTAATTATAAAAGAAAACGACATTATATTGAAAATAACCATAAGTATTGGATGCTATATATTCGATCCATTGGAAGAAAACTTGGAAAGTGCGTTAAATAAGGCTGATATAGCATTATATGAAGCTAAAAAAACCAGAAATACTTTTGTTATATTTCCGGACCTCAAAAAAAAATTTATTTCCTAAAACTTATTTTGCCAAGTTCTTGTGGGTAGTCTCTTTTTTGAGCAAGTTCACATGAAAGTCTTTCAAGTTCATTTTCATCAAGTTTTAGTTTTTTGGGGGTTATATTATATTTTTCAAGCTCTTTTTTAATAACTTTTACCATTTCTATAATAGATGAAGCTTTTACTATTTCACATTTTGCGTATCTATTTGCTATAAAAACTTCAGTGGCTCTCAGTTCCGAGTCGTTTCCGGGAATTTGCTGAGTACCAAAGAGCGGAGTTTTGGTGATTTTAGCATTTTTAAAGCCCGGAATAAATCTTGAGATATATTCAATAGCTTTTTTCGTCCTTTCATTTACCAATCTTTCATCCCATCCTTTTTCGATAATATCTATAAACTTCTTAGGCATTTTTGGCTGTGACGAGTCGTCACTCTTAACAAGCCCGTCATCAAACAGAGTTGATTTTTCACTCATGTAATGAAGCTGAAAATACTCTCCGGATACGGCGTAAACTGCCCAAGCCCTTTATCGGTACCTCTTATTCCAAGAAATATAATTTCAGGCCAAAACTCTTCCTCATTTTTCCATTTGGTTACATAAGTCGCTTTAAATTCTACAAATCTCTCTTCTTTAAATCCTGCCAAATCATCTATTTTACCGCTCTCAAATCCGGCGGCGTTTATCAGATAATCAAATACTTCTTTTTTTATTTCACCGTTTTGTCTGTATTCAATCTCCCATTTCTCTCCTGCCCTTTTTACATCTTAAAAGAATATGAGCGCTTGCGGCTATTCCAAATACGTTTAACCCGAACTCTTTTACAAGAATCACCGGTTCTTTTATAGCTTTCAAATCAACATTTCTTGCTAAAACACTCATCCAGTCTTCATTTGTTTTCGGATATTTTACAAATCTATTTTTAAGTTTTTTTATCTTTTCTTAAGTAAATCGATTGACTATTTTAAAAGCTGTAAACGCTGCTCTAGAGATATTTCAGGATAAAGGTTTCCTCCGACGTGTAAATGACACATAGGAGGCCCGGATACCAAAGAATTCTTTTTTTCAAAAACAGTAACGTCATAGCTTTTTTCTTTTAAATATATACCGGCTCCACATCCCGCTATTCCTGCTCCGATTATCGCTATTTTACCCATTTATAGCCTTTAATTGAGATAATTCGTTTATCACAAAATCGGCTCCTAAGCTTTTTATATCAACTCCCTGAGAATATCCGTGCGTAATTGCTACGCTTTTTATTCCCGCGGCTTTAGCGGCTAAAATATCGTTTTTGCTATCCCCTACCATTATCGCATTTTCTTTTGAAGTTCCAAGCCTCTCACACGCCACCAATAAAGGCAGAGGAGAAGGCTTTTTTTCACTTAAAGAGTCTCCTCCCAAAATCAGTTCAAAATACTTTTCAATTCCAAGCTCTTTTAAAATAGGAGATACAAATTCATACGGTTTATTGGTAATAATAGCCTTTTTTTTATCTTTAAAATATTTAAGTATCTCTTTTGCTCCCGGATATAGCTTCGTATTCACGCAAAGATTATTTTTATAATGTTCCATAAATATTTTATATGCTTTTTTATATTCGTCTTCATTTATATCTTTAATCTCCATCCCTCCGCTTAGGGCTCTTTTTACCAATATACTAGCTCCGTTACCCACCCATGTTTTTATTGTTTCATGCTCAAATTCTTGTTTTCTTAATTCTTTTAACATATAATTTATTGAAACTGCCAAATCATCGCCGCTGTCTATTAACGTTCCGTCCAAGTCAAATAAAATCGCTTCCACTCACTTCCTTTAGTGCTCTATTTAATATTTTAACGATATCGGGATGTTCGTAAATAAATCCGTGACGGATATTATCAAAATAGATTACTCTTTTGAGATTTTTTATATGTTTAAGTAAATTTTCAAGTGATTTTTGAGGAATAATATCATCATGTTTTAAAGCCACAACCACTACGGGAGCATTAGTTTTTGAAATAAACTCATATTCCTTAAATTTATGTTTTAACAATAAAGAAACTGGAAAAATAGGATATCTTAACTTCGCTATATTTTCGATACTGTCAAAAGGAGTAATTAACACCACGCCTTTTACGTCTCTTTTTGAAGCTACAAAACTCGCTACCGCCGTACCAAGACTTCTACCCATAACAATATCGGGTTTATATTTATCATATATTTCAAGCGCGTATTTTAAAATACACTCTTCACATGGTTTTCCTTCACTTCCTGCGTATCCAGGATAATTAAAACCTAAAAAATTATAATTTTTAAGTTTCGGAGCTATATTATCAATAAATTCTATTACATTATTGGCGTTACCGCTAAAATAAAGCACAAGAGGAGCATCTTTTTTATTTTCAAGATAAGCCCCTTCAAGATTTATCCCGTCAGTAGTGGTAAAAAAGATTTTTTTGGCAGTTTTTGGAGAATACTCTTTTGCGTAGTGTCGTTGAAATACTTTTTTATCTTGAATTAAATATAAATAAAATGCCCCTATGAAATAAATGAAAAATAAGAAAAAAACGAAATAAAAAAGAACTTTCATAATATTCCTTAAAGAAAAAGGGATTAAAACTCTATTAATCCCTCAAGAGGAGAAGAAGCCGTAGCGTAAGGTTTTTTCGGAATTCTTCCCGCTTTATATGCCATTCTTCCGGCAATTACAGCATGTTTCATAGCTTCAGCCATTCTTATTGGGTCTTTTGCCTGAGCAATTGCCGTATTAGTTAAAACTCCATCTGCTCCTAGTTCCATAGCTACACTCGCATCACTTGCCGTACCTATTCCGGCATCAACAATTACCGGCACGTTTACAGCGTCTTTTACGAATACAACGTTATATCTGTTTTGAATACCAAGACCGCTTCCAATAGGAGCCGCAAGAGGCATTACAGCTGCAGCACCAGCATCTTCAAGTCTTTTTGCCATAATCGGGTCATCGTTTGTATATGCCATAACAGTGAAATCTTCTTTTGCCAAAACTTCACAAGCTTTTAAAGTTTCCATTACATCAGGATACAGAGTTTTTTTGGTATCACCGATTACTTCAAGCTTTATAATATCAATACCTGTCGCTTCTCTTACTAATCTAAAAAGCGTAATAGCCTCTTCAGCCGTTGTACATCCTGCTGAATTCGGAAGAATCTGAACGTCCGTATCTTTAAAATAATCCATAAGGTTTTCTTCATTCGGATCTAAAATATTCACTCTTCTAACAGCCACCGTAATCATTTCAGCACCACTCGCAAGGGTTGCGTCACGCGTAGTTTTAAAATCAGGATATTTCCCGCTTCCTACAATTAATCTACTTGTAAATTCATATTTACCTATTTTTAAAATATCAGCCATTATTTCTCCTTATTTTTATATAATCCCAAATTTCCTTATCTCCAAAAAGTCCGCGTCTAGCAAATAACATCAACAATAATAATAATAAACTAAATACTACCATTCTAAGTCCTGGAATACCGTGAATAGGTCCTAAATGCCATGCCGTTTCATCTAGAGGTCTTAATACTTCCATACCTCCGATAAATAAAAATGTTCCTAAAATAGCACCGCTCATACTTCCAAGACCGCCCAATACTATAATAATTAAAAGCTGGAATGTCAACATAAATGTAAACTGATCAGGTGAAATAGATCCAATACTACTTGCCATAAGCCCTCCGCCAATTCCTTCAAAAAACGCACTGGTCATAAAAGCGGATGTTTTAGTCCAAAAAGTATTTACACCCATAGCAAGAGCGGCGTCTTCGTCGTCTCTTACAGATTTCATCGCTCTTCCGAATTTTGAATATACGATATTATAAATAAGAATTACGGTAATTAAAGTCGCAACTCCAATCCAAAAATAACTTGCAAAAGGAGGAATGGAATCAAGTCCCATCGAACCGTTTGAAATTTGAGGATTGTTAATTAAAAAGATTCTAATAATAAACCCGAATCCAAGGGTTACGATAGCTAAATAATCCCCTCTTACCCTAAACACAGGAAAAGCCAAAGTAAGAGCCACAAGAGCTGCAACTATGCCGCTTATTAAAAGCGCGAAAAACGGATTTGGCAAAAATACGTCTCTAATGAGCGGAAGAGGCTCCGCTAACATATACATCTCTTCTTTAAGTTCGGGAGAAAGCATCAAAATAGCAGTAACATACGCACCGATTGCCACAAACCCGTTAGGCTCCAATGAAAACTGACCGGTTACACCGTTTATGAGGTTATAACTGACTGCCAAAATAATAAAAATATAAATATTCCCAAGTACCGTAATAGTATAATCGCTGAAAATTTTAGGAGATACGTATAAAAATGCTAAAAATACAGCGGTTACTATTCCAATCAGGGCAAAATACTGCCCAGGCGTCATTGTCTTCACGTTCCACTTTTTCATTTTCGATTCTCCCATAGCTTAAAATCTTTGTCTTTCGAAATCTATACCCATTATTCCGGTAGGTTTAAATAAAAGAACGAAAATCAGCAAAATAAACGCAAACGCATCTTTCCAACCTCCAAGTTCCGGCAAAAATCCGGGAATAGCTACTTCTACGAATCCTAAAATAAATCCTCCTATAACAGCTCCCGTAACACTTCCGATACCACCGACAACAGCTGCGGCGAATGCTTTTAATCCTACAAGAACCCCCATATACGGGTCAATACTAGGATATGCCATAGCATAGGCCACACCACCTATCGCCGCCAACGCAGAACCCAAGGCAAAAACAAACGCGATAATTTTATTTGAATCCGCACCCATAAGTTTTACCGTCTGAATATCAAAAGCCAAAGCCCTAATAGCAATTCCGACTTTTATTTTAAATAAAATAAACAGCACTAAACCTAATAAAAGCAAAGTGATAATAGGTACTAAAATAGTGAGAATAGGCACAGTCACATCACCAAAGTGAAGTACTTGAGAAAACCATTTAGGAAAATAAAAAGACTGATAATTTCCTCCGAAATATTGATTAGCTATAACGTTAAATAAAGATTCCAAGAAAAACGAAATACCGATAGCGGTAATCAAAAGAGAAATTTTAGGAGCGTTTTTATCTAAAAGAGGCTTATATGCCGTTACATAAGTCAAAACTCCTATAAATGCCGTTAGAATAATTGAAAATCCCACAGCAGTTAAAAAAACGGGCATTGTTACGTTTTCAAATTTCCAGCCCGTCAAAAGCCCGACAAAAATAAATGCCAAAAACGCTCCTACCATCATAATGTCACCGTGAGCGAAGTTAATAAGTCTAAGAACTCCATATACAAGCGTATATCCTATAGCAATCAGAGCATACATACTGCCAAGAGAAAATCCGTTTACCACCTGTTGGATTATAAAACTAAAATCCATCGTTATACCTTTATATCTTGCTTATCTAAAAAACTGAATTTCAAATTTTCTTCCGCATTTTGAGATTTGTCAAATTCCTTAACACCGTACCTCGCATCCGTTTTCATCTCTTTACTTCCGCAATAAGGATGATTTTTGAGTTCATTGGTAACTTCAGAAAGTTTTTTCTGTGCGTTATCAGCTTCTGTGAACGGCATTACAATAAAAAATGTATTTTTATCTCTTATGATAATATCCGAACTTCTAAAACGGTTTTGTAAAAGTTTCGCAGCTTCTCTTAAAATACATTCCTGATAAAGCTTTCCTATCTTTTTATCATCCAGCATAATTTCTATTTTTCCTATAGAAACAGGAAATTTATGTCTCATAGCCTGTTTAAAAATTTTAGACTCGAGTATAGGCAGATATTCTTTTGTAAATACCCCTGTGAGGGAATCTATAATTGGATTTTGAGAACCTATTTGAACGTTTCCTATCATTCCTCTTTCTATAGCGATTGAAAGAAGATTATAAAGCCTGTTTATCAATGAATTTAAAAATTCTTTTTCTTCTTCTTTAAGTTCCGAATTAGAACCTATAGAAATTACTATTTCGGCATTATTGTTTTTAAATCCTTTAAATACATATTTTTTTGCTTTTTTTTGTCCCATTTCATATTCAATATCATCATTTATCGATACTTTCAGACTAGCAATTGTCGGCATTACTCCTTTAAGACTCTCAAAAAGATTTTGTAAAGCCTCTTCAAGAGGTAAATAGATAAGATCCTTATAAAGGGTAGACATAACTTCTTCCATAGCTTCTTCGAAACTTTTTGATTTTTTAATAGAAAGAAGTTCATCTTTTGCTTTTTCTATAAATTCACCTTCAAGAACGCTTCCGTATTTAGGAACAACAAGCTCTAAATCTTCAGGAAGATTTTTTATGGCTCTTTTCATATATTCTACCGGCAAATAAAGCTGATGGAATGTTTTTAACGCATAAAGATAAAGAGGTTCTTTATCTACAAACAGTTGAAATTTATTTTTAACGGCACTGAAAAGTTCGCTACTAAAAAGCGTTTTGTTTTCTTTATCATATGTACAAAAACTTCCCGCAAAATAATTAAACGGCGTAAAAATAAACTCAAGTTCTCTGTTTTTAAGCTTCAATTTCCAATCATTTTCATCAATGATATAAACAGGCATATCCAAATCGAATTTATTTAAAAATACCGAAATCTTCCAATGCGTTACTAACGTAACATCAGGTATCAATTTTTTAATAGAGTCTAATATTTTAACCGTATCAGGCTCATAATTTTGCACTACAACGTATTTAATATTCGATAAATCCATAATTTTAGACACTTTATCCACCAAACACTCGGCTTGAGTCCAGGCAGGGTCTATTAAAACTCCCACATCTTCGTCTCTATACAAATAGACGTTTTGATTCAATAATTTTACGGAATCACACCCTACCCAATAAACATTTTCGTTTAATTTTACAGGTACTTCAAATCCCATGACTTCCTCTTTTTAATTTTTTTTTATACTACCATAAATTACTTATGAATACAAACGATAATTTGTATTCATAAATACCCCGGAAAAAGGGGTGAAGATTAAGGCTTAACCAATTCTACGAATTCTGTTCTTCCGTCTACGATTTTTTCGATAACCGCAGGTTTATTTACAGGGTTACCGGTTTTAGGATCGATTGTTAGATATCCAGTAACAGCTTCAAGGTTTTTAGTATGTCTGATTGCGTTGTTTACGCATTTTTTGAATTGAGCAGTATTTTCAGAGTTAGCTTTTGTGTTACATTGTTTTACAGCGTTATAGATCAGTAAGTATCCATCAGCACCAGTTGCCGCGAAAGCACTTGGAAGTCTTCCATATTTAGCTTTGAAATCTTTAATAAACTGAGCTGATAATGGGGTTGGAGCTTTTGCCGCGTCAAAATGGTCGGTATACATAACTCCGTTTGCCGCTTTTCCAGCTAGTTTTTTAAGCAGTCCCGGGTCTGCGATACCGTCACCACCCATTACAGGAGCTTTCACTCCGGCAGCTCTAAGTTGTCTTAAGAACAAACCTTCTTCTGGTGCGTAAATAGGCGTATAGATGAATTTAGGGTTAAGTTTTTTAATTTGCGCCACTTGCGCGTTAAAATCTTTGTCACCTGTGTTGATGTAAAGAGTTTTAAGGATTTTTCCTCCGCCTTTTCTATATGAATTCATAAACGCTTTAGCAAGTCCTACAGAGTAATCCTGTTTCATATCAAATACCACTACAGCATTGTCAAGTCCGTGTTTTAAAGCGTATTTAGCCGCTACAGTTCCTTGGAAATCATCGGTAAAACATGCTCTTGTGATGTATTTTGAGTTTTTAGTAACTCTTGGGTTTGTCGCGATTTGAGTTACTGTTGGAGTTTGAGTTTGATCAGCAAATCTTTTTACGGCAAGTGCCATAGAAGATGCCAACGGTCCCTCAACCGCTACAACGTTTTCACCGCTTACAAGTCTTTTATATCCGTTAACAGTTTGAATTTTGTCAAATTGATTATCTACGATTACAAGTTTGATAGTATCACCATTTGGAAGTTTATTGTATTTTTCGTGAGCCAGTTTAATACCGTCAAGTGTTTTTTGTCCGAATGCCGCAATCGGACCTGTTAGAGGTTGTAAAATACCTACTTTAATCTCTTTTGCCATAAGTGTCGAAGCAACTAATGCGCTTAAGCCTAATGCTAAAAGTTTCTTTTTCATTCACTCTCCTTTTATGTTAAAATTATCCAATTAATATTATATCAAATAAATAAAAAAAAGGAATTTAATGATAGATTTGAAGCTTCTTGAGAAAGATTTTGAAAATGTTGCTAAAAAATTAAGCCTAAAAGGTGTAGATTCAGGTCTTTTAGAAAAAATAAAAAAACTTTTCGAAGAAAAAAAAGAACTCCTAAAAAAAATTGAATCCTTACAGGCAAAAAGAAACACCCTCTCAAAAGAAATCGGAAAATTCATGAAAGAAGGCAAAAAAGAAGAAGCTGAGGATTTAAAACAACAGGTGGCTTCAATAAAAAAAGAGATTGAGGAACTTAATAAAAAACTAAAAGAGATAGATGAAGAACTTCATAAAAACGCTTTAATTATTCCGAATATCCCCGATGATGACGTTCCAGTTGGAAAAGACGAAGAAGATAATGTCGAAATAAAAAGAATCGGAGAAATTCCGAAATTTGATTTTGAGCCGAAATCTCACGATGAACTTGGAGAAAAACTCGGCTGGCTTGATTTTCAAAGAGGCGTGAAACTCGCAAAAAGCCGCTTTACTGTGATGAAAAAAGACGCCGCAAGACTCGAGAGAGCTTTAATTAATTTCTTTTTAGAGCACAACAGGGAGTGGGGATTTGAGGAAGTTTGGGTTCCTCTTATGGTAAATAAAGAGACAATGACGGGTACCGGACAATTGCCTAAATTCGAAGAGGATTTATTTAAAATAGAAGATGAAGATTTATATATGATTCCTACGGCCGAAGTGCCTCTTACGAATCTTTTTAGGGATGAAATTATTCAGGATTTAAGTAAGCCTATCAAACTCACAGCCTATACCCCTTGTTTTAGAAAAGAAGCCGGAAGTTACGGAAGAGACACAAAAGGAATAATTCGCCAGCACCAGTTTGACAAGGTAGAACTTGTAGCCATAACTCGCCCGGAAGACAGTGATAAAATGCTTGAAGAAATGGTGGAATGCGCAAGCAGTGCACTTGAAAAGCTGGGACTTCCATACAGACAGGTGATGCTGTGTACTGGGGATCTTGGATTTAGCGCGGCAAAAACGATAGACCTTGAAGTTTGGATTCCAAGCCAAAACAGATATAGAGAAATCAGCTCCGTTTCAAATACACGTGATTTTCAGGCGAGAAGAGCCAAAATCAGATACAAAGACGGTAAGAAAAACCGCCTAGCGCATACTCTAAACGGCAGCTCATTAGCCGTGGGTAGAACTCTTGTGGCAATTATGGAAAATTATCAAAAAGCCGATGGAAGTATAGAGATACCCGAAGCTTTGAAAAAATACCTATAAGGAAATAAGTGGCGGAAGAAAACGTAGTAATCATTGAACCGGATGAAGAAAAAAAGAAGAAGTTTCCTTTAATTATCATTATCCTTCTTCTTTTGATTTTGATTCTTCTTTTGGTTTTATTAGCCGTTGTAGTTGTTAAGAAGAAAGAAAAAAAGAAAACTAACGATATTAACATCGAAAAAATCGTAAAAAAACTTGAGAAAAAAAACATTCCAAAAGACGAATTAAATATTTTGGTAAAAAAAGCCACTATTCTTTACAAAACCGGACAAAAAGAAAAAGCTCTCAAAATTCTAGAAAAAATCGCCGAGTTTTCAAAAGCCCTCTCCTATTATAATCTCGGAGTTATTAAAATTGAAGAAAAAGATTATAAAACGGCCCTTGAATATTTTAAAAAAGCAATCTCAAATAAGCAAAACAGAACAATAAGCGCCATAAATGCGGCTTTTTGCGCCCTAAAACTTAAAAACTACGAACTTTTTGATTATTACAGGAATTTGGCTTATACTTTTTTGCCCGAAATAGCCACAAATAAAAACTACCCTTATTACTACGCTCTTGTAATGTATTATCTGGGATATGAATACGAAACTATTCCTGCTCTTAAGAAAAAAACGGACTTCGAGGAAGAGTCAAAAGAGCTTTTGGGAACAGTGTTTGACTACTACAACGACCCGTATCAGGCAAAAAATTTAATAAAAGACCCTCTTTACAAAGGATTCAACTACGCAAAAGCAGGAGAATATTACCTCGCAAAAGAATATCTATCCCGCACAAACAACAAAAAAGGCGAATTCGCTCTTGGACTTGTCGATTTGAAAATAGGAGACTTTAAAGAAGCGGCTAAAATATTTAAAAAATATAAAAACGAAAACATCTATCCTATAATCGTTTTTTTAAAACCTTCCCTTTTTGATATAAAACAGGCTCAAAAAGAATTTCAAGAAAGTTTTCTTAAAAATAGAGAAGACTTTTATGATCTGTTTTTCTATTTCGCTCCTTATAAAGTTTATAACATAAATCAAACTATAAACTATTTGAAAAAAGGAATAGCCGGCATTCCTATAGGAAGTATCGAAGAAGCTAAAACATATCTAACAAAAAGCGCCAACTATTCTTCCATGAATCTTAAAATTTCAAAAGCCATAAAACTTGCCCTAAACGGCCATATATTTTTAGCCAATCAGGAGTTTAGAAAACTTCTTAAAAACAATAACACATATATTTTGCATTATAACACGGCTTTAACTTACGCTCAGCTTGGAGATTATCTAAACGCATACAGACATTTTCTAAAAGCTTATCATCTAAATCCGTATGATTTAAAAACAGGAATCCTCGCTTTGTACGCTGCCGCAAAAACCCATATCAAAAACCCTCATCTCATAGCACTTATAAAAGAAGACTTAAACGACAACACTCCTCTGGAAGATGCGATGCTTAGCCTCTATCTCAATGACAGAATAAAAATGGTGGCTTTTTTACAAAAAAATCAAAAAAACAAACCTTTTTGGCTTTTGACAAAACTGAGTATTAAGGCACTTTACAACAAAGACTACTCTTATGAAGCTCTACAACTTAAAAGTATATTCGATAAAGACATAATAGCAAATCTTTTATATTTTTACGCAAACAATAAAAATCTTCCTATTCAAAAACTGGCACAAAACTATCAGAGTTTCTTTTTACATATCAAAAATCACGTCAATCTAAACGACTTTTATTATGGTGCCAAAATAGCAAGGGACTGGTATTTTGATTTCGCCAAAATATCAGGACTTATGTATAGAGTGAGATTACAACTTCTAAAAAAGGCAAAAACCGAAACATTTGACATTATTCCGGTATTAAAAAGACTCGCATATGCTGATTTTTATACAAAACATTTCGAAGAAGCTTATACTATCTACAACGACCTCATAAACAATAAAAACGTAACTGATCCAGAAACTCTCTATCTCGCGGCAGTCACGGCAATAGCTGCCAATCATCACGCAAACGCCGTGGCTTTAATGGAACTTGCCAAACTTAAAAATCCAAACTTTTTAGAAGCAAGATACGGACTTGGCCTTTTATGGCAAGAGAGCGGAAATCTTAACGCTGCCAGCATCCAATATTCAAAAATAGATAACGGATTTAAAAGTAAATTTTTTGATTTTAATTTAAAACCGATAAATTAATACCCGTTTAATCTTATTTAAGGATAATAAAATAAAAAAAGGGTCATAATGGGATTTTCTTCAAAAGATTTTAAAACTTCGACAAATAATGCATATTATCATCAAAGCACACACACTCAAGAACACGCGATAACCGATATAAATGCTTTTGTAAAAAGAACATATCAACTACTTGCCGGAAGTCTCATCGCAGGTGCGGTAGGAGCATACGTTGGGCTCGGCTTTGTAAACAGTATGATTAATCCCTCAACAGGCGGATTAACTTTTACTTATTGGGGAGCTGTTATTTTAGAATTCATACTGCTTTTCGGGCTTTTTGCAGCAAAAAACAAAACTCCTCTTAATTTAGTACTACTTTTTGCTTTTACGTTTTTAACCGGATTTACTTTAGCGCCTACTTTAGCTTTATTTATCAGTAGAAATATGGGATATGTGATTGGAGAAGCGTTTGGGCTTACAGCAGTGGCATTTGGAGCTCTTACTATTTTTGCCATGAATACCAAAAGAGATTTTACTACCATGGGCAAAATGCTGTTTATTACATTAATTGTCCTTGTAGTTGCGGCAATAGTCAACATTTTCTTACAACTTCCTATGCTTCAGTTAATCATAGCATCAGTCGGAGCCGTACTTTTTAGTATGTTTATTCTTTATGACACTCAAAATATCATTAGAGGAAACGTTTCAAGCGAAATAGAAGCTGCCGTAAGTTTATATCTTGATTTTCTAAATCTATTTGTTTCTTTATTACAGATTTTAGGATTTTTAAATAGTGAAGAGTAATCTTTTTCGCACCTGCGATGCTAATTTAAATAGATTTAAAGAAGGTATTCGTGTCGTAGAAGATATCCTGCGATACGAATTCAATTCCCCACTTGCTAAAGAATTAAAAGAACTTCGTCATATTAAAGTTCCGAATTACGAAGAAATAATAAAATACAGAGACTCTCTAAATGATATACTAAAATCTTCTACAAAATCGGAGCTTAAAAGAAACTCCTTGAAAGATATAATTATTTCAAATTTAAAAAGAGCACAAGAAAGCTCCAGAGTATTGGAAGAGATTTATAAATTAATAGATATAAATACATCAGAAGAATTTAAAACGGCAAGATATAAACTCTATAACCTCGAAAAAGAGATTTTGGAATTAATACAAGACATATAATTTCGTTTCTTCGAACTCTATCCTCTCTTTCAAAGCCTTACCTAATTTTTTATAATCATGAAAAAACTCGTTTTTTTTATTTTTTATTGTCTCTTTTGTTGAATAAATTAATAAAAATTTTTCAAGCATTTTAGTTATTTTATTCATTTTTTCTTTTGTTTCATTTATAAAATTCAATATACTTTCGTATCCGTCATATTTTTTAATTAACTTGTCATAAAGATAATTGTCCTCAAATAATACATGTTTTTTATATTTATAAAAAAATTTATTTAAAAGCTTTATTACATCTTCAATATTTCTTTTATTAAATTTTGTTTCGATTTGTTGATATAGTTTTACTAATTCTTTATGTTCTTTTTCCAGATCTTTAATAAGACTCACTTGTGAGTTTTTTCTAAAAAACAATATAATTTTCCTAAAAAGATAAAAATTCATCTTCTACCCCCTTTTTCATCTTTTATTTCTCCAAAAAATATTATATAATTTTTTTTGTAAAAATTAAAAGGGGACATAGCTCAGCTGGTAGAGCACCACGCTGGCAGCGTGGGGGTCACGGGTTCGAGTCCCGTTGTCTCCACCACTACTTAAATTACCTCATAAATATAACTATTTTTACCCTCATCAAAAACCATTAAATAATTATTTATTTTGTCAGTTACTTCAATATCAGCGTTTTTACCCAAAACAAGCAAATAAAACTTGTCATTTTCAATTTTTTTATTTTCAAGTAATGTTTTATTAGTAATCATTTTATTATTTAATTTTAAATAAAAACTAAATCCAAAAGGGTCGGTTTTACTCAACTCTTCCATATATTCAAAAGCTTTTTTTATAACCTCATCATCCTTGGCATAAAAACATAAGTTTTGAATTTTATACTCTTTAAATATTTCGTAACCTTTCGAATAAGGACTATTCATAAAATTTTTAAGCCCTTTTTCGAATTCATCCTTTTTATTACTTTTAACAAAAACAAAATAGACCCTTGGAGAAATCGGCTTAAATTTTATTGCGTACAGATAATAATCCCCTTTGATTTTTTCTCTTATCTCATTCAATCTGTTTTTTATAAACAGGTCCTGTTTTATCCTTGGAAAGTGCTGATAAACAACCAAAATTTCACTATTTTCAAAAAATTTTTCTATTTCATCAAAAAATATGTATTTACCTCCCTTTTTATTACTTTTTTTAACGCTTTTAACTTCTATTCCGTTATCCGGGTCAACAAAAACCACACTACAGTTTTTTATACTATCAACGGCTCTTTTTATCCATTTTTCTCTTTTTTCAGTTTTTTTTTTAAAGCCATCTTCAATAAAATCACCAAAATACTTTATCTTCTGATTTTCAAAATATTCTTTTAATTTAGTTTCTAAATTTTTAATATCTCTTTTGGTATTTGCTACATTTTCAAGCACACTTATAAGCTCTAAATCATTAAGTTTGGAATATTTATGATAGTCTTTATGTTTGCCGTCATTATTGTGTGTTTCATCGGGATAGAGATACCATACAACTCCTACACTCTTATTACCGAATAATCTTTTAATTAAAATAAATTTACTATAATCCTCAATATCCCCCGAATACCTGTTTTGCATTTTTTTCTCCTTTAAAAGTTTCAAAATCTTTTTTTATTTTTTCATCAAAAGGTAATAAAAAATATCCGCTTTCATCTCCTAAAATCATAGTTTTATAGGGCGTATTTAAAAACATCTCCCCAAGCTTCCATGAAATATATGCATCAAGTTCATCATCAATATTTATTTTCATATCTTTAATTATTTTAAGCTCTTTTAATTCATCTACTATTTCTTTTAAAATTTCCTTTTTATTTTCCCCTTTTTTATATTGAAAGTTTTCTCTTTTACCTTTTAACCATATCCATATTGCTAAAGCAGGATGAACTTCTATTAGTTTTATTTTTTGGATATTTAAATCTTCTCTTTTTAATACAAGAGAGATATCTTCTCTTTTACAATATAATGAAGGATAACCTATCACATACTCGGACATCAGCCAATGAGAACATCCGGCTATCGGCAATACAGAAACACCTGGTGGTAACTTTTTTTTATATCTAAAAAAATATTCAACCGGCCTATAATAAAAATTAAAAGTTTTCATATCAAAACTTAAAGGCGCATCCCAGCAAATTAACGTATCTTTATCTAAAGACTCAATAAAACTTTTTAATCTCTCCACATTGTATTTTTGGAAACTTTTCCCATCAAATACGACATTATCTTTTCTTGGTGCAGGGTCTATTCCATATATTTTCATATGTCTCCTTTTTTTAAAATATTACCATCCTTATCTAGCACAATATAATTATCAAACCAGTCACTTTTATAAATATAATTTTCTATTTTGCCCCACAGTTTTAATTTTCCTTTATTTTCTAAATAGTGCCTTTTTACATAAAATTTTATATATTCAAGCTCTTGGTCTTTATTTTCAAAACTTCTTCTATCAATCAAAATATTTCTAACTCCTTCCATTGCGACTAGTGAAAATATCGGCTGAGACTTTTTTTGAAAATTAGTATTAACAAATAAACGTCCAGGTTTTTTACTTAGTTTTTCTCTAATCTTTTCAAAAAGCTTTAAATTTTTTTCATCCCCGCATAACTCTAATACTTTTTTTAAAAAGACTTCACTTCCTAAATGAAAATCGTATGAAAATTGATATCTTAAAAACTCCTCAATACCGTTTTGTTCTAGATATTCTATCTTTTTTAAACAAGGTCTTACATCAATATATCCAAGCTTTTTACATAAGCTGATTCTATCTTTTATCTTTATCACTCAATCTCCTTTTTATTAGAATAATACTTGTAAAAAGTGTTATATTATGTCGTTTTTGATAAAATAAGCAAAAAGGCTTCTTATGAAAGCTAAAGAATATACTAAAACACTCTCAATTTTACTGGATTTAATTAATAGGTTTTATTTAGGAGAGCATTTAAGTACCTCGGACATAGAAAATTTATATAAAGTTTCAAAAAGAACCGCTCAAAGATATATAAATTATTTAAAAACTGCCGGATTTGATATTAAAAAAAAGAATAAAAAATACTATCTTAATACTTTAATTGATTTGGAAAAAGAGACAATTTTTGAAGCTATTTTATCTATCGCCAAAAACGCGGGAATAGATGAAAACATATTGCCTCTACTTAATAAATTAAAACTAATTCGCGAAGAAAACGTTTTTTATTCAAAACTTGATATTGAAAAAATAAAACCTTTAACGTTTAGAAAAATAGAAGAAGCCATCAAAAACAAAAAAATAATCAAAATGAAATATAAAATGAATAATAAACTCATAGATATGGATATAAAACCTCTTAAGATTTCCAATTTTGACGGATATTGGTATGTAAACGCTTTAAATCATAAAAATGAATATAGAACTTATCATATAAAAAGTATAAAACATCTTGAAATCACGAATAAAACTTTTAATGTAAAAGAAAACATATTAAAAAATTTAGATAAAGCGGTAAACAGCTGGTATAACCCTAATATCAAACCTTTTTTAGTAGAACTGTTTGCCGATGAAAACGCTACAAAATATCTTCAAAGAATTCCCCTCTCAAAAACCCAAAAAATCGTTAAAAATTCTAACGGTACTTCCACAATATATCTTGAAATAACTAATAAAAACGAAATAATTAGAAAACTTCTTATGTGGATACCAAATTTGATAGTATTAGAGCCTAAATGGCTAAAAGAAGAAGTCGACAACCGTATAAAAGAATATATCAAATTAAACAAAAAGGATTTTTGTGTATAGTTTTAAAAAACTTCTAAAAGAGATAAAAAAATACAAACGAGAATTTATTTTAGCACAGATTATCGCTCTGATTGCTACGATTATTTCCATTCCCATACCTATGCTTATGCCTCTTTTAATAGATGAAGTTTTACTGAAAAAGCCCGGGTTTTGGACTGAGAGTATAAGTCATTTTTTCGGTGAGTGTTCGGCGTTTTGTTATGTAATGGTCACTCTTTTTGTGGTAGTCTTTTTAAGAGCGGCGTTTGTGGGACTTAATATTTTACAGACCTATTTTTTTGAAAAAATTACAAAAGACATTACTTATAAAATCAGGATAAGAGTCCTAAATCACCTAAAACACCTCTCGATAAACGAATACGAAAACCTAAAAACAGGAGATATAGCAAGCCGCCTTATCAGTGACGTAAACACGATTGAAGAATTTTTAATAAAATCCGTATCCAAATTCGTTATCTCTTTTTTGACTCTTATAGGAGTGGCGGCGGTGCTTTTATTGATAAACTGGAAACTAGGACTTTTTATACTGTTTCTTAATCCTTTTGTAGTGGTATTATCCGGGAAAATTGCCAGAAAAGTAAAAAAATACAAACGCGAACAAAACAAAACAATAAGCATTTTTCAAGAAGCTTTAATAGAAACGCTTGAGCTGTTTGAACAGATAAAAGCTTTCAATAAAGAAAACTACTTTTTCAAAAGACTCTTTGAACTTGCGCGTGGGCTTAAAGAAAAATCATTTAATTTCAACTACAAAAGCGAAGCTTTCAGTAAACTAAGCTTTCTTATTTTTTTAATAGGATTTGAAATATTCAGAGCCGCGGGAATCTTAGCCGTAGCGTATGACAGCTTATCAATAGGACTTATGCTTGCGGTTTACGGATATCTTTGGTTTATGATGACTCCGATTCAGGAAATCATATCGATTCAATACGCGTATTTCGGAGCAAAAGCGGCTCTTGAGAGAATAAACGAAACCCTCTCACTCCCAAAAGAGCCTATATTTCCTCACAAAAAAGACCCGTTTAAAGATTTGGTAAACGTTGAGGTAAAAGACGTTTCATTCAAATATAAAGAGAGTGAGTGGATTTTAAAAAACGCTTCTGCTGTTTTTGAGCCTAAAAAAATTACGGCTCTTATCGGTGCAAGCGGCGGAGGAAAAACGACTCTTGCCAAAATCATCGCCGGATTTTTTACCCCGAATGAAGGAGATGTTTTATATAACAATATAACTTATAAAGAAATAGGACTTGATAAAATCAGAGAGAACGTAAACCTGATACTCCAGGAGACAAGACTCTTTAACGACACCCTGCGTTTTAACCTAACCCTTGGTAAAGATTTTGATGAAAAAGAGATTTGGAAGGCTTTAAAGTTAGCCGAACTTGAAGAAGTTGTAAAAAAATGGCCAAAAGGGCTTGATACGTATGTGGGTAAAAACGGAGTGAAATTAAGCGGCGGACAAAAACAGCGCGTTGCAATCGCCAGAGCTCTTTTACACAAACCAAAAATTGTTATACTTGACGAATCAACTTCCGCTCTTGATATCGATACGGAAGAGAAAGTATTTAAAAACATAGAGCCGTTTTTAAAAAGCAGAACATCGATTATCATAGCCCACAGGGCTGAAACAATTGCAAAAGCCGACGAAATTTATATGATAAAAAATCGCTCGTTAATCAAGCTCTAAAAATTTTTTAGCTCCTTTAAGCCTTGCGGTGTGCTTTTTTATCCAACCGTCAAACTCTTCCATTCCTTTGTTTTTACACATCGCAAAAAGCTCGTAATAAGAATGATTTGCATATCTTTTTTTAAATTCTTTTTTAGGAAGTTTTATAGCTTTTTTGGCTTCTTTTTTTAAATCGTTGTATTTTTTTAAAAACTTCTTCTCAATTTCTATAAAATACTCATATTTTTCACTTTTTTTATTCAAGATATCCTTATACTCATGTTCTCTTTTTTCCAAAACGGCCGCAACTATTTCATGAGGTTGAATCTTACCAAGCAGTTTATGTCGTCTTAAATACTCTTTGGTTTTAACTTTAACAAATTGTAAATCTTCGAAAATTAAAACCCATCCTTCAATCCCTTTTTTAGTTTCAGCAAGTTTTATAAATTCTTCAAGACTTTTAACCTCAAATTCTTTTGCATATTTTATACCTCTTTTTTCAGCCTCTTTTTCAAATTCCAAATCATATTCTCCGGTATTCAAATCCCTTACCTGAATAAGTATCAAATCCTCTTTCCCATAATCCATAACTACTTGAGATTTAGGAGAAATATATTCGAATATCGGAATTTTGTTTTCTTTAAATTTATCTAAAATATACTGCTTTATATGAGGATTTTCAAGCATCATTTCATTTGCTCTTTTTGCCTGATACGCTTCAA
The DNA here is from genome assembly GCA_027062285.1 of Nautiliaceae bacterium. GTDB lineage: Bacteria > Campylobacterota > Campylobacteria > Campylobacterales > Nautiliaceae > Caminibacter. The sequence continues at coordinate 42,590 of JAMOTL010000007.1, forward strand.
AAGAAAGCTTCGTTTTAAAATAAATTTTCCCGTCAATCAAAACGGGCTGTAAAAGGCTTCCGTCAATTTTTTCTACTGCTTTAATTATTTTTTTATTTTTTAAATCTTCTTCCATCCATCCCGGTGCCTGATTAAGTTCAAAAAATTTATGAAGCGCTATAAACCTTCTCCACTCTTTATCTTTAACAAAAGTAAGCCCTCTTAATTCATAAGAACCTTTATCTTTAAATTTCTCAAACTCTTCAAATTTAGCCTGTTTATAGTGATAAATAGCTACTTGTTTATCTAAAAAAGCATCCTCTTTTCTAAAAAACTGCTTTGAATTTTCTACGATATAATCACACTCCTCTTTTGTAGGCAAATAAAACATAAAACAAAACCTTTAATATTTTTTAGTGTAATTATATCAAATCACATGAGCTTTTTTATTTCTTTTTCTATTAAATATTTAGTAAGTTTTTCAAGAGCAAAATAAGATTCTCCAATATCAAAAAGCACCAATTCACTATTTTCAATAGCAATTATCGGATAATCTTTTCCGAAAAATTTTTTATAAAATCCAAAAACTTCTCCCGGCTTTATAATTTTTAAAATTTTTTCCTTATCTACTACCGCCAATTTACCTTTTTTTAAATAAATAAAATCATAACTTTCCAATAAGTTTTTCTTTTTGAGAATTACTTTTTTAAAATATTTAACATTAAAAAGCTCCAAATCATCATTTAGTTTTATTCCCTTTTTATCTACCAAATTCAATAAAAACGCCGTCTCTTCAGGAGTATAAACAGTAAACAAATTCATTCTACAACCTTTAACATTTTTTGAAGATATATATACCATTCACTATTTTGAGCTTTGGAAACATCAATATTTTTTAAAAAATATTTAATAAAAGTTTTTGTAGAAAAGTCACCATCAATATGAGAAGTCTCAAAAAACTTAACTACCGCCGAAGAATTTGAAGCTTTATGCCATAAAAGCTTGTCAAAGTAATAAAGTTTGACGTTTATTATCTTTTCTAACTTTTTTAAATGAAGGTCTTTTAGTTTATTAAACTGTGGAAAAAATTTTAGCTCTTCTTCCTTTTCTAAACTTTCAAGCAAATCTTTTAACTCATAAAATCTATCTTTGTTCTTGGAAAGCTCATATATCATATCTACATAGTTCTTTTTTACTTTTTTATATTCGCTAGAACCTTTTTCTAATGTTTTCAATTGCTCTTCAAGCTTTGAAATAGCCGAATTATACTCTTCCATTCGGATCTTAAGTTTTTCATACTCATCTTTTAAAGTCTTATATTCATTCTTTTTTTCCAAGTATTCCTGGTAAAATATAAGCTCAACATATTTCGTTTTGTTTTTTATACCTTTATAAAATGTATAAAGTGAATTCAAATCCTGATAAACTTTTCCCATCAAGTCATCGAGTATATGTTCATCAATCTCCATCAAAAAATTCGTTGCTGTATCTATAAATTTTTTTAATTCTATATAGTTTGCTTTCGGAAACTTAAACTTATTGGTAACTAAATATTCGAAATGAAAATCATTCACTTCTTTGATTTGCTGGAAGTATTTTTTTAAAAAATCCTCTAACACCATTTTCTACCCCCTTTTGTTTCTAATCGACATTTTGTAATCTTTTTTAAGTAATTGTGATAAAATAGCAATAAAAAAGGATGTCGATGAGAAGTGACGAAATAAAAAAAGGATGGCACAGAGCCCCTCACAGAAGTCTGCTTAGAGCATGCGGACTTAAAGACGAGGATTTTGACAAACCTTTTATCGGTGTGGCAAACAGCTTTATTGAAATAATCCCGGGACACTTTTTCTTAAATAAATATGCGGAAATTGTAAAAGACGAAATCAGAAAAAACGGATGTGTTCCTTTTGAATTCAACACAATCGGTGTAGATGACGGAATTGCTATGGGTCATGACGGAATGCTTTACAGCCTTCCAAGTCGTGAAATTATCGCAAACTCTATTGAAACGGTTATGAACGCTCATAAACTTGACGCACTTATTTGTATTCCAAACTGCGACAAAATTACTCCGGGTATGGTGATGGGAGCCCTTAGAGTAAACGTACCTACTATCTTCGTAACGGGTGGTCCTATGAGAGCAGGTCATCTGCCTGATGGTACTCCGATTGATTTGGCAACGGTATTTGAAGGGGTAGGAAAGTTTGAAAAAGGCGAACTGGATGAAGAAAAATTATATCAGCTTGAATGTCTGGCATGTCCTGGCGGCGGAAGCTGTTCTGGTATGTTTACGGCAAACTCTATGAATACCCTAATTGAAGCTATGGGAATAGCTCTTAAAGGAAACGGAACTATCTTAGCACTTACGCCTGAGAGAGAAGAATTACTAAGAAAAGCTGCAAGAAGAATTTGTGAAATAGCAAAAGATGAAAAGCTTAGCGAACAATATAAAATTAGAAATATAATAAACGAAAAAGCAGTCCATAACGCGTTTGTAGTTGATATGGCAATGGGTGGAAGCAGTAATACTGTACTTCACATGATGGCAATCGCAAAAGAAGCTGGAGTTGATTTTGACCTCCACAAACTAAATGAAATAGCAAAACACACTTCCCACATAGCAAAAATTTCCCCGTCTCTTCAGACGATACATATGGAAGATATCCATAGAGCCGGTGGAATGAGCGCGGTTATGAAAGAAATCAGCAAAAGAAGCGATACGATTCTTTACCTTGACAACCCAGTAATCGAAGGCGGTACGGTAGCGGACAGAATCAAAGACGCCGAGGTTAAAGACTACACGGTTATTCATCCGGTAGATAACCCTTACAGTGAAGTTGGAGGTTTAGCAATACTGTTTGGTAACCTCGCTGAAGAAGGATGTGTAATTAAAACAGCGGGAATTACAGGTGAGAGAAAATTTACGGGTAAAGCGGTTTGTTTTGATTCTCAACAAGAAGCAATAGAAGGAATTACCTCAGGAAAAGTAAAAGAAGGCGACGTGGTTGTCATCAGATACGAAGGTCCAAAAGGAGGACCAGGAATGCAGGAAATGCTGGCACCTACAAGTCTTATTATGGGAATGGGACTGGGCGATAAAGTAGCTCTAATTACTGACGGTAGATTTTCAGGTGCGACAAGAGGTCTTAGCATCGGTCACGTAAGCCCTGAAGCGGCTGAAGGTGGAATGATTGGTCTTCTTAAAGACGGAGACATTATAGAAATTGACGTGGATAATTTCTCTATAAACGTTAAACTAAGCGATGAAGAAATCGAAAAAAGAAAAAAAGAATTCACTCCACTTAAAAAAGAAGTACCTGGACGCTGGCTGAAACAATACAGAGCCCTTGTTACAAATGCAAGCAACGGAGCTATCTTAAAAGCCGACTGACCCTCTTTTCTTTTTTTTTTGATATACTTTCCCCAAAAACGGAACTTATATGAAAAACCTTATAAATCAGGCACTAAAAACAGCTCTTTTAATAATAAAGCTCGTAATACCTTTTTATTTTTTAGCGGATATTTTAATTTATTTTGGAATTCTTCAAAAGATATCTTTTATTTTTGAGCCCATTACTTCCATTATGGGATTAAATCCCGAAGTTTCGCTGTCAATTGCCGCAGGAGTGCTTTTTAATCTTTACGCAGCAATAGCTTTCGCCGCACCTCTTGGGCTGACTCCATATGAATGGACAATTCTTGGGCTTTTTTTGGGAATTGCTCACGCATTGCCTGTGGAAAACGCTATTATGAAAAAGCTTGGAATGCCTCACTGGTATTCCACTCTTCTTAGAATCGGTGTAGGGATAATAGCTGTTATTATTTTTAGAGCTCTTCCTATTCACATAGAAGGTAAAACACTCCAAAAAGAGATAACACTTCCTGTTTATGATTCTTTTTGGCAAATGCTTGGGAACTCTTTATACAATGCTTCCGTTTTGGCTATAAAAATCATCATTTTAATAACAATCATCATCTTCTTTATGCATTTTATCAAAGAAAAACTATTTAAAAACAAAAACCTTAGCGCCCCCTTTTCGATTATCACCGGAATAATTTTAGGGATTACTTATGGAGCGGGCATTTTAATTGCTGAGAAAAATCGTCTAAGTAAAAAAGAGCTGTTGTTTATAGGAACTTTTCTTATGATAGCCCATTCACTGATAGAAGACCCTCTTTTATTTGTGATTTTAGGAGCAAATTTTTGGGCACTGGTTATTATAAGAGTAATTTTAGCTATTATTGTTTCTTATCTTGCCGTAAAATTTTATAAACGCTAGACATATATTTCAAATTTTTGATTAAATAAATTATCAAAAAGCTCTTTTGCTTTTTTAAGCTCTTCTATACCTGCTTTTATACTTTTTAATACCTCATCAAAAGTATTTACTCCTTCTTGTTTTAACGCATTTAGATGGTTTTGATTTTTTATAGGCGGAAGATATGATTTTAATCTATTTGCGGCATTCTTTATTACTTTTTCATTTATATCTTTTTGTTTTAAAAATTCTTTAAGCATAGGTTTTATCTTTTTGAAAGCCTCTTTTATCTCTTTTATATCGTTTTCATCAAGCCCGTTACCCTCATAATGAAATTCATAACCGAACTGATGAGTAAGTGTTAGTTCTTGAGAAACAGAAGTTCTTGTTTTAGTAAAATGATTTTCAGCTTCAATAGAATCAAACATTTTTAAATCTATTTTATCTCCGCTGCTGGTAGTAAAAGAAAAATTAAAATTAGCAGAATTTGAAGCATATTTGCAGATATTTAGCATAACAAGCCTTTTTATTTAAAATCGGCAAGGAAGAGAAAGAATTAATCTTCTTCCTCTACTTCTATTGCCTGATATCTGTAAATTGTCGGATGGAATTTCAGACAATCTCCAGGAAGCCCTGCTTTTAAACATAAATGAGCAAAGAACAAATCAAACATAGGAAGTTCTTCCCATACAGCCGGTAAAAAAGTCGCCTGATGATTACCGAGTTGCAGTATCACTCCATCAACACCCGGTCTTATTTTTCTTCTCAAATCTTCGACATCTTCATATTCCACTTTTTCAGGAATAGTAAGAACGCTTACTTCAATTTTTACCCTATCAAACTCTTCAGGAGTTAGCGGTGGAAATCTCGGATCATCAAAAGCGGCCGCTTTTGCGTTTGCCACCACATCGTCAATCAACGGACGATATGGAAGAATCGAACCTATACATCCCCTTAAGTTACTTCCTCTTGGTTTATCTTTTAATTTTAATGTAACAAACGTAGCTCTTTTTTCCTCAAGCCACGGATATGTTTCCACCCATTCATCTCTATTTATTAATTTTTGCCCTTGAAACTCTTCTAAAATTGAAAGTCTTGCTAATTTTGGCAAGATTTTATATTTTTCTTTTAAATTTTCCATATTCCCCTCCTCAAAAACTTTTATATATTATATCACAAAATTTTAGCCAATACCACTAAACTCATTTATAAATTTCTTCATTTCATCAAGAGGCATAGGTTTAGCTATCAAATACCCTTGAATCACATCACATCCGAGATTTTGCAATATTTCCATCTGCTCTTTTGTCTCAACACCTTCCGCCACCGTTTTTAGTCCGAGCTCTTTAGCAAGAGTAATTATAGTTTTCACAAGAGCATAATCTTTTTTTGATTTTGTAATGTTTTTTATAAAACTCATATCGATTTTTAAAATATCAAAATCAAGTTCTCTTATATAAGTAAAAGTGGAATATCCTGTTCCGAAATCATCAATAGCAATCCTGAAATTTTTATTTTTTAAGATATCAAAAATTTCTCTTGTATATTCAATATCACTTGCTATCTCTCTTTCGGTCATTTCAATAGTAAGAGGAAATGAGGTAGTCTCGAAAAATTTATAAATATGGTCTTTATCTTTAAAAGAATGGGCTGAAAAATTAAAAGAGAGAGGAATTTTAAGTTCTTTTAAATAATAAGGGACTTTTTCATACATTTTTTCTTCTATATATTTTATAAGTCCGCTTTTCTCAGCATAATCAATAAAAAAATAAGGAGAAATGATCTCATTTTCTTTAACAATTCTTATTAATGCTTCAGCCCCTATTATATTTTTAGTAGCTAAATCATAATACGGTTGAAAAAAATATTCAAATTCATCATTTTCCAATGCATGTATGATTATATTTTTAGCATTCATTAAATGTTCAACTTCTTCTTTTATAGCTGTATTATAAAGTTCATAACTGTTTTCCCCGTTTTTTTTAGCATATTCGAGTGCTATTGAAGCCTTTTCAATCAGCTCATGAATATCTTTAGCATCTTTTGGATAAACTGCTATTCCCATATTTACACTTATATTCCCAAGTGTTTTTATCTTAGATATCAGTTTTTGAACCACATTCGCCAAATTAGAAATTTCATCCAGCTTCACTAAAAGTGCGAATTCATCGCTTCCTATTCTTGCTATTACATCCTCTTCATAGGAAAATGCTTCTAAAAATTCTGCAAATTTTTTTAAAAGCAAATCCCCGTAAATACTTCCTTTTATTTGATTTAAAGCTTTAAAGTTTCTGATATCAATTAAAATCAAAGCATATGTATTTTCTTTATTTAGATATTTGTTGGCATTAACAATAAATCCTTTTCTGTTAAGTAGTCCCGTCAATTCATCTTTTACCAATGAATCCTGAAGTTTTTTCTTTTCCGTAACATCAATACCAAGTGCCACAAAATATAATTCATCATCAACCTCTACAGGAACGATTTTAAGCTGTAAGTAAAAATATTTTCCTTGTTTATTTTTTTCTATAAATAAATCTTCAAAAATTTCTTTATCTTCGAGTTTTTTCCATAATTTTTTATAAAACTCATCATCTTGATAACCTGATTTAAAAATTTTTGGAGTTTCACCTATTATTTCTTTTTTTGAATACCCGCTCAGATTTTCTACAATATCATTTGCATATAAAATAGTTCCGTTTTTATCGGTAATCAATACCCATTGATAACTTTTTTCTATCGCTTCTTTTAACACATTTAAAAGCATCGTCTGAACGATATGATTATTGGCATATTCCACCATATGCTGAAGCTTTTTATATTCATCAAGCAGTTTGTCACTGAATTCATTTTTATATTTACTGAAAATAACCATCTCCCCGTTATCTAAAGGAATATAAAGATAAGAACCTTTTACAAGGATTTCTCTACTGCTCCCTTTTAAATCAACCTCATCATCTCCATATAAATAATTTTTATATTTCAAATATACTTTATATCCGCTTTTTTCTATTGCTTTTACAACACTGTTAAAAAAATCTTTTTTAGTGGAATGTTTTATTACATGTTCACTTATTTCATCTATTATCTTTGAAAAAATTTCCCTTTTAACCGAATTGCTTACATCTACTAAAAGCGTCATTCCGGCATACTTACCATCGAAAATTATCGTATTCGTATAAGTATTAAAAAAGAAGCGCTTTTGATTATATACAAACTCTATATTTTCTCTCGAATGAAAAAATTCATTTCCTTTTTTTCTCTCTTTTACATATTTAATTAACTCTTTTTCAGATACATTTTTTATCAAATCCGCTAAAGAAAGCTCATGTATTTTTTCACATGAAACACCCAGCACTTTACAAAAATAATCATTAGCATATAAAATATTATCTCTAAAAATCAAAAATCCTACGTTTAAAGATTTTTTCAGACTTGTAATTAATATTTCATACTCTTTTTCTTTGCTTACGTTTTCGTTAACACCTATACAATAAATTTTATTTTCATCTTTTTTTACTAATGTTATCCGTGTTTTTATAAAAAAGATTCTGCCGTCTTTTCCGTAAAACCTATGTATGGTTTCAATATATTTTTTTTCGCCTCTTGCCAATTTCATTAATTCTGTATGATGATTTTTATAATCATTTTCAAACATATGTTTTTTAATAAATTCAGGAGTAAAATCCTCTTGTGACCATTTAGTATATCCATCAAACTGCAAAAATTCAAATTTTTCAAGTGTTCCGGTTTTAAAGTTATACTCCATATAATATATATTTGAAGCTATATTTTTCAAAATTTCTTCACATCTAAAATCCACAACTAACTCCCACTTAGCTTTGCTTTTTGTTCCAAATTATAAAGCCATACGAATACTTCGGCTACGGCTTGATAAAGCTCCGGCGGAATTTCATCATTATTTACTTTCAAAAGAGAATCTACAAGAAGTTCATTTTGAAAAAGAGGTATATTAAATTCTTTTGCTTTTTGAATGATTTTTTTTGCTATTTCTCCTTTTCCTTTCGCTACTATCTTAGGAGCTAAATTTTCATAAGCTTTATATTTAAGTGCCGCCGCTTTTATATTTGTAAATTTTTTCATATTTCGGCCCCTTTTTTGTCAAAGTAGATTTATATAAATAAACATCAAACGGAACTTCAAACGTTTTATCATCCCATTTTTTAAGCTCTTCAAAAAATTTTTTATCTTTAATATTTTTAATTCTACATAAAGTTATATGAGGCTTAAAAGGCTTATCATCCTTTATGTCAAAATAATTATTAATCTGTTTATTAACCTTATCGATATTCATACTATCGGCTTTTAAATATAAAACTTTATTCCCAAACATTCCTATTCCGTTAATTTTTATCTTCTCATCAGGAATTTCTAATGGGATCTGATATTTTTCAGGTTCATCTTCACCTATAAATTTGTGCGTTAAATGTAAATTCCAACCCTCTACCCATTTTCCTTCCACAAATCTTCCTAAATCCTGTTTAATAACTCCATAAATGGGAAGAGTAACGGGAGTAGCTATAAAAAGTCTCATTGAAATATCCTTGAAATTATGTAAAAAATAGCACTTAACACAATACTGATAATAATCGAAGAAGTAATAGGAAAGTAAAATACGAAATTATCTTTTTTTATTACTATGTCACCCGGAAGATGAAAAAGCGGAAAATCCTTAAATAAGTACATTAAAAGCCCGATGATTATAAAAATAACCCCGATAAAAATAAAAATCTTAGCCATTTTCACGCCTTTTTTCTTATTATATCAAATTAGCTATAATTTCATTAAAAAAGGAATGTTATGCCTATGACGATAACTGAAAAAATCTTCGCCGAGCATATAGGACGCGAAGTAAAGCCGGGTGAAATTATTATGTGTGATGTTGATATGACTATCGGTAATGATATTACCACTCCTATTTCAATAAGAGCTTTTGAAGAAAGCGGAGCCGAAAAATTAGCAAAACCGGACAATTTCGCAATAGTTTTAGACCATTTTATTCCTCCAAAAGATATAGCCAGCGCAAATCAGGCAAAAATTAATAGAGAATTTGCTTACAAACACAATCTAAAAAACTTCTTTGATGAAAAAGATATGGGAATTGAACATAGATTATTGCCTGAAAAAGGTCTGGTAATTCCTGGAGACGTAATAATTGGAGCGGATTCTCACACATGTACGCACGGAGCTTTAGGGGCATTTTCAACAGGCATGGGTTCTACTGATATTGCTTTTTGTATGATTACGGGCAAAAGCTGGTTTAAAATTCCTGAGAGTATCAAAGTGGTATTTACAGGAAAAAGAGGCGAACACGTATATGGAAAAGATTTAATTTTAGAACTTATTAGAAGAATAGGAGTGGACGGGGCACTTTACAAAGCCCTTGAATTCACCGGAGACACTATTGAGAACCTTCCTATGGATGATAGAATGTCTCTTTGTAACATGGCGATAGAAGCCGGAGCGAAAAACGGAATTATCGCTTATGATAAAATCACCGAAGAATTTTTAAACGAAGTCAAAAAGTATAATCCTCTAAGAGCTGAGCCAAAAATACACTATTCAGACCCAGATGCCAAATATGCTCAAGTTATCGAAATTAACGTTGAAGAACTTGAACCTATGGTGGCATATCCGTATCTTCCAAGTAACGGAAAACCAATCTCTCAAGCCGTAAAAGACGATATCGAAATTCATCAGGTATATATCGGAAGTTGTACAAACGGAACTCTTAGTGACCTAAGAACGGCAGCTGAAATTTTAAAAGGCAAAAAAGTTCATAAAAAAGTAAGACTGATAGTAACGCCGGCTACTCAAAGAATTTATAAACAAGCCGAACACGAAGGCATTATAGATACATTAATCGACGCCGGAGCGGTTGTGGCAAATCCAACATGTGGTGCATGTCTTGGTGGATATATGGGTATTTTAGGTGATGGTGAGAGATGCGTGGCTACTACAAACAGAAACTTTAGAGGTAGAATGGGAAGTAGAGAATCCGAAGTTTATCTAAGTAACGCCGCTGTTGCCGCAGCAAGCGCAATTGCCGGAAAAATAGCAGACCCTAGGGATTTATAATCCCTTTTTTATTATTTTAAATTAACTGCTTAATTAATTTTATCTATTATCCTTTATTTAGTTACAGACGCTTTTGATTGGACGAAAAAAAGCCCGTTATTTAACGAGCTGAACTTTTACCGGTCCTAAATTAAGAGCGTTTTCAATAATTCCTCCGTCTTGAATCCATGCTTTAATTCCGCCTTTTAATACATATACGTTTTTAAATTTGTACCATTTCATAAGAGTAGCTGCTGCTAAAAGCGCTCTATGACCTGTTCTACAAACTACCACATATTTCTTGTTAGGTTTTATTTTTCCTTTTTTTACCGCTCCATAAAGCACACCTCTTGGAACATGTATTGTTTCAATATAATCAATGTGTCCAGCTAAAAATTCCGCCGGCTCTCTTACATCTAAAATCTCGAATTTTTTATTCCCAGCCATCCATTTTTTAACTGTTTTTACATCTACAAAATGATTTCCGACTATTTTAAGTGCCGCCTGCTTTTGCGCTTTTACACCCTCAAGAGGATTATAAGCAAATAAAAGTCCTACGCTCAAAAGTCCTGCTAATAGTAATTTTTTCATTCTCTCTCCTTTTTTTTATTATAATAGCATATTATTTAATTAACATTGATTTAAGTCAATAAAGGCGGTTTATGAATTATCTTATACCTGAGTGGGAAAAACAGAGTTTCGTCCAGCTTGTATTTCCACACAAAAATACGGACTGGGCATGCTGTTTAGAAGAAGCGATAAATACATTTAGTGAAATAGCCTACGCAATCGCCCAATATGAAAAAGTTTTAATTTGCTATGAAGATAAAAATACTATATCTCACCTAAAACACAAAAATTTTATCTTTCGTAAAATCAAAAATAATGATACATGGGCAAGAGATTTTGGGGCTATCAGCATAAAAAAAGATAATCAAGTAAAATTGCTTGATTTTAAATTCAACGGCTGGGGACTTAAATTTCCGGCAAACTACGACAACCTCATTTCAAGAAAACTTTTTAATATCCATAAAAGTTACAATTTCGTACTGGAAGGCGGAAGCATTGATACAAACGGAAAAACTCTTCTTACAACATCACAATGCTTGCTTGAGCCCAACAGAAACTATCCTATGACAAAAGAAGAGATTGATAAATTTTTAAAGCAAGAACTTTTTGTGGATAATATAATATGGCTAAATCACGGTTTTTTAGAAGGAGATGACACCGACTCTCATATTGATACATTAGCCAGATTTATAAATGAAAATACCATAGTCTACTGTTCTTGCAAAGATAAGAGTGATATTCATTATAAAGAACTTAAAAAAATGGAAGAAGAGCTTAAAAAGACCTCTTTTAATATTATTCCGATTCCGATTCCCAGCCCAAAATACTGGAACAATCACCGTCTTCCTGCCACTTACGCCAATTTCTTAATAATAAACCAAGCCGTACTTTTGCCAATCTATGAAGACAAAAAAGATAAATACGTTTATGATCTATTTTGTGAAATATTCCCTGATAGGGAAATTGTCCCTATCAACGCAAATACTCTAATAAAACAGCACGGCTCGATACACTGTATAACAAAGGAGTATTTTAATGAAGATTTTATTAGCGCCCAGTGAGAGAAAATCTCTTGGAGGCGATAAAAAGTTTAATATTAAATCATTTCCAAAGTTAAATCCTTTTAGAGATGAAGCGATAAAAAAATATGAAGAATTTTTACAAAAAACGGATGATGTAAAAAACTTCGGAGATGATAAAACACCCGTAAAAACCCGCCCCTCAAAAGAAGCTATTTTAAGATACACGGGAGTTGCTTTTGAGTATCTTGATTATCCTTCCTTGTCAGACAAAGCAAAAGAATACTTAAATGAAAACCTGATAATTTTTTCAAATCTTTTCGGAATTATAAAACCGCTTGATTTAATACCTCATTATACGTTAAAACAGGGAGCAAAACCCGGATTTGATATTTATAAATTTTACAAAGATAAAATAACGGAAATTTTAGATAAATACGATGAAGAGTACCTTGATTTAAGAGCAAAATTTTATGAAAAAATATATAAACCAAAAAAAGCCGTAACTTTTAAATTTATAAAAAATAATAAAGTTGTAAGCCACTTCGCAAAAGCATACAGAGGTACTTTAACACGACACATAGCCCTAAATAGACCAAAAAATCTTGATGAAGTCTTAAAAATAGAATTCCCTGGTATTGAAATTAAAGAAATTCAAGAGAAAAAAGGAATAAAAGAGATTGTTTGTGAAATTATCGAAAATTAATTATTTCTTTTAAAATCTCTTCAAAAGGAAGAATTTTCACAGCCGCTCCAAGCTCCTTTGCCGCTTTTGGCATTCCATAAACAGCAGCACTTTCCTCGCTCTCAGCCAGGGTATAAGCCCCGGCCTCTTTTAAAGCTTTCATCCCCTCCGCCCCATCATCTCCTATACCGGTTAATAATACGGCCATTATTTTTTTAGGGTTCATAACTTCAAGAGCTGAAAAAAACATCTCATCCACACTCGGTACAAAAAATCTATTTTTAGCATTCGGCACTAATTTACAATAAACTTCTTCTTTTTTTCTAAAATGCAAATGCCATCCACCTTTTGCTATAATAAAAAATCCAGGTATCACCGGTTGTGAATTATCTGCCTCAACTACCCTTAATTTACTCACACTATCTAACCGAGCGGCAAATTTAGCCGTAAAATTAGCAGGCATATGCTGAACTACGCATACTGGATTTGGATAATCCTGAGGAAGAGACCTTGCTATTTTTTCTATAAGCCCGGGACCTCCGGTAGAAGAACCTATAAGAACATATTTATAATCCTCAATAGTAAAATCAAGCTTAACTTTTTTAACACTTTTTATTCCAAATCTTTCATTGATAATTTCCAAAAGTCTGTTTTTAAATTCATCTGATATAAAATCAGGTTTTGGCAAATCTTTGCCTATTTTTATAACATTCCCTTTTACATCAAATCCTTCATCTACAATAATTAAATCATATTTTTTTTTGTCAAAATCGCTATTTTTAAAAGTTTCCGGTTTAAATTTTTCGCTAAGAAATTTTTTTAGAGTAAGCCTTGTAACAGCCGAATCACTTACTATTGCTATTTTTTTTATAAACAAAACTCTCTCCAATCTTTAGACTCTCAAAAAGTTTTACATCACTCGGAATTCTTTCAGCATGTCCCAAAAACAAATATCCTTCATCTTTTAAAATAGAATAAAAAATAGCTAAAGTTTCCCTTTTAGATTTTTCATCAAAATAAATAAGCATATTTCTGCTAAATATCACATCAAATACTCCAAGCTTTTTCATAGCATATTTATCTAAAATATTTATCACTTTAAAATTAACAACTTTTTTTAAAAAATCTTTAATTCTATAATTTCCCTTTTCTTCTACAAAATATTTTTTTATAAGCTCAGGAGGTAGTTTATGTACGCTCCTTGCAGAATAGATACCTTCTTTAGCTTTTTTTATCACATTAGAATCTATATCTATTCCAAGAAGTAAAAAGTCTCTTTTTTTAATTAGATTTCCTTCTTCAATCAGTAAAATAGCTATGGAATAAAGCTCTTCTCCCGTAGAAACAGGAGCACATAAAATAGAAATTACTTCATTTCTGGGTCTTATTTTGTCAAGCGTTGGTAAAACATATTTTATTAAAGTATCGAACTGATGTTTTTCTCTAAAAAAATATGTTTCATTTACTGTAAAAACATTTATAAATTCTTGTTTCAAGATAGAATTTTTTTTAAGTATTAAATCTTTAAAAAATTTATTAAAATCATTATAATCGAATCTTTCTAAAAGTTTTATTATTTTTCTTTCATAAATATTCCTAAGTTTATTATCTTCAACATAAATTCCTATTTCATCATTAAGATAATTTCTGAGTTTTTTTAATTTAAACGCATCAATTTCCACTTTATACCTCTTTTTTTAATTTTTTAGCATATTCTTCATCAAAAATTTCAAAAAATTCCATCGCCTTTTTTTTAATACCAATATCTTCGTTTTTAATTTTCTCTTTTAACCACTCACTGATATCCGGAATATATTTAAAAATATCTATCGCATCTTCTTTAAAACCGCTTTCATAAATTTTTTTGGCAAATTCCATATTTTTACAAGATTTAATATAGTTTTTTACTACGGAATATCTAGAAAGAAGATGAATTAAAACATCTAAATCCTCTTCTCTTTTCAAACAAGGCAAATTAAAAAAAACATATTCTACTATTCTTTCATCGGGCAATTGTTTTAAAATATTTTTTAATAAAAAATAATACTCCTTATGATTTATCATATAATCAATAGCCTCAAACGTATCTTTTGAATAAGAGAAATCTTCAATAAACTTCCTTGCCTCATCAAATTCTTTAAAACGGTAAAAATTTTTTTCTTCAAATTTTTTAAACATTTACAAACCTTTTGGCCAATGTAAATTAAAAAGAGGAATCATTTCCTCATTATAAATAACCACTCCGCCAATATAAGTATCGTTTTGAGAATAAATGATTTTTTCTTTTTCTACATAAATTAGATCTTTTATTCCACTTATTAATAAAGCTTTTAATACTCCGTCTTTAAGAACTATAATTTTTGTGTCTTCCGAAATTTCTATTTTTTTTCCAAGAACTTTTTCTAAAGACAAGATAAAAGTAGCTCCTTCTTTTGTTGTCAAAATTCCTTTTACGTGAGGATTTTCGTTAGTAAAATTAAAATAAGTTTCATCAAAGTCCACAATCTCTAGAATATTACTCATTTTTACCGCAAATTTTTCACCTGCTATATCAAGAACTAAAATTTCTACAACATCAGAAAATATCTTTTTTTGTTTTTTTGGTATAACAACCCCATATTTTTCTAATTTCATTTCCAAATATTCATTGTTAAAAACTTTAACTTCTTTATTATTGTAAATAAAATATCTATCAAGCATACCTGAGCCGCTTACTATTTCGTTTTCTTCAATAAGAGCTATATCTATAATTTCATCCACTATAATTCCAAGAATTTTATCTTTTTCTATAATTAAAATATTTTTTAAAGAACATTCTTTATAAATTTTACTAAAAGGCAAAAGAGTAATTACAGCATCATTTAATAAAAAAACATCTTGACCTGTATATTCTTCTACTTTTCTTAAAATTTTAGTATCTATTCCCAAAACTTCATCTTTACATTTAAATAACAAAAAACTTTCTTTTTTTTCAAGAATTTTATTTTTTTCTCTATTAAAAATATTTTTAAAAGTAGGAATTTCTATATTATTTAAAAACTCTAAATTTAAATTCCCTATAATTTCTCCGTTTTCTTCAAAAACTTCAATCAAAAAATTTTCTTTTTTCTCAAGATCATCAATTTTAATTATTTCATCAATCAAAATAGCATAATCGTTATCTTCATAAACCATCGCAACAGCAGTGCTTGAATCTTCTTCCTCTATACCCCAAGCCTTTTTTAAAGAAATCAATGGATATACATAATTATTATATCTTACTATCCCCACTACAAACGGTGGTAAAGAAGGCAAGCGTAAGACATCTTCCACATCAAAAAAATGTTTAATTTTATCCATTTCAACGGCAAAATATTTATTAGCGACTCTAAATTTCAGAGCAGGTATTTTCATTGGTCATTCTTTACTAAATTTAATGATATATTTCTTAATTGATTGGCATAAGCTTTCATTTCTTTAGAAATATTGAGAATAATACGAGCGGCTTCTTTCGATTCGCTGGCATTTTTTTTTGAAATTTCTGCCGCTTCTTTTGTTTGCTTAGAAGCAAGTTCTATCTGCTCAAGTGCTACTTTCATTTCTTCTATGGATTTTTTTAACATTTCAACTTTTGAAATTACACCTTTTAACGTTTTTAAATTAATATTAAATTCATTATTCATTTCTTTAATTTTATTTCTCTCATTTTCAAGCGTAAGAATAATATTATTAACTTCTACTAAAATTTTATCATTCTCTTCATTAACCTTATCAATTATATCAATTACTTTGTCAAGATTTTCTTCCGAAGAATCAGCTAAATTCCTAATATCATGACTAACTTCGCTAAAACCTCTACCTTCTTCTCCTATTCTTACAGCTTCTACCGCACCGTTTATTGAAAGAGCTCCTATTTGCACTATAGCTAATTCTATTTTTCGGATGGCATTGTTTAATTTTTTTATTTTAGACTTAACGGTTGTTATATTTTCCTTTTCTTTTTTAGAAGATTCAATATTCGCCTCTGTTTCTTTTTCCATATTTGTCAAATATTTAGATATTTCTTCGAACTTTTTATTTATATTAAAAAAATTATCGAAAATTTTTACTATATTATCAGTAGAGTTTTTAATAAATTCAACTGAATTATTTACTATAGAATATGATTTTTGAGCATCATTTTTTGATATCTCAGCAGCTTCTTCTATTTGGGAAAGAGCTTCAACCACTTCATTCATAGATTCTTCAAGTTGATTGATAGAATATCCCACCTCCTCGCTTGCCGTGGCAAGTTCCGTTTCATAATTTTCTTTTTTAGAATAGATAATCTGATTTAAAATCTCAGCTGCTTTGTTAACTTCATTAAAAGCATTTACCTGAGCAGCTATTGTATTTGTAACTTCACTAACAGCACTAGCACTTTCTTCCGCCGCAGCCGCTATCGTTTCACTTGCTTGATGAAGATCTTCAATTTCTTCTACTACTTTTTTAATATCAGCTATTACAAGTTCTGAAAGATAAACTATTTCATCAATAGTTTTACCTATTTCTTTCATATCAGTAGCAAGTTTTAATGCTTCATCAGCTAATTGTTCAATATTTTCTTTTACTACTTTAATATTCTGATTAGAATGCTTTATATTTTCTTGAATATCGTTTACAATTGATTTAATTTTATCAGCATAAGCACTTGATTTTTTAGCCATAGTTCTTATTTCACTAGCCATTACGGTAAAACCTCTTCCTCCATTTCCTGCTCTTGCAGCCTCTATAGCAGCATTTAAAGCTAATAATCCTGTCTTCTTACCAAGTTTAGTAATAAGTTCAATAGCATCGTTAATCTGTTCACTGGATTTTAATAAATTCTCAGATTTATTAGCTATATCTTGAGCATTTAAAGAAGTATGTTTTAAACTTTCACTCGCTTCAATAAAAGAATCAATAGCATTTAAAAGAGTGGATTTAAAAGATAAAATAATTTCTACTGTAGTATTTACTTCTGCTTCTAAAAATTTAGAATTTTGTTTAATTTCCGTTACCGCGCTTAACGTCTCTTCACTAGCACCGGCACTCTCTTCTGCTGCTGCGGCTATTTGTTCCATAGTTCCCTTAAGTTCCTCAATAGCACTTAAACCCTCACTGGATTTAGAAAAAAGAATTTCAGATAATTCTTCTACAGAATTTATTATATCTATATCAACACCATCATTTTTATCTTCATTTTTATAATTTATATTATTATTTTCGTTTTCATTTATATTTATGTTATTATTTTCTTCAAATGCCACAAAACCCATTATCATTCCTTATATTAGTTTTAGTATATAAAAAATCGTAAAATTTTAAATTTAATTAAGTCTATTTCTTCTTTATAAGGAAATTTTATTATTCTTATAACACAAAGTTATAATTTGATAACTCAACTATTAAATACTTTATCTAACCAAAAATAAATATTATAATAAAATCAGAAAATTTATCACTAAATAAAAATAAGAAGCAACAATAAAATTAATATCAGGAAAATTATCAAAGAAAACAAACATTTAAAATATAAGTAAAATAATTAAACTAAGTGAAATAAAAAAGTTTATAAAAAATAAATTTAGAATAAAAAGTGCCTCCAATAATGAACGCGAATAAACGGAATATATAAGAGAAGATAAAAACATACAATAAGCCGGGAATAAAAAGACAATATAAGAACGAATAAGATTTAAGATAAAAAGAATTATTTTAGATATAGA
>JAMOTL010000008.1 GCA_027062285.1 Nautiliaceae bacterium
AGGGGAAACACCCTGAACCATTTCGAACCAGGAAGTTAAGCCCTACAGCGCTGATGATACTGCTTCCTTACGGAAGTGGGAAAGTAGGTCCCTGCTACGCTTATCAGTGAATATCTTTTAAAGCCACATTTACAATGTGTCTGGCGCTAAGCGTTTATCCTTCTTGATTGTTTCTGTTCTTTATCTTGCTTCAAATCTTAATTATCTACTCATCTATATCTAAAATAATTCTTTTTATCTTAAATCTTATTCGTTCTTATATTGTCTTTTTATTCTCGGCTTATTGTATGTTTTTATCTTCTCTTATATATTCCGTTTATTTGTATTAATTATATGTGATAAGTGATTTGTAGGGACTTTATTTTTATTATTAATCTTTATTTTTATTTTCGTATTTGATAATAATCTTTCTATTCTTTTCTAATTATTAAATTTATAAACTAATAGTGATTTTTATTATTTTCCACATGATGCTTATCTTCGATTAAATAAATAGTTCAAAAATGAATTAATTATAAATATTATTGTTATCTTTTAGTTCTTTTAATTTTATTTCCTTATATTTATCTTCATAATATTTCTTTAAGTTCTCATCCATACTTTTTCTTGCTGAACTAAATCCTATTATCATTCCGTTGTCATGATATATAGGTGTTATAAACGCCTCTACCCAATAATATCTGCCGTCTTTTATTAAATTCTTAATAACTCCGTTCCAAGCTTTTCCATTTAATGCTGTATCCCACATTTCTTTAAATATTATTTTCGGCATATCAGGGTGTCTTATGATATTATGCGGTTTACCTAACATTTCTCCTTTTTTATAACCTGAAAGTTTTCTAAAGACAGAATTTGTGTAGGTAATAATTCCTCTTATGTCTGTTTGTGATATTACTGGCCTATTTGATGGATTTACCTCTTCGAAGTTTACTTCTTCATTAATTAATTTTTTATTAAACGATTTGTTTGACATTTAAAGCCTTTTTTATAAATTTATTTATTTTAGATTATTAATATGACATATAAATTACATAAAATATAAAAAATTTATATAAATATTTCTTGACATTGTGTTATATTTTTCCTATAATTTCACCCACACAACGACAAGTTGTGAGAAAAAGACCCGTTAGCTCAGTCGGTAGAGCATCTGCCTTTTAAGCAGAGGGCCGCTGGTTCGAATCCAGCACGGGTCACCATTTGTCCCCATCGTCTAGTGGTCTAGGATACCGCCCTTTCACGGCGGCGACACGGGTTCGAATCCCGTTGGGGACGCCAATTAAAAATCCTAGACAAAAAGGTCGCTTAGCTCAGTTGGGAGAGCACCAGCCTTACAAGCTGGGGGTCGCAGGTTCGAGCCCTGCAGCGACCACCATCTACAATGCCAATTTGGAGCCGTAGTTCAGCTGGTTAGAATGCCGGCCTGTCACGCCGGAGGTCGCGGGTTCGAGTCCCGTCGGCTCCGCCATTTAAATTTTCAATAAAAGCTCTCTGACCCCCTAATATTAAAAACAAAATCATTTATTTTTTTGTTATTATTTTAAAAACAATTAAGGCTTAATATTTGAACGATTTAGATAAAATAATTATTTGTAACAGATGTCAAACACCTCATATAAAAAAGAATATAACAAACGATGAAATAGCTATATGTAATATTTGTGGAAATGTTTTATATAAAAAATATAATAACCTGCTGTTAAAATTATTTTCTTTTTCTTTAAGTGCTTTCATATTTTTTTTTATAGCTAATTTGTTTCCTGTTATTGGTATAGATATAGCAGGATACAATGGAGAACTCAGAATAATAGAAACTATATTTTTTTTATTTAATAACGGATATGTATTTTTGTCTTTTTTTACTTTAATGACTATTGTAATTTTTCCATTGATGTTAATTTCTGCAACTTTTATGTTTTCTCTTCTTAGAATTTTTAAAATAAAGTCTAAATTTTCAAAAGAGCTGCTTGTTTTAATTACTATTCTTAGAGAATTTGTATATATTGATATATTTTTTGTAGCTATATTAGTTTCTTTGGTGAAAATATTTGAATATGGTTATATCTTATTAGGTGTAGGTTTTGTAAGTTTGGCAATTTTGTTTGTTTTAATGATCTATATGTACAGATACATAAACATTTCGGCTTACTGGGAGCTATTGGATGTATAAAAGATGTCATCATTGTGGTGCTACTAATTTAAATAATGTTAAAAAATGTAGGAGATGCGGATTAAGCTTGGAAGGCAATAATAATTTGGCTCTTGCTTTTGCTATTTCTGGTTTGATATTTTATATTCCTGCTAATTTATTCCCAATACTTCAAACAAATAAATTTTTTAAAAGTACGACAAATACGATAATTGATGGAATATTTGTTTTGTGGCAAAAAGGAGATTATCCGATTGCTATAATAGTATTTTTGGCTTCAGTTCTTATACCGGTGCTTAAATTTATTATTATTTTTTATTTAATATATTCTGTAAAAAAAAGAAATTGTAGATTCTTAAGACTAAAAGAAAAATTATATAAATTTATAGAACTTACCGGTCATTGGTCATTGCTGGATGTCTTTGTGGTTGTTGTTTTAAGCGGTCTTATACACTCACAAAGTATTTCGGTAATTCCGCGAGAAGGTGCGTTGTATTTCTTGATAATGGTAATTTTTACGGTTTTTAGTGTGATTAGTTTAGATATTACAGAATTAGGAGAGTATTGTGGACGATATAGTAGAAGTAAAAATTAAGAAAAAAGAGATAAATTTTATTGTTTGGGCTTTGCCTATTATTTCACTTGTGATTGGAGGATGGCTTTTATATAAATATTATTCTTCTTTAGGTCCTTTAATTGAAATATATTTTAAAAACAGCGGAGGACTTGAGCCAAAAAAATCCTTTGTAAGATTTCGTGATGTAAAAGTAGGGGTGGTAGAGGATGTGTTACTTTTAAAAAAAGGTGTTTTGGTAAGAGTAAGAATGCATAAAGATGCTGAACCCTTTTTAAATGAAACGACTAAATTTTGGATAGTAAAACCAACTGTAGAAATAGGGAAAATAAAAGGACTTGAAGCATTAATTACGGGTCCGTATATACAAATGTATGCAAAAGAGAATAAATTTACAAAAAGAAAATTTACAGGACTTGACGAACCGCCATTGGATAGCGATATCCTTAATGGAAAAATCATTAAATTAATTGCCGAAAAATCTTACGGTTTAAAAGATAAGATGCCTGTTTATTTCAAAGAGATTAAAGTCGGAAGCATAAGGAAGGTGGAGTTAAATTCTTCAAAGGTAAATATTTATATTTCAATAAAAAAAGAATATGCTAAATATATAAATGATTCGACAAGATTTTGGAATATAAGAGGACTAGATATAAATTTTGATAAAGATAATTTAAGAATGGAAATTCCCGGTATTTCTCAGCTGTTAATCGGAGGAATTGAGTTTGATACACTTGAGACGGGATCTTCTCTAACTAAAAAATATTTTATATTGTATCCTAGCAGAAATGATGCTTTTGATAATAAATTAGGAGGAGATACAAAATATATAGATGTAATTATAAAAATAAAAGATAATAAAAACGGTCTTTTGAGAGTTGGAAATCCTTTAATATATAGAAAATTTAAAGTAGGATATATTAATTATCTAAATTCTAAATTAGATTTGAATAGTCTAAGTATATTAACGGAATGTAATGCAAAACTTGATGTTTCTGCTTTTGGAGGTGAAGAAGGTTTCAAATATGCTTTAAAAAGAGGTTTAAAAGCAATAATTGTAAAAAACAATCCTATTTTTGATAATGTAAAAATTAAACTTGTCTTTAAAGGAAAAGGCAATGTCGAAATAATTAACGGTAAGTATTTAATTCCGGTAATAAAAGTAAAAGAAGAAAGTATTGTTGAAAAACTTAATAAGATATTGGATAAACTTTCAAAAATAGATTATGAAAATAATATAAACAGTATAGGTAAATTTTTTAATGATACCAATAATAAATTAGGCACCCTTTTAAATACTGCGTCTAAAACACTAACTTCGTTAAACACGATACTTGAAAATAACGAAACAAAAGAGATTCCAAAAAATTTGAATAATGCTTTAAAAAATATAAATAATCTCACAAAAGGGTATTCAAAAGACTCTATTTTTTATATTAAATTAAATAAACTTTTAAATGATACACATAAAAGTATTAAACTGTTTCAAAAAATAGAAAAGAAAATAGATAATAAGCCAAATGCGCTGATTTTTGGAGAATAAAAATGAAAAAGTTATTTATTGTATCTTGTTTGCTTATTTTTTGGGGTTGTTCACAAAAAAGTTATTTATATTGGAAGAATGATTTTAAAAATAAATACAAAACCGATAAGAAAATAGGTATTAATGTCGAGGTACCTGAATATTTATATTCAGGTAAGCTTGTAGCTAAGAAAAATAATAAATTGATACTGCTTAAAACTGAAATAAACCAAATTCCCGATGATTTTTTTACTGGTTATTTAGTTGATTCTTTGAGTGTTTTAGCAGGAGATTATAATATAAAATCATATCCTTGGGAATTTCAAAATAATAAACCTCAAAAAATTTATATTGTAAAAATAAAAGATTATTTTATAGATTTTGATAATAAAAAAGTGGTTTTAATAGGTAAAATTAATAATAAAAATTTTAATATTATAAAACGATATAAAAAAGATTATTTAGGAGCTTATAAAAAAGTATATGATGAATTAGTGTTAAAAATTTTTAAAGATATTAAGGAGGAAGAATGAAAAAAATATTAATAATTTTAGTTTCGTTTTTTATTTTTACCGGCTGTACCCAGTTGTATAACTCAAATGAAGTGGCTTTAAGTGATGTTAATACAGAGCTAACGTATCAAGAAGGCATTGTTGAAGATGTTAAAAATATTGTTTTAAAAGATGACGGTAGCGGAACAGTTATAGGGGCTTATACAGGTACAGTGCTTGGGAGTATGTTTGGTGAAGGAAAGGGAAATACAATTTCTACTCTTCTTGGAGGACTGGCCGGAGCATTTGTGGGTTATGAAGCAGATAAGGCAAATGCACAGGAATTGTTTATAAGATTGGATGACGGTAGAAAACTTGTAGTAGTGGTAAAGGGAATAAATATTCAAAAAGGGGATAAAATTAGACTTGTTAAAAGAGGAAATAAAATAGTAAGAGTAGAAAAAATTTAATAAAATTTAAAAAAATGTCGATTTAAAATTAAATAAAACTTTTTTAGTTTTATCTTTACAATCTATGTAAAATTTGTGTAAAATTTTAGTATCAAGTATTTTGAAGTGTCAGAGGAGGTAAAATGGCAAGAAAACCTAGAGTAAACGATCCCGGATTTTATCATATAGTAAACAGAGGTGTAAATGAAAGTGTTGTTTTTAATGAAAAAGAAGATTATTTTAAATTTATGGAATTGATGCTTAAAACTAAATTTGATTATAAAATAACTTTTCATGCTTTTACGATATTACCTACACATTATCATATTCTTATTGAAACACATCTTCCTAATATTTCTGAAGCTATGAGATTTCTAAATAGTGCTTATGCGGCGTGGTATAACTATAAAACCGGAAGAATCGGGCATTTATGGAAAGGCAGATTTGAGAGTTATATGCTTTTTGATGAAGATCATTTTTGGAAAGTTGTTAAATATATAGAAAGAAATGCGGTTGCTTTAGGACTTGTAGATGATGTAACAAAATGGGAATATCAGTCACTTGCTCTCAGACTTAAAAAAACGAAATTTTTTGAAATTATTGACGACAGTAAAATATTAACCAAACCGCTTGATGAATATATTGAATGGCTTAGAAAACCTCTTGAAAAATTTGAACTTGAAGAAATTTATAAAGAACCGAAAATTATCAAAGATGAAGACGGAAATATAAAAGTTATTAGAAAAAAATTAAGTGACTTTTTTGCTGAATACGAAGATAAAAAAGAGGCTATCAAAGCGGCTAAAGCAAACGGATATAAATATTCAGAAATTGCGAGATATTTAGGAGTGTCTAACGCTTATGTAAGTAAGCTTGCTAAAAGTTAATCTCTCCAAAAAAGGAGAGATTTTTTACATTTTTGAAGCGATAAGCTCCGCTAATTCTAAAACTCTTCCGGCATATCCGAATTCATTATCATACCAAGCAAGAATTTTAGCTTTATTACCGTCGATTACATTTGTAGTAAGTCCGTCGATGATACTTGAGTGAGGATTTCCTATTAAGTCGGTAGAAACAACTTCATCATAAGTAATTTCTAAAATTCCTTTTAATTGATTATTCGCATAATCTTCAAAAGCTTTATTAATTTCTTCAGCTGTTGTGTTTTTCTTTAAAGTAACACTGATATCAGTAACGGCAACATCAGGTACAGGTACTCTTAGAGCCATTGCGTGCATTTTACCGGCTAAATTAGGTATTACTTCAATAGTTGCTTTAGCAGCTCCGGTTGTTGTAGGAATAATATTAACCGCAGCGGCTCTTCCTCTTCTGTGTTTTCCAGGTTTTTTCTTATCTATTGTAACCTGACTTGAAGTATAAGCGTGAACGGTAGTAACTAAAGCACTCTCAACGCCAAATACTTCGTCTAAAACTTTCATGGCAGGTGCTAGTGAGTTTGTTGTACATGATGCGTTTGATACTACGTGGTGATTCTCAGGATCGTATTCTTCGTGGTTAACTCCAAGAACGAATGTTTTATCAACATTTTTTCCAGGTGCTGTGATAATTACTTTTTTTGCTCCGGCTTCTAAATGTTTTGCCGCATCGTCTCTTTGAGTAAATTTTCCAGTAGCTTCTATTACAATATCTACTCCCATTTCTTTCCAAGGAAGTTTGGCAGGGTCTCTTTCACTAACTATCTTTATTTCTTTTCCGTCGACTATTAAACTTTCATCGGTATATTTTACATCTACAGGAAATTTTCCATGTACAGAATCAAATTTAAGCATATAGGCCAAATCTTCAGGAGTTCCGCTTCCGCCGTTTGCTACAGTTATTTCAATGTTATCCGGTTTTTTTGTTACATAATGCCATAATACCATTTTCCCTATTCTACCAAGTCCGTTTATAGCCACTTTAATTTTTGACATAATCTCTCCTTTTTTTAAGAATTATACTACTTTTGGGGTTTTAAGACAAATTTGTAAAAAAAAATAAATTATAGTATAATAACGCCTCAAAAATTAAAAAAAACGCCTCCTTGCTCCAAGCAAATGGACACTGGGGCTAAAAAGCCAAAAGGAGATTTAATGAGCTTAAGACATTATGAAACGATGATTATCGTTAAGCCGACTCTTACAGATGAAGAAAAAGCGGCGATTATTGAAAACGTAAAAAAAATTATTAACGATTTCGGTGGAGAAGTAGTAGCGGTAGACAATATCGGTGTTAGAGAATTAGCATATCCTATCGAAAAATTCGAAAGAGGACATTATTATATAGTTTATTATAAAGCACCTGCTGAAGCTGTATTGGAACTTGAAAGACAATTAAGATACAACGAAGAAGTATTAAGATTTATGACAGTTAAATACGAAACTAAAAGAGATATTAAACGCTGGGAAGAGATGGCGAAAAATGTTTAATAAAGTTATTCTCATCGGTAATTTAACTCGTGACGTAGAACTTAGATATACTCCTAACGGAACTGCTATTGCTAAGTTCGGGCTTGCTACAAACAGAACTTATAAAGATACTTTAACCGGTGAGAATAAACAAGAAGTTATGTTTATAGACATTACTGTATTTGGTAGAAGTGCAGAAATCGCTAACCAGTATTTAAGCAAAGGAAGAAGAGTTTTAATCGAAGGAAGACTCGTTTTAGATCAATGGGTTGATCAAAGCGGACAAAAACGCTCAAAACATTCAATCGTAGCTGAGAGAGTTCAATTTATGGATTCTAAATCAAGTGGAGAAGAAGGTGGATACAGTGCCGGCGGATATACCAAGCCTTCTCAGCCGGCTTCTAAGCCTCAGATGCAACAACCAACACAACAAAACAATGAAATACCTTCAATCGATATCGATGAAGACGAAATACCATTTTAAAGGATAAATAATGGCAGCAGATCCAAAGAAAAAATACGGAAAAAAAAGATGTAAATACTGTGAAATGAAAGTTGATTACATCGGATATAAAGATTTAGATTTAATTAAATATTCACTATCTGAGAGATATAAAATTATGCCAAGAAGATTAACAGGTACTTGTAAAAAGCACCAAGATATGGTTCAAAAAGCTATTAAAAGAGCAAGACAAGTGGCACTTATTCCTTATGTTGTAGACAGAAAAAGAGTTATCGAAAATCCGTTTGAACTTATTAAGCCACTTAAAGGGTAATCCCTTGTGGCTACTATTTATCTGAATAAACAAAACTTCTTTTCAAACCTCGATAAAATTTCCAAAATAAATCCCAATATATTAGCGGTTATTAAAGATAATGCATACGGTCATGGTATATTTAGTATTTCTAAACTTTTAAGAGAATATGGCATAAGAAAAGTTTGTGTAAGAAATATAGATGAAGCTAATTTAGTCAGGGAATTTGAAGAAATTTTAATTTTTAATCCACCGACGAATAGAGGGGCCATAAATTTTTCTTATGCTATAAATTCTCTTACTCAACTTAAAAAAAACAGGCATCCTTATATTCATTTAAAAATCGATACCGGATTTAGAAGAAACGGAATTTTAGAAGAAGAGTTGGATGAAGCGCTTGAAATTATAAAAGAAAAAGAGTTTGAACTTAGAGGAGTGTTTTCTCATTTTTGCTGTGCCGATGAGTTTGGTTGCGATACGTTTATACAGTATGATAAATTTTTACAAATTAAAGAAAAAATAGAAAAATTTTGTAAAGAATACAATATAAAATGTCCGTATTTTCATATAGCAAATTCCGCTGCCTTATCCAAGCTGCCTGATACATTAGATTTTGTGCGACCGGGGATAGCCATGTACGGGGGAATAGAAGGATACAAACCTGTAATGAGTTTGGTTGCGGATGTTGTAAGTACCAGAGAACTTGATAGTAAAGAGGGTTGCGGATATAATAAAACATTTATGAGTGAAAAGAAAATAAAAATATCCACAATTGATGTAGGATACGCAGACGGAATACCATATTTTACTCACGGATGTAAGTTAAAAGAAACTGAAGCGCTCGGAAAAATTTCTATGGATTATATGATTGTAAAGGGAGAGCATAAAAAAGTAGTAGTATTTGATGATATAAAAGAGTTTGTAAAAAACTTTAATACAATAACATACGATATTTTGGTAAAAATGTCTCCCAGAATCAAAAGGAAAATAGTTGAAAGCAATAACGGTTACTCAATTAAACAACCAGATAAAATCAATACTTGAATCTCATTTTGAAATCGTTTTAGTAGAAGGAGAAGTAAGTAAAGTCGTATATCACAGCTCGGGACACCTTTATTTTACTATTAAAGACGATAAATCTTCAATAAATTGCGCAATGTGGAGAAGTAATCTCTCACGTATGAAATTTAAGCTTAAAGAAGGTGATAAGGTATTGGTGTATGGGGCTGTTAATCTTTACGTTCCAAGAGGCGAATATAAATTAATAGCTCAGGAAATTACACCAAGTGGCATAGGTGCGCTTCAGCTTGCGTTTGAGAGGTTAAAAGAAGAATTAAGCGCTCTTGGATATTTTGATGAAGATAAAAAAAAGCCTCTTCCAAAATTTCCAAAAAGAATAGCGATTGTCACTTCTTCTACTGCCGCCGCTTTACAGGATATGTTAAGAATTGCTAAAAAAAGATGGCTTTTAAGTGAATTTTATCTTTTTAATACATTAGTCCAGGGTGAAGAAGCGGCTGAAGATATAGCAAAAAATATAAAAAAAGCTGATGAATACAGATTTGAAGATGGGGATGGGTTTGATTTAATTATTGTAGGAAGAGGGGGAGGTAGTAAAGAAGATTTGTGGGCTTTTAATGAAAGAGTGGTGGCTGATGCTATATTTGAGGCAAAAACCCCTATAATTTCAGCAGTTGGACATGAAATTGATTATTTGATAAGCGATTTTGTGGCTGATAAAAGAGCGGCTACTCCAAGTAACGCTATGGAAATTGCCCTGCCTGATAAAAACGAAATTTTAATGATGATAGATGAAATGATAAACACATTTGAATATAAAGCTTTTCATATAGTTCAAAAAAAAGAAAAAGCGCTTCATCATTTAAAAGAACTTTTTGAAGCAAATTCGATAGAAAAAAGATTACAGAATATTGAACATGAAATAGAATTTGTAAAAGAAAAATTTTTTAACTCGATTAATGTGGTTATTTCTAAAAAAGAAACTGAAATTAAAAATTTAAATGAGAGTTTTAAAATTTTTTCGCCTGTAAATAGAATAAAAAAATATGAAGAAGAAATAAGTTTTCTTTCTAAAAATTTAAGAGCTTTAACAAATGAAATTATTTATACAAAACAAAACGCTTTAAATTCTCTAAAAAGCGTATATGAGACCATGAATCCTCAAAAAAGAGAAAAAGAAGGCTTTGGAGAAATTATAAAAAACGGTAAAAGAACCTCTTTAAATAAAATCGAAATTGACGATATATTTTTTATAGAAAACACAACAACCAGTGTAAAAGTAAAAGCGCTGGATAAAAGGGAAAATCCATGTTCTGTAAAAAATATATCGAGCAAATTGAAGAGCTAAAAAGTCAGATTGAACAACTTGAAAACGAAAATTTAGAATTAAGAAGAGAAAACGAAAACTTAAAAGATATTAATTTAAAACTTCAAACAGAGCTTGATTCTTTAAAACATCAAATGACTACGCAACAAGAAAAACATGAAGAAGAATGTAAATTAGAAGATATAGCAAAAGAGAGTGAAGAGAGAATATACGAGCTTAAAAAGCATGAAGATATGAAAAATTTCGTTTTAGAACTTATTAAAGAATTAAAATCGACATTCAGTCTTTTAAACCATGAAATAGATAAAATTGTTAATTTTACCGATAAGACGAATGAAAGTTTTTCACAATTGGAAAATTCAATTGAAGAAATAAATAATGTTATTCAACTGATAAAAGATATCTCTGAACAGACAAATCTTTTAGCGTTAAATGCTGCTATTGAAGCGGCAAGGGCAGGTGAACACGGGAGAGGATTCGCAGTAGTTGCGGATGAGGTGAGAAACCTGGCTGAGAGAACACAAGAAGCTACAAAAGAAGTGGAAATTACTATAAATTCTTTAAAACAAAGCAGCGGAACTATTACAAATGAGAGTAAAACTTTAGTAACTATTACAAATACAATGTACGGGCTTATGAAACAATTCAAAGAGGTGTTTGATAAACTATATCAGGCGGATATAGAGTCAATTGAAGAATTTGAAGAAATTCTTAAAAAAATAGAAGAATTGAATGCCAAACTTCAAAAAGCGGTTGCGGAGATAAAAAGAAGATAGGAACACTTTTTGCTTTCTTTTTTTAAATCCTTCAAAGGAAAATGATGAGAGTTACTCAATTTACTTTTTATAACAATTTTTTAGTAAACCATCAAAAAGAGCTTAATGAGCTTACTAAAACTCAGACACAAATAGCAACCGGCAAAAAAATACAAAACATGTACGATAATCCCACTGTTTTTACCAAATATTTGAAACTAAACGAAGAGATAAATTCTTTTACGCAGATAAAAGATTCGGCAAATTTCGCTCTTAATTTTGCCAGGGAAACGGATACTACGATAAATGATATCGTTACAACACTAACAAGTTTTAAAACAAAACTTTTAAACGCGGCAAATGACACAAATGACATTACCAGCCGCAAAGCGATAGTAAGCGAACTAAAAAGCGAGCTTGAGCATTTAAAAGATTTGGCTAATACTTCGATTGATGGAAAATATATCTTCAGCGGAAGCGCTTTTGATAAAAAACCTATAAGCGATGATTTTAAATATGTTGGCAATGATAAATACGTTAAAGCTTTTTTAGGTGCCGGTGTTGAGAGAGAATATAATATTCCGGGAAGTGAAATATTTTTAGGAAGAGATAACGACTATAAAAAACATCTAACGACAAACATTCCTCAGTTTGATAAAATGAAAGCAAATCCGGAATTTGTAGTTAGAGGAGCAGACGGGAAGTTGTATATAGATAAAAATAATCCAAATCCGGCAGAACCAGGTGGTGTGGGAGTTAATGAGCCTATAAATATAAATAGTGAAATCAGAATGTTAACCGGAGTTGAAGATATTGATAACGGGGATGGGAGTTATAGTGATGGCACAAGTTATTTTTATATTAAAGGTAGAAAGCCAAACGGAGAGAGTTTTGAGAGTGTATTAGAACTCAATAACTCTAAAAGAGTAGGGGATTTGCTTGAGGATATTGGTAAACTTTATGGAAATACGACAAATGATAAAGTGGTAGATGTCAGTTTAAACGATATGGGTGAAATTCAAATAAAAGATTTGCGCTCAGGTAAAATGGATACTGATTTTTATATGGTGGCAAGTGATAGTTATGATAAAAATTTATCTTTTGAAGATAATTTAAAAAGTATTGTAAGTGATGGAAAATATTTTATTGAATTTCAAAAAAGTAATTTTAATACTATAAGGGATATAAGCAGTATTAAAGCTGCTAATAGTTTTATGGATAATAGAGTATTTAGATTTGGAGCCGTATTTAAAGCTGATGGTAGAGATGCTATAGCTCAGGACAGCCTGAAATCTGTATTTGGAGATAAAGCTCTTGATGAGAACGGGAATATTCAGGATGTCGGATTTGTTGTGGTACAGGGAACTGATATCGATGGAAATTCGGTAGGACCGATAGGACTTGATTTAAATAAAAACATGAATGATTTATTAAAAACCATTACAGATAATTTTAAAGTAAATGTAAATCTCATAAATGGCGAAATAGTAATTGAAGACCCAAGTATCGAAAAAAACGGAAATTCTAAATTTTCACTTAATTTAAGCGTGGTAAAAGATGATGATAATGACAATGTATATCATTCACTTCATGATACGACTAAATTACAGGCAATCAGAAGAAAAGATTCTTTAAATTTAGATGAGATTTATTTTGAAAAGAGAGGGAATTTAATCAATTCTAATATTTCGCAAATAACAAAAGAGAGCGGTTTTTATATAAAAAACGGTGAAAAGATAACTAAACTTATGGATGAGGTGTATGCTACGGAAGATACGTTAGTTACTGATGTGTTAGGCAGTAATGATTTGCCTCAGACGTTGGAGATTAGATATAAAGATATAAACGGAAAATTTAATAAAGCTTCCATCACAATAGATGAAGATGAGATTACGTTTAATGTAAACGGAAATAGTTATAAGGTTTATGATTCTGAAGGTAATGTAACACCGGCTTTTGATAATATAACAACTACCAGTGAAATTGACCCGGTAACATGTAAACTTTGTCAAAAAGAAAAAGTTACTAAAGGCTTTACTTATAAACAGTTAGGTGATGTCGTGTCTATGATAGTATCGGATACTCTGCCAAGCAGCGATACGCCTGAGAGTTATAATGAAGCGGTAAACGAAGCTAAAAACAAAATACAAACCGGGCTGGATGACAAAGGAAGATTTTATTTAAAAGATTTGTCTTCGCAAAATTCTAAAGTAGAATTTGCAATGTTTAACTTAAACAGTAATAAGCCAAGCAGCAATATTATGTTTATGGCAAATGACGCAATTACAATAGATTCTCCTCAGAACGATTTTTTTGAAACATTACAAAATGCTATAACTGCCGTGGAAAATGGTAAAAATTTTGCCGATGCTTCTTCGAATGACCCAAGAAATTTTGGAATTCAAGGAGCAATTGAAGCGATAGAGCACGTAATAGACAGAGTAAGACGTTCACATGCTAAAATCGGGGCTGTCAGTAATGAATTCGATACTACCATTCAAAGAGTGGATATGTTGAAAATAAACGTAGAAACTTTACAATCGGAAAATATCGATACCGATTTAGGTGAAGCTTCTATGAAACTAAATTCACTTCAAGTCTCATATCAAGCACTATTAGCTTCAATCGCAAAAGTAAATAATTTGACGCTTCTTAATTATTTAAGATAAAATTCCATAAAAAAGGATATGGGATTTTAAGAAAAGCTTTTTTTGTCTTTCTTCTCGGGGTTGTTTTATATATATTTGTATCGAATATTTTTCCTAACGCGTCTTATGTGGGTGTATTTGGAAAATTTTTAGGTGATTTGAATATTAAACTTTTCGGATATCTTTCATATCTGTTTGATATTTTTCTATTTGTACTGCTTTTTATGTTCTTTTTTAAAAAATTTGATACAAAAAGTTCTATAAAAACTCTTGGAGTGATTATTCTTTTTTTCGATTTACTCTTTTTACAGGCTCTTATTTTAAAAAAAGGTGTAATCGGGGAACTTTTTGTAAATACGCTTAAAAATTATATAGGGATATTCGGAGTAAGTATTTTAATTGCCGTGCTTGGGTTTTGGGGGCTGTTTTTGGTGTTTGAGGATAAAATTTTTGAATATTTAAAAATAAAACAGTCTTTAAAATCACAAAAAGTTATTAAAGAGCAAAATAACGATGAGTATAAAGATGAGAGATTAGAAAGCGATCAAACACCTGAAGAAATAATAAAAATAGAAGAAACTCAAGAAGTAAATGAAGTTGAAGAAAAGATTGAAAAAAATGAAGAAGAGTTTCCGTTACTTGATAATGAAGAAATAAAAACGCCTCAACCTGAAATAAAAAAAGAAGAGAAAAAAGAAATAACACTAGAAAAAAAAGAGACAGAAAATAAAAAAGAAATTTCAAAAGTGACTCACGTAGAGGAGTTGGAAGATACTAAAAAACTTTTATCTCAAATTGAGGTTGGTGAGAGAGAAAAACCAAAAGACTGGAAATTTCCTTCACTTGATATTTTACAAAAGCCTCCTAAGAAAAAACGTGAAGTAAATGAAGCCGAAATTGATAAAAAAATAAAAGTACTGCTTGAGAAATTAAAGCAGTTTAAAATAGAAGGTGACGTAGTAAGATATTACATAGGTCCTGTTGTTACAACGTTTGAATTCAAGCCTCTTCCTCATATTAAAGTCAGTAAAATTTTATCTCTTCAGGATGATTTGGCAATGGCTTTAAAAGCCAAATCTATCCGTATCCAGGCTCCGATTCCCGGAAAAGATGTTGTAGGAATAGAAATTCCAAACGATGAGATGGAAACTATTTATTTAAGAGAGATACTTGAGAGCGATATTTTTAAAAAGGCAAAATCACCTCTTACTTTAGCTCTTGGTAAAGATATAGTAGGTGCTCCTTTTGTAACGGATTTAAAAAAACTGCCTCATCTTTTAATAGCTGGGACTACGGGAAGCGGTAAGAGTGTAGGGATAAACGCTATGATTTTATCGCTTTTATATAGAAATTCTCCGGATGAGCTTAAATTTGTAATGATTGACCCTAAGATGCTTGAATTTTCCATTTATAATGATATTCCTCATCTTCTGACACCTGTAATTACGGAATCCAAAAAAGCCATAACGGCACTTAACGCTATGGTAAAAGAGATGGAGAGACGTTATAAGCTTATGGCAAAAACAAGAGTAAAAAACATAGAAAGCTATAATAAAAAAGTTCCGAAAGAAGAGAGACTGCCTTATATTGTGATTATAATCGATGAGCTTGCGGACTTAATGATGACCAGCGGAAAAGACGTCGAATACGCAATAGCCAGACTTGCTCAGATGGCAAGAGCCAGCGGTATTCACCTGATAGTCGCCACTCAAAGACCTAGTGTTGATGTAGTAACCGGGCTTATTAAAGCAAATCTTCCAAGCAGAATTTCTTTTAAAGTGGGGCAGAAGATTGATTCTAAAGTAATTTTAGATCAATTCGGAGCGGAGAGTCTTTTAGGAAGAGGTGATATGCTCTTTACTCCTCCGGGAATAACAGGGCTTATAAGACTTCATGCTCCATTTGCTAGTGAAGAAGAGATAGAAAAAGTGGTGGAATTTTTGAAATCTCAAAGAGAACCGAATTATGATAATAGTTTTATTTCTCAACTTGAAAGCGAAGCGGAAGAGCTAGAAAAAATAGAAGATGTGGATGAACTTTTTGAAGAGGCAAAAGAGATTATCCTTAAAGAAAGAAGAACAAGTATCAGTTATCTTCAAAGAAGACTTCAAATTGGATATAATAGAGCAGCGAATATTATTGAGCAGATGGAAAGGGCGGGAATACTTTCTCCTCCTAACGCAAAAGGTCAAAGAGAAATTTTAATATAGGAGAAAAAATGAAAAAGTTTGTATTTTTAGGAATTGCTTCAGTGTTTTTGTTTATAGGCTGTGCTGAAAAACCTATGGCAAATAGTGTGTTGGATTTGGCTGGAAATCAGAAAGTTTCCGGATGGGACGATAATGAAAGCGAATGTAAACCGAAAGTAATAGTAAAAGAGGTAATAAAATATAAAATACCTAAAGATAGTGATGGAGACGGAGTTCCCGATATTAAAGATAAATGTCCAAATACCCCAAAAAATTTAGCGGTTGACCATAATGGATGCCCCATTATAACTACTTTAAGAATTAATTTTGATTTTAATAAGTGGGAGGTTAAAAAAATTTATTATCCCGATATACAAAGAGTAGCTGAAGTTTTAAAATCAAACCCACATTTAAAAATTGAAGTTGCCGGGCATACAGATAATGTCGGAAGTGAGAAATATAATCTGTGGCTTTCTCAAAAAAGGGCTCAAGCCGTTAAAGATATTTTAGTTAAAGTTTATAAAGTAAATCCAAAAAGAATAGTAGCAAAAGGTTACGGTGAAAAATATCCGCTTGTACCTAATACCACTTCTACAAACAGAGCTCTGAATAGAAGAGTGGAAATAGTAGATATAACAAATAAAAAATAAGAGGTTAGACCTCTTTTCCGTTTATATAAAGTTTTTCCACTTCGTTTGTATGAAGAATAATCTGAAGAGGAAGCAGTTCTAAATTTTCTACACTGTTTGGTAATTTGAAAGTTATTAAATCTGCATCTTTTCCTTTTTTTATTTCTCCGTTATTTAATCCTAACGATTTTGCCGCATTTTTTGTAACGGCTTTTAATAAATCTTTTGCTAAATATTTCGGATGAAGAGATACGTGCATGAGAAGAGCGGCTCTTATTTCTTTAAAAAGATTTAAAGAGTAATTTGAACTGAGTCCGTCCGTTGCCACGGAATAATCTATCGAATAATTTTTTACTTTTTCCAAATCCAAAAGTCCCACATTTAGGAGTCTGTTTGAAACGGGACAGTGGGCTATTGAAGCGTTTATCTCTTTTATTTTTTCAAATTCTTCCTCGTTTGCGTGTACGCAATGAATAAAGGTGGCTTTTAAGCCTCTGAATTTTTCTATAAATTCAATTGGTTTTATAAGTGGTTTTGCGTTTTTAAAATGTTTTTCAAAAAACAGTTTAAATTCTCCCTCACCTTCATCAAGCCATCTTCTCTCAGCTTTACTTTCCATAAAATGTGTCTGTACCGGCAGATTTTCACTTCTTGCTATATTTAAGACTTTATCCATTAAAAAAGGGTGAACAGAATACGGTGAATGAATTGAAATACCTATTTTGAATTTTTCATTTTGAAGTTCCATCGATTCATTTAGTCTTGCCTGAAAATCTTGATAAAGCATATCAACGGCTGCCGGAGTTGTTCCAATAATTTCATTGAAATAAACCACTTTTAACGGTGAATGTTTTAAATATCGTAAATCATCTCCAGTAGAGCTTATTTCTCCAAAAGCACATACGCCGCTTTTTTTCATTTCATCAACAGCTTTTTTAAAACAATCCCCCTTACAGTTAATAAATAAATTTTCTCTGTGTTCGATTACAGAATTTAACCACAAAATAAAATCACCGTATTCAAGCAGTGTTTTATTGGAACTAAATTCGAGGTGGGTATGTGAATTAATAAGAGCCGGCATTAATATGGAATTTTCTCCAAGATATATTTCTTGTTCGCATTTTTCCAAGTCGTATCCAACATCAATTATTTTTTTATCAAATATAACTTCGGCATTTTTTAATATGGTATTTTTATTATCCATTAGTAAAACGTAATCGGCTTTAAGTTTAATCAAACCATCTCCTTAAGTTTTTCTAAATTATAGTAAAATTACACAAAAAAAGGAGAATAAATGAAAATAAAAGTAATTCACGGACCAAATCTTAATATGTTGGGAATTAGAGAAGTAAATATTTACGGGCCTATGAAACTGGAAGATATCAATAAAAATATGGAAGTTGTGGCTAAACAAAACGGATTTGAAATTGAATTTTATCAATCAAATCATGAAGGCGATATAGTTGACGCTATTCAGGAATGTTTAAATGAAGGGGTTGATGGAATTATTATAAATCCGGCTGCTTTAACTCATACTTCTATTTCAATAAGAGATGCCTTAAGAGCCGTAAAACTTCCAGCTGTTGAGGTTCATCTAAGTAATATTGCGGCAAGAGAAGAATTTAGACACAAATCAATGATTAGTGATGTGGTAGCCGGAACTATTACAGGATTTGGACCGTTTAGTTATCATTTGGGACTTCTTGCTATGATGCAAATTCTAAATGAAATTAAAATGGCAAAAGAGGCTCAAAAGGCAGGAAATTAATGAATTACATTCTAAATAAAGAGAATGAAATTTATTACGAGTGTGGCTGGAGCAGCGATAACGCTCTTTTTTTGGCACTCGGTGATAAAAGATACGTAATTACTGACGGAAGATATACTCTTGATGCCAAAGAAAATGCCGATGCTGAAGTAGTGGAAGCTAGGGATTTAGTAAAAAAAGCAAGAGAACTTATTTTAAAACACAGACCTAAAAAACTTAAAATCGATCCTACAAATTGGCAAAAAGAGAATTATGAAAAATTAGCGAAGGTAGTAAAATTACAAAATGTACCTTTTATGTCCCATAAAAAAAGAATGATAAAAAGCGATAAAGAGCTTGAAATAATAAAAGAAGCGGTAAGACTCGGGGCGGAGGCGTTTGAAGAATTCAAAAAAGAGATTACTGTCGGAATTGATGAGTATGAACTTTCTTACAGATTTAAAGAAAAATTAACAAATCGAGGAAGAAGAGAACTTAGTTTCGAGCCGATAGTGGCTATAAACGAAAATGCTGCAAAACCTCATGCCATGGTTACCGATAAAATTTTAAAAAAAGGCGATTTACTGCTTCTTGATGCCGGATTAAAACATAAAAGATACTGCTCGGACAGGACAAGAACGATATTTATAGGTGATAATATTTCAATGTCTAAAAGGCAGAAATTTAAAAATAAAGAGATACAAAAAGCATATGACACGGTACTAAAAGCCCAAGAAGCAGCTATAAAAGCCGTAAAAGTAGGGATGCCGATAAACGAACTTGATAAAATCGCAAGAGAAATTATCGAAAAAGCCGGATATGGCAAATATTTCGTTCACTCTTTAGGGCATGGTGTAGGGCTTGATATTCATGAGTGGCCTTATGTAAATTCTAAAAACACTACGCCAATTCAAAACGGAATGGTATTTACCATTGAACCAGGAATTTATATCCCGGGGGAATTCGGTATAAGAATTGAAGATATGGTAATGATAAAAGATGATAAATGTCACGTATTAAGTGAGGAAATATGAGTATAAGTAAAATAAGAACGATTCTTTATAAAACGGCTAAATATCTGGGAGATTTTAGCGCAATAAAAAGAGCAATAGAAAAAAAAGACATAACTCCTGTCGTAAAAAGAATAATGAGAAGAATTTACGGATACATTACCGGCAGAGGAATGCCCAAATAATGAAAAAGATAATAAAAACTACTTTTTTCCCCGCACCGGTAAAAAAAAGTCTTAAAAAAAACAGGGCTTTGATCGGCGTGGGGTGTAATGTGGGTAACTGTATAAGAAGATTTAAAAAGCTTTATAATTTTTTTAATTCACATTCCAAAGTGGATGTTTTACAGACTTCTATAATTTATAAAAATCCGCCGTTTGGATATCTGAATCAGCCTTGGTTTTATAATACCGTTATGGTAATTGCCACTGATTTTTCTCCGAATGAACTTTTACATTTTTTACTTTATACCGAAAAAAAATTCGGAAGAAAAAGAAGTTTTAAAAATGCACCAAGGACTCTGGATTTAGATATAATTTTGTATAATAATATAAAAGTAAACACAAAAAAACTGAAAATACCTCATCCATACTTTAAACAAAGAGATTCGGTATTGGTACCTTTGGCATTAAAGGATTGAATTGAAACTAAAAACTTACACGGCACCTACTTATACGGAAGCGTTAAATAAAATAAAAGCTGAATTAGGAGATGATGTAGTAATAGTTTCAAGTAAAGAAATAAAAAGAAAAACACTAACTTCTCCCGGGCTTTATGAAATTGTTGTAGCTATTGAAGAAGATTTTCAAATGCCTGAAAAAAGAGATTCGGTAGATGAGGTTATGCTTAAATTATCAAATGTTGCTAAAGAAATTAACAAAACGGTTAATTATTCGGAATCCGGGAATGAAAAAATAAATAAACCCAAAAAAAATAATTTTGTAACTAATGACGATGAAATAAAAGAGCTAAAAAAAGAATTTTCAAAACTTGCCGATACACTTAAATTTCTTCAAGCTACCGTCTGGGATATCATTCATAAGGACGATTTGGATTTGCCGCCTGAATTTAGTGAAATATATGCTCTCTCTCGTGCCAGCGGAATGAGTCCGAAGCATCTTGATGAGATTATGAAACTTACAATAAAATATATGCCTGTAAAAATGAGAAAAAATAGAGATACTATAAAAAGATATTTTCACACGCTTCTTAAAAAGATGATTCCTATAAGACTTGAGAGAGAGATAAAACCTCCTCATAAAAAAATAATGATGTTCGTAGGTCCTACCGGAGTCGGTAAAACGACTACCATAGCAAAACTGGCAGCTAGATATGCTTATAAACTTTCCCAACGTCATAAAGTAGGAATTATTACTCTTGATACATATAGAATTGGAGCGGTTGAACAACTTATGACATATGCCAAAATGATGAAACTTCCGATAGAAACGGTAGTGGATCCAAGTGATTTCGAAGAGGCTCTTAATGCCTTAAGACACAACGATTATATTCTTATAGATACCGTGGGAAGTTCTCAACATGACAAAGAGAAAATCGAAAAATTAAAATCATTCCTTAAAGTTGATTCTTTTGCTGAAATTAATGTAAATTTAGTGCTTTCGGCAGTTACGAAATATGATGACTTAACGGATATATATAAAAATTTTTCACTTCTTCCTATCGATACATTGATTTTTACCAAACTTGATGAAACAAAAACATATGGCAATATCTTTTCACTTTTGCTCGATACGAAAAAACCTGTCAGTTATTTTTCCATAGGACAAGAGGTGCCGGATGATTTAATAGTGGCGGATGCGGATTATATACTAAAAGGCATCCTCAATAAGGAGCTTAGTTGAAAACGCAAGCGGATAAATTAAAAGATTTGGTTAAAACCCAAAAACCCAAAAAATTAAAAACCCGCGTAATTGCCGTTACGAGTGGAAAGGGAGGAGTTGGAAAAACGACTTTAACTGCCAATTTAGGATATGCTTTACATTCATTGGGGTTTAAAGTCGCTTTATTTGATGCTGATATAGGACTGGCTAATCTTGATGTGATTTTAAAAATAAATGCTAAGAAAAATATTTTAGATGTATTAAAAAACGAAGCTTCTTTAAAGGATATAATTGTAGAAATAGAAAAGGATTTTGTATTAATACCCGGGGAAAGCGGAGAAGAAATAATAAATTTTGCTGATGAAATGGTACTTAGTAATTTTTTAACTCAACTTGATGTTTTTGAAGACTATGATTTTTTCTTGATTGATACGAGTGCCGGAATTGATAAAAGAGTTCAGTTGTTTTTAGACGCGGCTGATGATGTTATAGTGGTTACGGTCCCGGAACCTGCGGCGATTACGGATGCGTATGCGATGATAAAGGTAATCAGTGAAAAAAGGGAAATTGCTTATATGATTTTAAATGAGGTGAATTCGGAAAAAGAAGCGAATAATATTTTTAGTAAAATATTAAAAGTCGCTAAACAGAATCTTAGAGATGAATTTAGACTTTTAATGCTGGGGCATATAAAAAATGACAAAGCCATATTTTTAGCTTCGGCTAAAAGGCAGCTTTTTGTAAAAGAGCATCCGAATTTGCAAGTCTCTCAGCAAGTGATTTCCATAGCAAAAAAAATTGCCAGAATTTCGGAACGAAAAGTGCTTGAAAAAGACAGCGGTCTTACGAAATTCTTTAAAAAAATTTTTTCAGGGTTTTAATAGGAAAAGGATGAAATATGAGAGGAGAAAATTTTATATATTTTGCTACAGTCAGCGGATTTTTTATAGGAATTATTTTTTCTATAATAAAAGGGCTTGACGCAATTGAATTTATTTTTGCTACAATAATAACAACGTTAATTTTTTATATTATTGCTCTTGGCAGTGTGGCATTTTATATAAAATTTTTGGATGTTAAAAAAATCGTCTTTTTTAATAAACATGAAGTTGATTCTATATTGGATGTTCAGATTAAAGAACTTGAAAAAAAAGAGGATTTTATCCTTGATAGCTACGAGTTTATTAAAGAGATCGAACAAGAAGAGTTGGAAATCATCAGAAAGAATAAAAAATGAGTTCTAAAAATCCATATACAGACAATCTGAAAGCTTACAGAGATTCATTGGCGATTGATTATATGCCGGCAGTTAAGGCAATGGCTGCCAGACTTAAAGAGAGATTGCCAAGTAATGTGGATTTTAACGATTTGGTTTCTATAGGGTTTGAAGAGCTTGTCAAGCTTGCTAAAAGATATGATGCTTCCATAAACGATAATTTTTGGGGCTATGCACAAAAAAGAATTTACGGTGCTATGCTTGATTTTTTAAGAAGTCTTGATACAGTTAGCAGGGGTGATAGAAAACTTATTAAAGATATTGATAAAGTAATTGAAAGATATATGGCAAATCACGGATATGAGCCAAGCGATGAAGAAATTGCCGCAGTTTTGGATGTCGATGTAGATAAAGTTAGAAAAGCCAGACATGCTAACGATATCTATTCGGTAATGCCTATTGAAGATCAGCTGAATTATTATGAAGATGTATCCAAAAAAGTAGAAGAAGAAGAGCTTATAGAGGTTATAAAGGAGATTTTAAAAGAATTCGGCGAAAAAGAACAGTTAATAATTCAACTTTACTATTTTGAAGAGCTTTCTTTAAAAGAAATTAGCGATATTTTGGGTGTAACTGAGAGCAGAGTATCTCAAATTCATAAAAAAATTATTAAAAAAATAAGGGAAAGATTAAATGGCTGAAATCCTCT
Source organism: Nautiliaceae bacterium (assembly GCA_027062285.1). GTDB lineage: Bacteria > Campylobacterota > Campylobacteria > Campylobacterales > Nautiliaceae > Caminibacter. Next base: position 23,437 of record JAMOTL010000008.1, read on the forward strand.
CTCAAGAAGAAATTGACGCACTGCTTGAAGTTGTTGAAGAAGAGGATATTGCTCCTGATGAGCTTGATAAAATTCCTGATATACTTGAGCAAAGACAAGTTACTTTATATGATTTTAAAAGACCCAACAGAGTAAGTAAAGAACAGCTCCGCTCAATAAGAGCTATTCATGATAAAATGGCAAGAAATTTAGCAAGTGACATATCTTCTCTTATGAGGAGTATCGTGGAAATTCATCTACATTCTGTGGATCAGATGACATATGGTGAATTTCTTATGAGTTTGCCAAGTCCTACTTCTTTTAACGTTTTTTCCCTAAAACCACTTGATGGAAAGGGAGTAGTGGAGTTAAATCCGAGTATTGTTTTTCCGATGATAGATAGATTACTTGGGGGACCGGGGCTTCCTTTTGAAAATACAAGAGAGTTTACTGATATTGAATTAAATCTTCTTGACCAGATTTTAAGGGTAATTACTCAAAATATGAGAGAAGTTTGGTCTCCTATTATGGAAATGTTTCCTGTTATCGAAGCCAAAGAATCTTCGCCGAACGTAGTTCAAATCGTAGCTCAAAACGAAATTGTAGTAATGGTCGTTATGGAAATTGTAATCGGTCAGACAAGCGGGATGATGAATATTTGTTATCCTGTTATTACCATAGAAAGTCTTTTACCCAAACTTGCAAGCAGAGATTTGATGCTAAGTGAAACCAGCAGCAGAAAAAGTAGAAATAAAGAATTAAGAGCTCTTTTAAGAGGAGCAAAAGTGGATTTGGAAGCAGTGCTCGGATATGCGGAACTTACTATGAAAGAGATTTTTGAATTACAAAAAGGCGATATCATAAAACTTGACAGACCTGCTGATGATACGGTGGTGGTAAAAGTGGACGGTCGTGAAAAATTCGTAGCGGATTTCGGAGTTCAAAGATATAGAAGGGCAATAAAAATAAGAGAAATTTTAAGAACAGAGCATGATGAAATTAAAGAAATTTTAGAAAAACTTGAGGAGAAAAGAAAACAAAGACTTGAACAAATAACCGGTGAATCAGGAGAAGAAAGTGAATGAATTATTTGAAATAATAGTTAATGAAATAAAATCTGTAATAGAAGGTTTAACAGGTGTTGCGCCTGAAGTTAATTTAAAGGAATCGACAGAAAAAATCCCTGATATTTCTACACCCTATGTAAAAGTAAATGCCGAAGTATCTCCAAAAGGTGAAATTGTTTTTATTTTATATCCTGAACTGGCAACTGCTATAGCCGATATGATGCTTGGAGGTGAAGGAGAAGCTAAAAGCGAAATCGACGAAGACGATTTAGATGCTACAAAAGAGATAGTTTCTAATATTTTAGGGTCTTTAACATCAACCCTTGAAGCTCAGAATGATATTGAAAGTTTAAAATTTGATGTAAAAGAAGCGTCATTTATCGAAACTGAAGAAGATTTCTCTTCCTATGCTAAAGCTTTGGTATTGGATTGTAAAATAGCAAACGTAAATAAAGAGTGTTATATTTTATTTGACAAAGATTTCGTATCTATTTTTGAAAGTGTAAGTGAATCCGACAAATCAGAAAGTAAAGTGGAAATAAGTGAAGAAGTAAAGCAACTTGAAATGCTTATGGATGTTAAACTTCAGTTAAGAGTAAGAATCGGTAAAAAAACTATGCTTTTAAAAGATGTTATTTCCATGGATATCGGAAGCATAATAGAACTTGATCAATTAGCAAACGAACCTCTTGATATCTTGATAGAAGATAAAAAAATAGGTGAAGGAGAGGTAGTAATTGTAGATGGAAACTTCGGTATACAAATTACTTCCATAGGTTCTAAAGCTGACAGACTCAACTCCATGAAAGGTTGACAATTATTAAGCGATTTGATAAATTGCGATTCAAAAAGGCAGGGCGTGTTTAAATTCAGCGAAATTAGCGATTTATGTATTAAATGCGGTAAATGTATCCCCGGATGTACAATTCACAGAATAAATCCGGATGAAGCTACATCTCCCAGAGGTTTTTTGGATATTTTAAAAGGTGTGGAAGAAGGAGAAATAGAAATTGATAAAACTTTTAAAGATACTGTTGAGAGTTGTTTTTTGTGTAATCAGTGTGTTGAAGTATGTCCAAACTCTTTACCTACGGATTTTATGATTGAAAACGCCAGAAAAAAAGTTGCCGATAAATATGGAATAGCCTGGTTTAAAAGAGCTTTCTTCTTTTTACTCAGACATAGATGGGCGTATGATTTGATAAGCAAGCTGGGATTTTATTTTCAAACATGCGGTTTTAAAATAGAAGAAGAAAAAAAATCTATAAGAAGCCGTTTTAGTCTGCCTATGCTTCATAAAGGAAGACTTCTTCCGGCTTTTAGAAAGACTACTTTTTTAAAAAAATATCCTGAAAAAATCGAAGCAAAAAATTCTCAAAAAAAGGTTGCTATTTTTATAGGATGTCTTGCTAATTATAATTATACGGAAGTGGGAGATGCTCTTGTAAAAATATTAAAATTTTTAAATATTGATATATTAATTCCTAAAAAACAGGCATGTTGCGGTGCTCCTGCTTATTTTACCGGAGATTTTGATACTACGGAATATTTAATTAAAAAAAATATAGAGTATTTTGAAACATTTATAGATGAGGTAGATGCTATTTTGATTCCGGAAGCTACTTGTACTGCAATGATTAAAAAAGACTGGGAAGAGTATATCAGACATTATATGAGTGAAGATTGGCTAAAAAGATATAAAAAAATTCAAGATAAAGTATTCGGAACTACCGAGTGGCTATATAAATATACAGACCTTGAAGAGAGACTAAAAGACAAACAAAAAGATATGAAAGTCACGTATCATGATGCTTGTCATTTTGGAAAAGTATTTAATATAAGAAAAGAACCTCGCGCTCTTGTAAGTAAAGTCGCTACGATAAAAGAAATGGAAGACCCGGATGTCTGCTGTGGTTTTGGCGGAATAACGATCCAAAGTGAAAAATTCGATTTAGCCAGAAAAGAAGGGCTTATAAAAGCTGAAATGATAAAAAAAGTAGATGCTGATGTAGTAAGTGCTGAGTGTAGCGCTTGTAGGATGCAAATTACAGAACATCTTGATAAAGTAGGGGATAATAAAAAATTTCTTCATCCTCTTGAAATAATCGCTCAAAAAATCGATTAATTCTTCTTTTTTCTTTCTTTAATGATATAATTTTCCAAAAAAGGCTTTTTGGTGATGGAATATTGGCAGCATATTTATGAGCATTTTAATCCTATAGCTTTTACGATTTTCGGCTTCAAAGTACATTGGTATGCACTTATGTATATTACCGCTCTTGTAGTCGGTTATTTTGCGGCGGTCAAATTCGGAGAAAAATTCGGATTTGATAGGAAAACTATAGATGAATACTTCGTATGGGCTGAGATAGGAATAATTTTAGGAGCGAGAATAGGGTATTTTATTTTTTATGTTCCTGATAATGGTTATTATCTTACTCATCCGTGGGAGATGTTTAATCCTTTTGTAAACGGGAAACTGGTTGGGATTAGAGGTATGAGTTATCATGGGGCGGTTATCGGATTCATAATTGCTACGCTTTTATATTGGAAAATAAAAAAAATTGATTTATGGAAACTTATGGATGTAGTCGCTCTTTCGGTGCCTCTTGGGTATTTTTTCGGGCGTATCGGAAACTTTTTAAATCAAGAACTTTACGGAAGGGCAACGGATGTGGCGTGGGGTATATATGTCAACGGAATTTTAAGACATCCAAGCCAACTTTATGAAGCTTTCTTTGAAGGAGTATTCAGTTTTGTTATAATATATTTGTGGTATAAAAAGATTTATAAATGTAAAGGGGAACTTATAGGACTTTATCTTTTAACTTATGGTTTTTTTAGAACATTATGCGAGCGTTGGAGAGAACCAGATCCTCAGTTAGGATTCATAATAGATCATTTAACTATGGGACAGATTTTAAGCTTTTTTATGATTATCGGAGGAATATCGATTATTTATTTTAGGAGGAAATTATGCAAAAACTAGCGATTGTAGGCGGAGGAATTAGCGGGCTCAGTCTTGCTTATTATCTTCAAAATGATTACGATATTACCGTTTTTGAAAAAGAAAAATGGGGAGGTAAAGCTTATACACAAAAAGTTGATAAATATCTTTTAGAAGAGGGAGTGAATGGTTTTTTGAGTAATTCTCCCGCTACTATGGAACTGTGTGAAGAGATTGGCATAACACCGATTAAAGCAAATGAAAATAGCAAGATCAGATATATTTATGATGATAAACTTATTGAAATTCCTTTAAAACCCCTTGATTTTTTAAAAAGCGATATTTTGAGTTTTTGGGGTAAATTAAGAGTGGCAATGGAGTTTTTTGTAGAGCCGATTTGTGATAGAGAAGAGACTGTAGCACAATTTGCCACCAGAAGACTTGGTAAAGAATTTACAAGAAGAATGATGACCCCGATGTTAGCGGGAATATATGCTTCGACTCCTGAGAAAACTTCTATGAACGCGGCATTTCCAAAACTAAAAAAAATAGAGTGTGAATACGGAAGTTTATTTAAAGGAATGATAAAATTAAAAAGAGGAGGGCAGCCAAGCGGGGAACTTCATTCGTTTGAGTATGGAATGAGTCAGTTTATAGAAAAATTAAAAGAAAAAACTAAAGCAAAATTTATTGAAAAAGAGATTAAAAATATTGATGAGCTTAAAGATTTTGATAAGGTAGTAATTGCTACACCTTCTTTTGAAGCTGCGAAAATTTTAAGAAAATATGAAAAACTTTCAAATCTTTTAGAAAAAATTGAATATAATCCGGTAGCAATTGTAGGATTTGATTATGAAAAAATTGAACCTGTAAGTTTTGGGATTTTGAGCGTAAAAGAAAAAACTCTTGGAATTTTAATGGATAAATATATTTTCCCAAATAGAAACGCAATTAGGGTAATGCTCGGAGGTGCAAGGTATCCTGATATAAAAGATTTGAGTGAAGAAGAAATTATAGAAATTGCTAAAAATGACGTAGAAAAAATAACCGGAGCTAAAAATCCGAAATTTAAGTGGATAAAAATTCATAAAGAAGCAATTCCTAACTATTCTTTGGGCCATCAAAAACTTGTTAAAGAAATATTTGATGAAACTCAAAAAAAAGGTATATTTTTACATGGAAATGCTTACAAAGGTGTTAGCTTTAACGATTGCATAAAAAATTCACTGTCATTAGCAGAGGAGCTTAAAAACTTGGTAAAATAAGCAAAAAGGGAATAGATGTTTGAGAATCTGACTTACTCGTTATTTGATTATTTTGACAAGATGCCTTATATTGTGAGCTATATTGCAGGACTTCTTAGTTTTTTGTCCCCTTGCGTTTTACCTCTTGTACCGATTTATTTTTTCTATATTACCGGTATCAGTGCTAAGGAGTTAAAAGAAAAATCATTAACAAAAGAAGAAAAATTAAAAATTTTTTTTAATTCTTTAATGTTTATAGCAGGATTTTCTGTAGTATTTATTTTAATAGGTGCTGCTACTGCCAACTTGATAGGAAATATTTTTGCTAATAAATGGTTTAATATAATTGCCGGAATAATTATAATTCTTTTTGGTATTCATCTTGGTGGTTTTTATAGGTTTAAGTTTTTGAATTTTGAAAAAAGACTTCAACTTCAAAATACCGGAGCGTTTTTGCTTGGATTTTCTTTTGCTTTCGGATGGACACCTTGTATCGGACCTATTTTTGGAACAATTGTTGGTATGGCCGCTACCGAACCGGCAAAAAGTATTTTTATGATGATTTTGTATACTCTTGGACTTGCGACACCATTTGTTTTAATGGCGTTATTTACTGTATGGAGTCTTAATTTAATAGAAAAACTTAAAAAATATATTGGAATTATTGAAAAAATTAGCGGTGTGTTACTAATTGCTGTAGGAATTTATATGATTTTTAAAGTTATTTAAATTAAATTGCTTTTAGCTTAAATTGTTGATATAATAGTTGCCAAATTTTTATAAAAGGAGATAATTATGAAAAAATTATTAGTATTAAGTGCTTTCGCTTTAGCAGCATTTGCATATCAAGATTGTGCTATGTGTCATAACGGTGGAATGGCAAAAAAGCTTGACACAATGACACCAGCTCAAATTGTTAAAGATATGAAAGAATTTAAAGCCGGAAAAGGTAACCCTATGATGGTAAATATAGCTAAAGCTATGAGCGATAAAGAAATTGAAGAAGCTGCTAAAAAATACGGGAAAAAATAGTTTCCCTTTTTTCTTTTTATTACACGAAAAAGTGACTGACACTGAATATAGATGCAAAAAAAGCCCAAAAGGGCAAGGAGATTATTCGTGAGTAACAACTGGCATTGGAACTTCGTTTGCCAATGCTTTTTTAGGATCTCCGTATTTTTTAAGCATTTTCATTCTGTAATCATAAATATCTTTCATTTCTCTGATATCTTGCATTACTTGGAATACACCATGCCAGTGAGCATAATCTGGTGATCCCATAGCAGCACCATGTCTAAATCTTCTACCTTCATGATGCCATAGATAGTAGTAAAGTTTGAAGAATGGATCGCTCCATACGTCTGATTTGATTAGACCTTTTGATTTTAAGTCTTTCATCATTTTGTTTGCGAAAGATTTATATTGATTGTAAATTTTTACTGCTGCGTCAACTCTTTGGAAATAGTTGTTTGTGAATGTTGCTTGGTGACAAGTCATACAAACTTTTTTCATGTCAGCTCTAGCAGCTTCTGGTCCGTTAGGGTTACCTGCTTTAGGATTTCCTCTAGTTACAGTGTTGGCGTTGATTTTTCCTCCACCTTTCCAGAATGCCCATCCAGCTGTTTCATTTCCACCAGTTCTTAAGAAACTGTCTGGTGCCCATAGGTTCCATTTAAGTCTAAGTGAAACGTTGTGAGTAGATTTTAATCCGTTGATTGCTGCTTGGTGACATGTGAAACATGTACCTGCTCTTACAGTTTTACCAGGGATTTGTTCACCTGATTCAAAGCTGTAATCTTCTTCATTTGTTTCGAAGATATGTCCGTGTACTGAAGATTCGAATACTTCTTTCATCGGATGGTCTGGACCTAAGTGACAGTTTGTACATGCACCTGGATGTCTTGCTTCAGCAGCGCTGAATTTATGTCTGCTGTGACATGATAGACAGTTAGATACCCCACCGTCAGGATATAAGGCAGCAATACCGTCATTTGGCCATGTTGTTGCGTCAGGTCTACCTTGAGAGTCTAATTTAATAGTAGTTCCGTGACATTGAATACAAATGTTAGCTACGTTTAAATCAGCTGTTCTTGGATTTTTTTCATTTGCTTGGAATACAGGACCGTCAGTTCTGATTCCTTTTTCCATAGTTTTACCATCAACTAGGTAAGACTTGTTAGCACCTTTTAAGCTTTCATAATGGTATGAAAGTTTTGTCATTAGGTAACCGTGTTTGTTTTTAGGAGTTGCTAGCCATTGAGCCGCACCTCTACTATGTCCAGAATTCATGTATTCTGTTACTTCTTTTGCGTGACATTTAGCACAAGTTACAGAAGATACTGCGATTTGAACTGTCCAGTTGCTTCCTTGCATTGGGTGAGCTTTGAAAGCAGTTGGATAATCTTTTGGTACAACGTGACATTCCACACAACCTACACCTGCTTTTGCGTGTTTAGAATGTTGCCAATCAGCAACAATTCCAGGATCTGTTGTTTTATGACACATTAAACATTGGTCGTTACTTACACCTTTTGGGTGAAAGTTTTTTAATTTTTTAAAGTTTGGGTTTGAATCTAAGCTGTTTGCTGCGAATGCTAAGCTTCCGATAGCAGCAACGCTTAATCCTGCTGTAAGGATTTTTTTCATTTTTACTCCTTTTTTGAGACTTATTCTCTTCATTATTGTATTAAAAGAAAGTGTCTAAAAAGTGCCCTTTGTTGTGTATTTTGAATAAATTTGAAAAATTCGGAGAAAAAGAGGAGAGATTAGTATTTTCCTTTTAAAGAACCGAAATATTCGATTTCTTCAGCTTTTTTTTCAGTATTTAATTCTTCGACAGTTTTATTTATATCGATATTTTCTTTCATTTTTTCAAGTTCTTCTTCACAGTAACTCATATGCATATCGGCACTTATAATATAAGGCATCTGTTCGATTTGAGTTAATTTTTCTATTTCTTCTTCTACATTTTCACCTTCAATTGTGATAATAATTACACCTTTTTGTTTATCTCCGAAATGTACTTCGCATAGGGGAGATTCTTGTAAATTTAACCATACCGCGTCATAGTGTTCAGGTCTTGTTCTTACTATTATACTTGAAATGTTCATGTGACTCCTTTTATTTTAATTTCCAAATTATTATTTCCGCAGGTGAAAAACTTATAATTTTTTTATCATTTAGATATTTCATACCGTTTAATGCCATTGTATGTCCTTTTAGCATAAAAAGAGGCTTTTTGTATATTGAATAAACCATTATATCGTTAGCTTCATCGTATTGAATGGCAAATGTATCTATTTTGGGAGAAAGTGCTGTTGCGTAAGGTAAAAATTTTGCTTTTAATTCTGTTTTTGTAGATCCTTTTTCAGTATAAATTGCAACTCTCATATCACTGCTGCCGTTGATTATAAAAGTTTTTTTATAATCAAGACTTAATGTTTTATCTTTATTAAAGCCTTTAATTTCATTGATTTTTTTTCCGTTTATAACATCAATTATTTTAACAGCCCCGCTTTCATCGCCAATCGCTGCTTTCGTTTTTGTTTCGTTCAGGGCAAAAGTAGAAAATACATAACTACCTGCTTGTATTTTGTATAGCCATTTTTTATTTTTTAAATCAAATACACCGATTTCATCGCTTAATAATCCGAAAAAAACTTGGTTATTATTAATAAATTCGGCTTTCATTAACGTTTGTTTTGTCGTAAAAATATGGTGTAGTTTTTTGTTTTTTAAATCGAATAAAAAAAATTCTCTTACAGCATTTTCCCCTTCTGCTAAAATTAAAAGAGTTTCGTTATTCGGGGATATATCGATAGAATAAATTGGCATCGCAATTAAATCACCCATAAAGTCATGAATTTTAGGCAGGGAAAATTTATAAAAATTATTTAATGTATTAAAATCTTTGATAATTATTTCTCCGTTTTCAAGTCCGGCTATTAAAAATTTTTGATTATAAGTAATTTTAGAAATATAGTAATTGAATTTTATTATTTTGTTAGGTTTTAGTGTTTGATAAGAGTAAGCAAGCAGTGCGAATAATATTAATATAACTTTTTTCATATTGTCTCCTATAATATTTTTGTTTCAATTGCGTTTGTAGGACAGACGCTTATACAAAATCCGCAACCGGTACATTTTTCTAAATCTATTGCCGGATTAAACATTCCGTGATATATTATAGCAGATTCTTCGCATATGTCTTGACATGAAAAACAGATTGTTTGGTTCCATGCGATACATTTGGAAGGATTTATAATAATTTCTGCATTTAATTTATTTTTTTTATTTTCTGTTTTTAAAACACCGTTTTGACATGCTGTAGCACATTCGTCACAGAAAGTACATCCGTTTTTGTCAAATTTGATTATTGGGAATTCATTTTCAATATGAATTATTTTTTCTTCGCATGCAACTAAACAATCTTTCGTTTCACAATTTATACAGTTGATGAAATCTTCTTTTTTTTCGTAATAAGGAGGAAAGATGTAAGATTTAAAAGGAGAGGAGACTCTCCTGAAAAAATTTCTTTTCGATTTGTCTATCATTGAATTCCGGCTTTGTTTTTTAAACTTTCAAATTTATTTTCTACTGCTACCGGGAGTTTTGCCTGAGGAGTATGACAAGTAGTACAGAAATATCTGCTTCCGGCTACTCTTCTTACTTTTTTACCGTTTTTAAAATTATCAACAAAATGATCTTCAGGCATTGGTGTTACACCAAGTGCTTTAGCATTTTGAGGCATATGACAGTTTAGACACATATTTTTTCCAACTTTGATAGGAACCATTCCTTCAACGCTGTGAGGGATCATAGGAGGTGCATCAGAAAAAGATCTTTTAAATGGTTTAACTTTTCCAGGAATCGGAGCCGGAGCATGATATTCAACAACCGGTAAATTTTCGCTTCCGTCGTTTGGATTAGTTTTTCTTATTCCTGTAACTTCAACAGTTTTGTTTGATACTTTATTTGTACTGTTTGCTTGTTGAGAACAACCAGTAAGAGCAATTAATGCCGCAGCAGCACTAATTAATATTGCTTTTTTCATTTTCTTCTCCTTTTTGTTTTATTATATATCTGAGTGTGAATTTTAAAGCATTATCGTTACAAACTTCTACGCATCTACCGCAGTTTGTACATTCGATACCGCTTATATAGTCGCTTTTTTTGTTTATTATAGGTGAAAGTACCTGATTTTCAGGACAAATCATTAAACATTCACCACAATTCGTACATTTGTCTTTGTCGTGATATACTCTGATAATACTTTTTGCCCCGATTAAACTATAAGTAGCTCCTACAGGACAAATATGACCGCACCATCCGTTTTTCAAGACAAAAGTGTCAAAAATGAAAATCACTAAAAGCCAAACCCATCCGAATCCTATACCAAAGGCTACACCTCTTGTGAAGAAACCTATGGGATTTATGAATTCAAAAGCCGCAGCTCCTACTGCTGCAGAGACTAATAGTAATACAACCATAAAAAAATAACGGAATTTTTTAACTTTTTGTACATTAATTAAATTATCTTTTTCATGGTGCGTTTTTCTTCTGACCCATGCCGCTAAATCAGTAATAAGATTAACCGGGCATACCCAGCTACAATAAGCCCTTCCTCCGATTAGTCCGTAAATTAAAAGGACTATTAATACTCCTATTATGACATCGGTTGCTATAACAGCACCTGCAAATATCATTTGGAGTACCGCATATGGGTCTGCTAACGGAATAATGTCAAAAAATTTTGAAAAACTTAAATTTCCTTCTAATATTTTCCAACCCCAATATTGAGCTGCAAAATACAAAAATAAAATAGTGAATTGTGTAATACGTCTAAGGATGAGATATTTATTTTTTATTATTGATCCCATTTTATGCCTTCATTTAAATTTTCAATGGCACTTTTTCTACTTCTGCCTGTTTTTGTTGTAGTTTGAGTACTCGCTTTTCTTACTCTTTGTTGATCTTTTTCATCCCATCCTTTTACGTATCTGTCTCCCGCTTTACCTAAGAAAACTTCTCTTGGAAAAATCTTTATAGCGGCTATTTCGGTTACACAAGCATTTTCACACATTCCGCATCCCGTACAAGCATCTTCATATACGACAGGAATTCTATATGCGTGTTTTCCTGTTCTTTCATTTTTTTTCCATTCGATTTTAATAGCTTTATCCATTTCAGGACAAGCTCTATAACAAGCCGTACACTGTAATCCCCAAAAAGCGATACAACTGCTAGGGTCAATTACGGCTACCCCCATTTTTGCGTAGTCTATTGCCACTTCACCTTTCTCATTTTTACACATATCAGGTGTTAAAGCACCTGTAGGACACGCATACATACAAGGTATGTCATCACACATAAAACATGGTCCCGTTCTTGGTATAAAATAAGGTGTCCCAATTGGTTTTTTATCTCCCGGTGCAGCTAAAAATAAAGTAACAATTTCTTTTCCATCAATTATTACTTTATTATCTCTGTTTTTACAAGCTTCGACGCATAACCCGCATCTAATGCATGTTTTTAAAAAATCTTCTTCTTTTAATGCCCCGGGAGGGCGAAGTGTTAAAGGTTTGTCTTTGTTTTCTTCGACAAACCCGCCTACAATACTTCCGGCAGCCACAGCAGCAGCTGAGGCTTGAACCATAGAAGTTAAAAATGAGCGTCTTTTATTATCCATTAAAATCCTTACGCTTTATAAATTTTTACTGCTGCTTTTTTATAGTCAGTTTCTTTACTTAAAGGACATGTTGCGTCTAGACATACTTTGTTAATAAGTACTTTTTCATCAAACCATGGAACAAATACTAATCCTCTTGGAGGTTTGTTTCTACCTCTAGTTTCCACTCTTGCTTTTACTTTACCTCTTCTTGATTCGATTACTACCAAGTCAAATCTTTTTAATCCAAGTGCTTTAGCGTCTTTAGGGTTCATATAACATAATGCTTCAGGCATTGCTCTGTAAAGTTCAGGTACCCTCATTGTCATAGTACCACTATGCCAATGTTCTAACACCCTACCTGTACATAGCCATAGGTTGTAACCTTTTGTATCGTATTTAGGATCTTCAGGGTGTACCATAAACGGTCTCCAGAAAATTTTCGCTTTGTTTTTGAGGTTGATTTTACCTTTGCTTGCGATTGGCCCTTGTAGGTTACCTCTTTTAATTGTTTTTAATAACGGTCCGTAGAATGCGAATTTTTCACCAGGTTTAGCGAATTTTCTTGCGTATGGATCGTATTCTACGTTGAATCTCCATTTTGTTTCTTTTCCGTTAACTACAGGCCATCTTAGACCTCTAACTTTATGATATGTATCAAAGTCTGCCAAGTCGTGAGCATGTCCTAGACCGAATTTTCTATATTCTTCCCAAAGTGCTTTATGTACGAAGAATCCGTATCCTTTGAACGGTTTACCGTCTTCACCCATAATTTCTCTACCGTCACCTGCAGCTTCAGTATTTTTATGCATTTTTCCAGTTTGAGGGTTTTTAGCTATCGGATCTGGCCATGGGAAATTTTTGTGATATTCAGGTCTGTTGTAAAGAACATCAAATAGTGTCATTTCAGGATCATATCCCATTTCTTTTGCTTTATCAAGTACATTTGGAAGTACTGTTCCGTCAGGAAGTTTATGTTCTTTCCAAACTTCTTTTAATTTAAATCTTTTTGAAAATTCCATCATTGTCCAAATATCTGGCATTGCTTGCCCCGGAGGTGTTACTTGTTGTCTCCAATGCTGAGTTCTTCTTTCAGCATTTCCGTAAGCTCCCCATTTTTCATAAATCATAGCTACTGGTAAAATTAAGTCTGCTACTCTTGCTGAAATTCCAGGATAAGCTTCATTAACAACAATGAAATTATCCATAGTTCTAGCAGCTTTTACCCAGTGGTTTGCATTAGCGGTATTTTGCCATGGGTTATTTACATGTACCCAAGCCCATTTAATTTTACCGTCTTCAATATCTCTCATAATTTTTAAGAAGTGGCTACCAACTTTCGGATTTAACGTACCTTCAGGTAATTTCCATAGTTTTTCAGTAATTTTTCTATGTTTTGGATTAGCTACAAGCATATCTGCCGGAAGTCTGTGTGCGAATGTACCAACTTCTCTTGCCGTACCACACGCACTTGGCTGACCTGTAAGTGAGAATGCTCCGCTTCCAGGAAGTGATTGTTTTCCAAGTAGTAGGTGAATCATATAAATTTGTTCGTTAACCCAACTTCCTCTTACGTGTTGGTTGAATCCCATTGTCCAGAAAGATACTACTTTTCTGTTCGGATCACAGTAAAGATCAGCTAGTTTTTGAAGTTTTCTTTTGAAACTGTCAAGTGATTCATCAGGATCACCTTTTGCTACTTTCGCTACGTAATCAAGAGTATAAGGTTCAACTCCTTTTTTAAAATCTTCAAAGCTGATTTCCCAATGCCAGAATGGTTTTTTACCGGCTGCGTGTTTCATTTCCATTTCATCACCGGCTTTCCATTTACCGATTGGACTAAGAGCTACAGCTTCTTCATCAGTTACTTTTTTAACTACTTGTTTAACAACAGTATCTTTTTCTTTTTCCGTTACGTTAGGGTTATTAGGATTTCTCATACCGTAACCGATATCCGCATGTCCTGTTGCAAAAATAGTATGTTTTTTTACGAAATCCCAATTTACAGCATTTCTTTTAATAATTTCTCTTGCTATGTAGTTCATTATAGCAAGGTCAGTATTTGGTCTGAATATGATTTCCATATCAGCAAGGTTTGAACATCTATTTCTATATGTTGATAAGTTTACTACATAATATTTATCAGGATTGTTAAGTTTCGCATCCGATACTCTTGACCATAAAATAGGATGCATTTCCGCCATATTGGCACCCCAAGTAATTACCGTATCAGTAATTTCAATATCGTCATAACATCCTGCCGGTTCGTCTATACCGAATGTTTGATAGAAACCTACAACCGCACTAGCCATACAGTGTCTAGCATTAGGGTCGATGTTGTTACTTCTCCATCCACCTTTTACTAATTTTACAGCTGCGTAACCTTCTTGGATTGTATATTGTCCTGAACCGAATACCGCAACTCCTGTAGGTCCTAATTCATTATAATATTTTTTAAATTGTTTTTCCATTTCATCAAATGCTCTTTTCCAAGAAACAGGTCTGAATTTTCCGTTTTTGTCAAATTCACCTTTATCGTTCATTCTTAGAAGTGGTTGAGTAAGTCTGTCAGCACCGTACATAATTTTAGCGTTGAAGTAACCTTTAATACAGTTGATACCTCTGTTTACAGGACTTTCAGGGTCCCCTTTAACCGCTACGATTTTATCGTCTTTAACCGCTACCATAATACCGCATCCGGTACCACAGAAACGACATACGGCTTTATCCCATTGCCATCCTTCTTGAGATTCTTTTGCTGCTGCTTCAGCATCTTGTGGTATGCTTAAGCCCGCTGCACTTGCTGCTGCTACAGCTGCTGTTGTTTTTAAAAATTCTCTTCTGTCCATTGACATATGCTCTCCTTTTTGAGATAGTTGCAAGATTTTACGTAATAATGATACAACTTTTATGGGCATTTGTGGTAAAATTTGTACAAAAATTAATTTTGAAGGCACTTTATTGGCACTTTTTTAACATTATTTTAAGATTTCAAGGAGTTTAAATATGATAAGAAAAGTCTTGTTTTCAATTTTATTAGTAAAATTTTTAATGGCTGGAAATATTTTTTTGGCTACGTCCACAAATGTAAGTTATGCTTTAGATGAGCTTATAAAAGAATTCAAAAAAGATAATCCTAACATTAATATAAAAACCACACTTGCCAGCAGCGGAAAACTTACAGCTCAAATTATGCATGGGGCTCCTTATGATATATTTATGTCTGCGAATATGAAATATCCCGATTTACTTTATAAAAGAGGAATCGCTATAACAAAACCTAAAGTATACGCAAAGGGTGCCATTAGTTTTTTCAGTGTAAAATATGAAAATCCGGATTTTGATACTTTAGAAAAAGTAAGACAAATAGCAATAGCTAATCCTAAATTTGCTCCTTATGGAAAAGCAGCCATAGAGGCGTTTAAAAATAGAGGCATATATGATCGTATAAAAAATAAATTAATATATTCAGAAACAGTTACGGGAGTAATTCCGTATACGATACATTCGGCAGATGTAGGGATTGTGGCAAAATCCAGTTTATTTTCACCGAATATAAAAAAGATAGGTAAATTTTATTCCAAAGATGTCAATCCTAAATATTATACCCCTATTAAACAGGGAGTCGTTTTATTGAAACATAATGAAGATGCTAAAAAATTTTATGATTTTTTATTTACTAAAAAAGCGAAAAAAATTTTTAAAAAATACGGATATATAGAATAATGAATATTATAAAAGCTCAATTAATTGATAAACATTCTCTAAAAAACATTAATCTGCTTACTTTTAAAAGCGGAGATTTTTTAATAAAAGTTTTGATTTTACAAATGAATGTCTCTTTAAATATCGGAGATATAGCGGATTTAAGTATAAAACCTACAAAACTTTTTTTAACGAAAGAAAAATGTAATTTTGAAAATGTGTTAAAAGTAAAAATAAAAGATATTCAAAAAGGTGAAATAGTGTCATCCGTGATAATCGAGTTCGATCATAATACTCTTGAAGTTATAATGTTAAGCGAGATGGTGGATTTTGATAAAGAAGCATATCTTTTATTTAAATCAAGCGATATTTCAATATTGGGGAAAAGTGATGGATGAGTTGAATTTTACGCCTTTTTTACTTTCTTTTAAGCTTGCTTTTACCGTTACGATAATATTGTTGGTAATAGGGATACCTTTTGCGTGGTATTTATCAAGAACAAAGTCTAAAATAAAACCTGTAATTGAAGCTTTGACGGCATTGCCTATAGTTTTGCCTCCTTCGGTATTAGGTTTTTATTTATTGGTTATTCTTTCGACGTCCTCACCTATAGGAAAATTTTTTTGGGAATATTTCAATATGAAACTCGTATTTAGTTTCGAAGGTTTGGTAGTGGCTAGTTGTATATATTCTTTTCCTTTTATGATTCAACCTTTACAAAACGGCTTTGAAAATATTGACAAAAATATAATAGAAGCCTCCTATTTAAGTGGAAAAGGTCCTATAATGACACTTTTTAAAGTAATTTTGCCAAATATGAAAGATTCGCTTTTAACGGCGATCATTATAACTTTTGCCCATACGGTCGGTGAATTCGGAGTGGTTTTGATGGTTGGAGGTTCGATTCCCGGAAAAACGGAAGTGGCAAGTGTAGCAATATATGATTTTGTGGAAATGATGGATTATGAAAAAGCTCATATTTACAGTGCCATAATGCTTGTTATCAGTTTTTTAGTTCTTTTTGCCGTATATTTCATTAATCATAAAAATAAAAGAAAATTCAATGATGTATATTAATGTAAGAAAGACGCTTCACGGAAGTGAAGGTGGAATAAATCTTGAATGTGAATTCGAATTAAAACATAAAGAATTTTTAGCGATATCAGGACCCAGCGGAAGTGGGAAAACTACACTTTTAAGAATAATTGCCGGGCTTGAAAAAGCCGAAGGAATAATAAAAGTAGACAATGAAATATGGCTTGAAAATAAAAAGTTTCTTTCCCCTCAAAAAAGGAGTATAGGATTTGTTTTTCAAGATTATGCTCTTTTTCCTAATATGAATGTTTTAGAGAATTTATTATTTGTAAATAAAGATCAAAAACTTGCTAAGAGGTTACTTGAAATGACTGACATTTTCCAGCTTAAAAACAGATATCCGAATATGTTAAGCGGTGGTCAAAAACAAAGAGTCGCTATTTGCAGGGCGCTGATGAGAAAACCGAAAATACTTTTATTGGATGAGCCTTTTTCCGCTCTTGATCCTGATATGAGGGAAAAACTTCAAGACGACATAGCTTTACTTCATAAAGAGTTCGGACTTACAACTATAATGATTTCTCATTCTCCAAGCGAAATATATAAACTTTCTGATAAAATGATACAGTTAAATAAAGGTAAAATTGAAAAAATCGATACACCTTCTCAGGTTTTGTTGAAAACCGACACAAGTGAAAAATTTTCTTTGGAAGGTATGATTATTGATATAATAAGAGCCGATATATTGAATGTGGCTATTGTCAGTATTGGTAATAGAATCGTTGAAATAGTTATTTCAAGAAATGAAAACAAAAATTTAAAAATCGGAGATAAAATTATAATATCTACAAAAGCATTTCATCCAAATATAAGAAAAAAGGAACAAAAGTGAAAATATTATTGGTAGAAGATGATGTGTTTATCGGAGAATCAATAAAAGATTATTTTGAACTTCAAGGTAACAGAGTCGATTATTATTCTTCTCCTATAAAAGCTCTTGAGGAGATTTATCCGAATAATTACGATATTTTTTTAATAGATATCAATATGCCGGGAATGAACGGTTATGAATTTTATAAAGAACTAAAAAATTACGCAAGTGACGTGCCGGTAATTTTTATAACCGCTTATTCTGATATCGATCATGTCGAGCAGGCTTTTGATTTAGGGGCAGCCGATTATATTAAAAAGCCGTTTGATTTAAAAGAACTTGAGCTCAGAGTAAAAAGGCTTGTATTTAAAAAAACAAATGAAGTGAAAATAACCGAAAATTATAGATTTGATTTGAATAAACTGAAGCTTTTTTATAAAGATGAAGAAGTTGAACTAACTCAAAATGAAAAATATTTCTTAGAAATTTTGGTAAAAAACATAGGGCAAGTTGTTGATAGTGAAACTCTTAAAGATTATGTATGGGATGGAAAAGATATCTGCTCAAATACAATAAGAACGCACGTGAAAAAACTTAGAAACAAATTAAAAGAAAATTTTATTAAAAATGTAAGAGGGAGCGGTTATAAAATTGAAAAACAGCAATGATTTTAAATTTGATATAACCATAGCATTTGTTATATTCGCTTTTTTAATCGTAGTTAGTGTAACATATACGGCTATTTATATTTTTACGAATTTGACTACCGAAGAATTCAAAGATAAAGTAAAATTGGCCGCTAATAATATGTTTTATATTTATAAACAAAAAGAATCTACTATAAAAGATACGACTATCGCTCTTTCAAAAAACGATATATTTAATACCGATTTTCACATTAATCCTCTTATAATTAAATCGGTATTTAAAACTATGCTTTTTGCCAATGATGAAATTAAAGAAATAAATTTTTATAATTTATACGGAAAATTAAACATCGGATGTGAAAAAGTAAATAAAGAAATCATATGTTATGAAAAAAATAGAAACTTAAACGTAGTTAATTTTAATAAAAAAAATATATTTTTTAAAGAAAAACTCACTTCTCAAGGTGTTAATTACGTAGC
>JAMOTL010000009.1 GCA_027062285.1 Nautiliaceae bacterium
ACAAGACTTTCTCTTTTAATTCAAAATTTGGAAATGGCTTTTAATATGAAAAAATTAGATAAGGAAAGATTTGATAAATTCAAAGAAAACGCACTAATGCAAATAAATTATATGTCTCAAACAATAGATGACTTTACTAATTTTTTTAAAAAAGATACAAAAAAAGTTGAATTTCAGCCAAAGGAAATTATTGAAGAAGCATTAAAATTGGTTGATGCCAGATTAAAACAGAATAATGTTGAAGTAATAATGGATGTTAAAAGTACGCAGCCTGTTTACGGATACAAAACGGAATTTTCACAAGTTATATTGAATATTATCAATAATGCCATTGATGTATTAAAAGAACGAAATATCAAAAATAAAAAAATTGCTATAAGAATAGAGAAGTCGAAAATAGAAATAGAAGATAATGCCGGTGGAATCCCTGAAGAGATAAAAGATAAAATTTTCGAACCTTATTTTACTACAAAATTTCAATCTCAAGGAACCGGTATAGGGCTTTATATGAGCCGAGTCATTATTACTCAGCATTTCAATGGCAAGTTATATGCTTACAATTCTAAAAACGGTGCGGTTTTTGTAATAGAATTGTCAAAAGACGAATAAAAGCACTTTTTAGGCACTTATTTTACTTATAATCCAAATTAAAAAAAAGGTTTGATAATGAAAAAATCAACATTAGGTGCTTTAATTGTAGGTGCTATTGTAGGTCTTGGTATTTCTTATGTAGCTGCTATAATGGTAGATAAAACAGGACAACCGGAATTTTGTGCCAACTGTCATACGATGAAACCTATGATTGAGAGTTTTCATAACAGTGTGCACGGAGGTAACAATCCTCACGGTTTTGCCGTTCATCATTGTACCGATTGTCATTTACCGCACAATTCTTTAATCGGATATTTGATAGCAAAAGGAATTAGCGGTACTAGAGATGCTTTAGCTCAGTTCGGAATTATAAAAAGAGTGGATTTTAAAGAAAATTTCTGGGAAATGCAACATTATACATACGACAGTGGTTGTTTGAGCTGTCACCATGGAATAAAAGAACCTGAAAAAGCAATCGGACTTGCTGATAATGTAAAAGAAATCCATGCGAAATATTATTGGGAAGCTAAAAAAGCAGGCGAAGAAGTTAGCTGTGTTAAATGTCACAACGATTATACAATGTCTCATTTTGCCCATCCGAATCTTTTGGAAGCTTTGGAAAAAGCTGAATAATCCTTCAAAATTTTTTTCTTCCTTTTTCTTTTAATTTAATCTAAAAATAATAAATTTAATATTTTTTTAATGTAATATTTTTGTTACAATACCTAAAAAAAAGGCGGCAATATGAGAAAAATTCTCTTATTTTTATTTTCTACGTGGATACTTTTTGCTTTTGAATGGAGCGGAAAAGTCAATTGGGCGATGAGTTATGATTTGGCAAAACAACTTGCTAAACAGCAAAATAAATTGATTATGGTTGATGTGGCACTTTCACATTGTCCTCCATGTAAATATCTGGCGACAAAAGTTTATACTGATGACGAAGTTGCCAATTACATTAATAATAATTTTATACCGGTGTTTTATTTAGCGGATCAGGACAGATTACCTGCTGAGGTTCAAAATTATTTTACCGGTTCTACACCTACGATTTTATTTATCAAACCGAATGGAGAACTTTATTATTCTTTTATCGGAGCTAGACCACCTAAAACTTTTTATAAAATTTTAAAAGACGTAAATGACAGATTTAAGGCTGTCAAATGAGAGAAATATTAAATCGTTTAAGCAAAATATTTTTTTCTCTTGAAACAGCTGTTTTTCTTTCATTGATATTTATGGCTGGACAAATTTACGCAACACTCGGTTTTTCTACAATGGAAGATGCTTGGAAACATGTTTATGAGCAAAAATGGTTTGAAGCGGTAATGTGGCTTTTAGGTATTAATCTTATAGGAGTAATGTTTAAATTCAAAACTTATAAAAAAACTCCCGTATTTATATTACATCTATCTATTATTGTTATTTTAATCGGAGCGGCCGTGACAAGATATTTCGGATATGAAGGAACTTTACATTTAAGAAACGGTGAAACGAAATCGGTAATAATGGTTCAAAAAAGTAAAAGTAATCCGAGTGACGTATATCCTAAAGAACTCGGGTTTAAAATAAAACTGGATAAATTCGTTATGAGAAAATATCCGGGAAGTATGCAACCAAGCAGTTATGACAGTTATGTAACGGTAATTGATGCAAACAAATCATTTCCATTTCATATTTATATGAATCATATATTGGTATATAAAGGATATAGATTTTATCAGGCGAGTTATGACATGGATGAACAGGGAAGTATAATTTCGGTAAATCATGATCCGGGAATGTGGATTACATATTTTGGTTATATTCTTTTAGCAATCGGTTTTTTCTGGAGTATGGTGTATCCTAAAAGCAGATTTATGCTGACAGTGAAAAAACTCAAAAACAGCGGAATATTATCACTCTTTTTGACACTGTTTTTAAGTGCTACTTATTCGCATGCCTTTGATTTACAAGAGTATGCGAAAAAATCTAAAGCGGTGAGTGATGAGTGGAGTAAGGTTTTAGTTCAAAAAAGCGGAAGAATTGAACCGATGGATACTCTTGATTTGGATATAGTTCATAAACTGACGTTAAAATCTAAAATGTACGGAATGAATTACAATCAGATAGTAGCCGGAATGGTTGCCTTTCCAAATGAATTTCAAAAAATTCCTTTGATATATGTAGGTAATCCGGTTATTAGAAAAAGATTGGGAATCAACGGAAAATATGCTCCTTATAACGCGTTTTTCCTTCCTAACGGAGATTTTAGATTTACTAAAGAGATAGATGTAGCGTTTAAAACGCCTGATAAAGACAGAACGAAAATACAAAGAGAGTGGCTGAAAATCAATGAAAGAGTATATGTTGCTTTTGAAGTTTATACGGCTCAGATTTTTAAAATTTTTCCAACTCCTAATGCTAAAAAAATGAATTATAGATGGTTTAGTATAGCTGATATTCAGCAGGCGATTAAAATGGGACTTATGAATCCGATTGACGCGCAGTTTTATTTTAATCTATTTAAAAATCTTGCCGAAGGCATAAAAAAATATGATGTAAAACTGGAACATGACACAAGATTAAAAATTTATGATTTACAAAAAACATACAGTAGTGAAATACTTCCGTCTCCTGAAAAAATAAAATGGGAAATTACTTATAACCGATTACAGATTTTCCCTAAACTTATAGGAATTTATACAACGCTTGGTCTTATTGCCATTATTTTAGGATTCATTGAAATTCTAAAAGAGAAAAGATTTAGAAAAATAGAGCTTACTATCGTAGTTTTAGGATATTTGGCGCTGGCTTTACATACTGCCAATATGCTTCTTAGATGGTATGTAGCAGGGCATGCCCCTTGGTCCGATGCTTACGAATCTATTATATTTATAGCATGGGGTGCCGCATTTGCCTCATTGATATTCTTTAAACGTTCAATGCTTGCTCTTGGTGCGGGGCTTTTTGTGGCAGGTATGTTTATGATGGTCGCACATCTTAATAACATAAATCCTCAAATAACCAATTTGGTACCTGTACTGAAAAGTTACTGGCTGTTGATCCATGTTGCGGTTATTACTTCAAGTTACGGATTTTTGGGTGTGGGTGCGATGCTTGGGTTGTTGAATTTAATATTGTTTGTTTTAAAAAGATATAAATCTTTAGATAATCAGATAAAATCTTTGAACAATATTATATATATTGCTTTATATATCGGCTTGGCACTGTTAAGTATAGGTACGTTTTTAGGTGGAGTTTGGGCGAATGAGTCCTGGGGTAGGTACTGGTCATGGGACCCTAAAGAAACATGGAGTTTAATTACGATGATTGTGTATGCTGTTGTGATACATACTAAAATGATTCCGAAAATGAAAGGGGAATTTATTTTTTCATTACTTGCGTTTTTAAGTTTCTTTTATGTACTCATGACTTATTTCGGGGTGAATTTTTATATTGCGCAAGGACTACACAGTTACGGTCAGGGTACTGCGGAAGGATATTGGTGGATTAATATTATTTTTGCGGGAATGGGAGCATGGTTTGCCATAGTGCTGATAGGCGCCGTTCAAACCGTATTACAAAAGGTTTCAAAACCTTTAATACATAACCAAACAAATGAAAATAATGATTATCATCCAGAATATAAGGAGAAAAAATGATTTGTGATTTATGCGGAAGTAATAAAAACGTTACATCTTTTAAAGTTGAACCTAAAGAGGAATATATAAATTTATGTGAAGATTGTAAAAGTCAAATTGAAAGTGGAAATCTTGATGAAAATCATTTTCAATGTCTTAATGATTCTATGTGGAGTGAAAAAAGCGCAGTGAAGGTATTAACTTACAGACTGTTAAAAAAATTAGGACGCGGTGATCTTATCGATATGATGTATTTAGAGCCTGAAGAACAGGCGTGGGCGGATGCTGAAGCAGAAGAAAAATTTGACAGTGTAGGAAATAAGCTAAATAATGGGGATAATATTATGGTGATAAAAGACCTTCCTGTAAAAGGCGGAAGTACGATAAAAAGAGGAACCGTATTTAAAAATATCCGATTGGGAGATACACCGGGGCATATTTTAGCGAAAAATATATATATTAAAACGGAGTTTATAAAAAAGGTTTAACTATGTATTATATTATAAGCTTTAATTACAGAAACTCTGATGTAACTTTAAGAGGAAAACTCGCAAAGCTTACATTAGAAGATTTCAAAGATTTTAAAGAAGTTCTGTTTCTTTCCACATGTAACAGGATTGAAGTGATTTTTGATAAAAAAAGAGATTTGAACGAATTATATGACAAGGTGTTTTACAAGGTTATTTCCCCAAAAGAGATGGTAAAAGCTGAGATTTATGAAAATGACGATGCTATAGAACATATATTCAAAGTAGCGGCTTCTTTGGATTCAATGGTAGTTGGAGAAACTCAAATTACCGGGCAACTGAAAGAAGCTTTTTTTGAAGCTTATGAAAAAAATTATATAGGACAAGATCTGACGAGACTTATTCATTTTTCTTTTAAATGTGCTAAAAAAATAAGAAATCAAACGAATATTTCAAGCGAGCCTGTAAGTGTGGCGAGTATTGCGGTAAGACAAGCAAAAGAAATGCTTCAAGATTTAAGCGGATACAGTGCTGTTGTAGTCGGAGTGGGAGATACGGCCAGAATAGTTTGTAAAAACCTTATAAAAGAAGGGGTGAATATCATACTTGTCAATAGAACTGTGGAAAACGCTTTGGCATTGAAAGAAGAACTTGGTGAGGAGGTGAATATTGACGTTCATTCTTTGGAATCTTTACCTAAACTAGTGAATAATTACAGACTTCTTTTTTCAGCAACGGCTTCGAAAATGCCAGTTATAAAAAAAGAATTTATAAAACCTACGAAATTTAAAAGATTATGGTTTGATCTTGCTATACCAAGCGATATAGAAGAAGTGGAGTGTGCGGATATAAAAGTTATAAAAGTCGATGATTTGAATGAAATAAGTCAAAAAAATTTGAAAAAACGACACAATGAACTTGAAAATGCTAATGATTTGATTAAAAAATGTGTGAACGAATATAAAAAATATCTTCAGTCCGTTTCAATAGAACCTATTATAAAGTTTCTTCAAGACAAAGCGCATGAATGCTCAAAAAGAGCGCTTAAAAACGCAGTAAAAAAACATTATATTCCCGAAGAGCTTGAAGAAGAGGTGGAAAAAGTTTTACATAACGCATTTAAAAGGTTTTTACACCATCCTAATATGACGCTTAGAAAAATGGCCGACAGTGCGGAAGCGGATTTATTCGTATCGGTTATTAAAAGACTTTTTGGTGAACATGATTTAAAAATGGATATGAATAAATGTGAATATCATATGGAAAAAGGTATTTTTAAATAAAAAAAGGGAGAAAAAATGAGAAAGATTTTTATAGATGCATGTTTTGGAAAAGAGACACCATACACTCCTGTATGGATGATGAGACAGGCAGGAAGATATTTGCCTGAATATATGGAAGTCAGACGTAAGGTCGGAAATTTCTTAGATATGACAAGAAATCCTGAAGTCGTAGCCGAAGTTACTATTCAGCCTATAGAAATTTTGGACGTGGACGCAGCTATTTTATTTAGTGATATTTTAAATCTTCCGATGGAGATGGGACTGCCTTTGAAGTTCGAAAAAGGAGTGGGCCCTGTTTTTGAAAAGACTATTTCTTCCGAAGAAGATATCGACGCTTTGGACCCTAAAGCCGATGAAAAAATTGCTTATGTTTATGAAGGGGTTAGAAAAATAAAAGAAAGACTTCCTGAAAATAAAGCTCTTATAGGTTTTGCGGGAAGTCCTTGGACTATTTCCACTTATATGGTGGAAGGCAGAGGTTCCAAACAGTACGCAAAAATTAAAAAAATGGTCTACGCAAATCCAATGATGCTTCATAGACTTCTGAGTTTCAATACAAATGAGACTATTGAATATTTATCTAAGCAGATAGAAGCCGGAGCTGATGCGGTTATGATTTTTGACAGCTGGGGCGGCGCACTTGAAAAAGAAAAATTTTTTGAATTTTCTTGGAATTATATGAAAGAAATAGCAAGAAATATTAAAGAAAAATATCCTAATGTACCTGTTATAGGATTTTCCAAAGGAGTAGGGCTTTATATGAGCGAAATGGACGGAGAATTTGACGTAATAGGAGTTGATTGGAATACTCCTATGGATTATGCTCTTGGAATTTTTAAGGATAATTATACCCTTCAGGGAAATATGGATCCTACAAGATTATACAGCAAAAGTGCTACGAAAGAAGCGGTGGAAAATATTGCTAATATCATGAACGGACATAGACATATATTTAATTTAGGTCATGGAATTCTTCCTGACGTACCTGTCGAAAATGCTAAATTTTTTGTAGATTATGCTAAAGAATACAGCAGAAAATTAAGGGAGCGAAAATGAATCTCAGAAGACTTAGATTAAATTCAAATATCAGAGATTTGGTAAGAGAAACTTATGTTACTAAAAATGATTTAATAATGCCTGTTTTTATTAAAGAAGGGCTTGATGGTAAAAATGAGATAAAATCAATGCCGGGTATTTATCAATTCGGTGAAAATGCTTTTTTGGATGAAGTAGCCGAATGTATTGATTTGGGAATCAAAGCGGTAATACTTTTTGGAATTCCTAAACTAAAAGATTCATGCGGCAGCGATGCTTTAGATGAAGAGGGGCTTATAGCCAGAAGTGTGAGAAAAATAAAAGAAACTTTCGGAGATAAAATTGCCGTAATTACCGATCTATGTTTTTGTGAGTTTACGGATCACGGACACTGCGGAATAATAAATCCGAAATTAAAAACGGTAGATAATGACGCGACGCTTGAAATCAGCGCAAAACAGGCGATAGTTCATGCTAAAGCGGGAGCTGATATGATAGCGCCAAGCGGTATGATGGATAATATAATAGAAACACTGAGAAACGCGCTTGATAGCGAAGGATATAAGCATATTCCGATTATGAGCTATTCTACAAAATTTGCGAGCGCTTTTTACGGGCCTTTTAGAGATGCGGCCGAGAGTGCTCCGGTGGCAAATGAGTTTTTGCCAAAAGATAGAAAAACTTATCAAATGGATGTGGCAAATGCGCGTGAAGCACTGCTTGAGAGTTTGATTGACGAAGCGGAAGGTGCCGATATTTTA
The DNA here is from genome assembly GCA_027062285.1 of Nautiliaceae bacterium. GTDB lineage: Bacteria > Campylobacterota > Campylobacteria > Campylobacterales > Nautiliaceae > Caminibacter. Next base: position 7,761 of record JAMOTL010000009.1, read on the forward strand.
ATGGTTAAACCGGGACTTGCATTTATGGATATTATTAAAACGATAAAAGAAAATACTTTAAAACCGTTATGTGTTTATAATGTAAGCGGAGAATATTCAATGGTAAAAGCAGCGGCATTAAACGGATGGATGGATTACGAAAATTTAATGATGGAGATCCTTCTTTCTTTCAAAAGGGCTGGTGCGGATATGATTATAAGCTATCATAGTAAAGATGCGGCAAAACTGCTTAAGTAATGGTATAATTTTTAAAAAAATATAAATTATAAAGGGAGAAAATGAAACTTACGATTGCAACAAGAGGCAGCAAACTTGCTTTATGGCAGGCTGAATGGGTTAAAAAAAGACTGGAAAACTTAGGTCATGAAGTAGATTTAAAAATTGTAACTACTACTGGAGATAAAATTCTTGATAAACCTTTAGCTGAGATTGGAGGAAAAGGACTTTTTATTAAAGAAGTAGAAGAAGCTCTTTTAAGAGGTGAAGCTCAAATTGCCGTACATTCTTTGAAAGATTTTCCTACTCAATATGAAACGGAACATTTTGAATTGGCTGCTGTTCCTAAAAGAGAAGCTGTTGAAGATGTGTTTTTAAGTGAAACGTTTGAAACGTTGGCGGAACTTCCTCATAATGCGGTTGTTGGGACTAGTTCAATCAGACGTGCTATGCAATTAAAAGCGTTTAGGGATGATTTGGTGATTACCGACCTTAGAGGAAATGTAGATACAAGAATCAATAAACTAAAAAGAGGCGAATATGACGCTATTATTTTAGCGTATGCGGGTATTAAAAGACTTGGTCTCATGAAAGAAGTTAAATATTTTGAAGTTTTGGATACTGATATTATGATTCCTGCTATGGGCCAGGGAGCTCTTGGTATTGAAACTATAAAAGATAAAGCGGTAATTGAAGCGGTAAAACCTCTTAATGATTTATGGACGAGAGTTGAGGTAACGATTGAGAGAGATTTTGTTGATGAACTTAATCTCGGATGTCATGCTCCTGTTGGGGTAAATGCTAAAATTATGGTGGATGATTCTATAAAAATCAAAGCGGCGCTTCTTGATAAAAATGAAAAACTTATTAAAAAAGAACTTGTAGTGCCGTTTGACGAGTGGCAGACTGCCGGTAGAACATTTGCTAAAGAATTTAAGGAATATCTATGAGCTCTATAGATTTTAAAAAACTTTCCCGTTTTTCTCGTCACGCGCCAAGATATACGTCTTATCCTACGGCGGTTGAGTTTAAAGACCTCTCCCCTGAAGATATAATTGATGAATTAAAATCTGATAAACCTCTAAGTCTTTACTTTCATCTTCCTTTTTGTAAGAGTGCCTGTTATTTTTGCGGATGTAATGTTGTCTATACAAGTAAAGCTGATAAAAGAAGAAGATATATCGATTATTTAAAGCGAGAGCTTGATATTTGGGCAAAATATCTTGATACGAACAGAATGGTAAGACAGCTTCATTTCGGAGGAGGTACGCCTACGTTCTTTACTCCTGAAGAGCTTGAGGAAATTTATGAATTAATTTATTTTCATTTTAAAAATTTTGAAGAAGATGCTGAAATCAGTGTAGAAATTGATCCGAGATTTTTTTCACAAGAACATATGGATGTAATGAAAAAATACGGTGTAAACAGAATCAGTTTCGGAGTTCAGGATTTTAACGAAGAAACCCAAAAAGCCGTGAACAGAATACAGCCGTTTGATTTAACGAAAGAAGCTGTTGATATTGCAAGAGCCGCAGGTATTGATTCGATAAATATCGACCTGATTTACGGGCTTCCATTTCAGACATTAGAGACATTTAAAAAGACGCTTGAGCTTGTAAAAGAACTAAATCCTGACAGACTTGCCGTATTTAATTATGCACACGTTCCGTGGTTGAAAAAAGGTATGAGAAAAATTGATGAAACTACTCTTCCGACTCCTGAAGAGAAGCTTAAAATTTTCAAATACGTTATAGACTTTTTTGAAAGCAACGGTTATAAGATGGTAGGAATGGACCATTTCGCAAAACCTGACGATGAACTTTTTAAAGCGATCGAAAAAGGCGAACTTCACAGAAATTTCCAAGGATATACTACAAAAGGAGGAGCTGATTTAATAGGATTCGGATTAACTTCCATCAGTGAAACAAAGAGAGCTTATTTTCAAAACTATAAAGATTTAAAATCTTACGAAAAAGCAATTGATGAGGGGAGACTTCCTGTATTTAGGGGAGTAAAATTAAATGAAGAGGATTTAATAAGAAAATATGTTATTATGGAAATGATGGCTAATTTCTCTTTTGATATTGAAAGATTTGAAAAGACATTTGGAATTGATTTTAGAAAAAAATTTGAAAGCGAACTTAAAGAGCTTGAAGAGTTTATAAAAGAAGGTCTGGTTGAAATTACGCCTAAAAAGATATTGGTAAATAAAACGGGAAGTCTTTTAATCAGAAACATCGTGCTGCCTTTTGATGAATATTTCAAAAAGATGGCAAACCAAAAAGTCTTTTCAAAGAGTATATAAAGGAAAAAATATGGTTATTTCAATAGGAAATCTGCCTTTAAAAGATATAAAAGCGGATGTTTTTTTACATCCTGTAAAATATAAAGACTCAATAACTTACGAACCTATGGCCGAAGAAGCGGTTATTGCTCTTATTGCCAAACATTTTACATACGATAAGGTGCCTGAAAAAGTAAAAGAATATTTTGACGAAATGGATGATGGATATCTCTTTAGTGAGAGCAATTTTGATGAGTTTGATTTGGAAAAATTAAAGCCCGGGACTATTTTAGCCGGACGTGATTTATCACTTCATCCTAAAACCGAAAATATTAGAAAATTCTTAGCTCTGCTTAGGGATTTCGGCGGATTTGAGATAAAAGGCATTGAAGTGCCTGAATTTTTTATGCCGAGTGATCCTGAATTGGCGGAAATTGTAGAGACGGAAAAAATGTATGAAATCGCTCTTGAAGAAATTGATGAGCTTGAGAGTTTTGACGGTAGTGTGGTTTACGCATGTGAAGATCCGTTAGTAGTAAAAGACCATGAACTTTTGTGTTCCCATCAGTTTATTATCGCAAATAAAATAAAATCACTTAAAGTCAAAGTAGATGATGAAATTAAAGAAATTAAAAAAATCCCGGAACTTAAAGGGACGTTCGGAGTGATTTTAAAACCTGTGGATGAGTATCCGTTTTTAAGAGTTAAAATTCAAAACGTTAATTGATTATATTAAGAAAATTTAGTATAATTAATTAAAAAGGAGGGGCAAATGGCAGTAAATGTATGTGTTCCTTTAGCAAATGGATTTGAAGAAATCGAAGCAATGAGTTTAATTGATGTTATGAGAAGAGGCGGATTAAACGTAATAGTAGCGGGAGTCGGAGGTGATGTGATTTATGGTGCTCATAATATTAGAGTGATTCCCGATACTAAAATCGAATTAGTAAATGCAGATGATTTGGACCTTGTAGTTCTTCCTGGTGGACTTCCTGGAGCTATTAATTTAGCAAAAGACGAATACGTTCAAAATCTTTTAAAAGAGATGGATAAAAAAGGAAAATATGTAGGGGCAATCTGTGCTGCACCTTACGCCTTAAAAGAAGCGGGAGTACTAAAAGATAAATATACGGCATATCCGGGATGGGAAGAAAACATTAAAAAAGAAGGATATGTTTCAGATGCTAAAGTAGTAGAGGATAAAAATGTATTAACATCAAAAGGTCCTGGGACTGCTATATGTTTCGGACTTGAAATTGTAAGAAAATTTGCAGGAGAAGAAGTTTATAAACAACTTAAAGCGGGGCTTTTAGCAGATTACTGCTAAGGCCTTTTTTATAGGAGGTAAAAATGAGAGGAATTGAAGCATTAGAATATTTTTTAGAAAATTGGCAGGGAAAAATAAGAGAATTTGATGAAATAGAAGAATTTGAAGCGATGATAGAATATGCTCTTGGAAGTGATATTAGAGTTGTGAATACGAAGGTTGTTATTGAAAAATTTTTTGAAAAGAGAATAAGGTTCGATGATTTGCTTTTTGAAGATTTAAAAACATGTTTTTTACCGGAAGAAGTTGAGTTTGACCCTGAAAGCGGAAATCTTTATATTACAAGAAATATGTATAGAATTAAAATAGCGCCGAAAATTTGTTGATTCGGCGATTTTAATCAGGCGTTTCAAGTTCCAAACTCATAAGATACATATCTTCTCCGTCTATTATTTCCAAATCACCACTTCCGCAGTTCGGACATAAATATTCATCTTTTTCAAGAGTGTTTTGAGTATTACATTTTCTACACCGAACTACTACCGGTTGAATTTTCATAATAAATTCCGCGTCTTCGCACATTGTACCTTCTTTAAAAGTTTCAAAAGCATTTTTTAAAAGCTCGGGTTCTACTCCGCTTAAAATACCAATTTTTACTTCTAATTTAGTAACTTTTGTAGCTCCGTTTTTTATTGCGTGTTCTTCAGCCAGTTGAAGAAGTGAATCCACTATTGAATATTCATGCATTCATAACCTTTTTTTAAAATTATATTATAATAATAGAAAAAAAGGATAAAAGTGAGTAAAGAGGAAAAAAAAGAACAAATAATGCAAACTGCTTTATCTCTTTTTGCAAAACAGGGGTTTTATAGTACTACTATTGCCGATATTGCCCGGGAAATGGGAATGAGTGTGGGGAATATGTATAATTATTTTCCTTCTAAAGAGTCGCTTGCCAAAGAATTATTAATCTATACTTCTAAAAAATTCGGGGATGAAATTAGAAAAATTAACGAAATGGACATTTCATCAAAAGAAAAAATAAAAAAAATCGTTGAATTGTACTTCAAAAAAGCAGTTGAAGAGCCCGAGCTTGTAGATTATTTTATGAGAGTATACTTATCAAATAAAGAGATATTCAATAATGGATGCGAAGGAATGCTTTGCGTTTCGGCTTTTGTTACCGAAATTATGATATTTTTTGAAGAGGGAGTCAGAAAAAAAGAACTTAAAAATCAGGACTTCTTCGCAGCATTTGGATTATTTATGGGATATATAGGCGGACTTGCTTTTTTAAACAGGGAAAACATTTTAGGCAAACCTCTTGAAGAATACATAGAACCTGTAAGCGAGAATATCTATAATGCTCTTAAAGCCTAAAATTATATGGATAGACGCGGTAGGATGCAACGGCTGTTCCCATTCGTTTTTTAATAAACCTGAAATTTCCTCTTTTTTTGAGAATTTCGAACTTCTCTACCATCCTCTGCTTTATACCGAGGATTTAAAAATACAAGAATGTGACGTTTTAATTGTTGAGGGTGCTTTAAAAGCCAATTTTTCAAGACTCGGATATGATTTGAATTCTTTAATAACTGAGCTTTTTTTGAAAGCTGAAAAAATAATAGCGTTGGGGACATGCGCTGTTTACGGAGGAATTTTTGGTAATGGTTTAATGTTTGAAAAAGAACAAAAGGGTAAATTTTATAAATGTCGAGATAAAATAATAAATATTCCCGGGTGTCCTATTCACCCCGAGTGGTTATCTTATGTATTGGATATGATAAGACTTGATAGATATATACCTTTGGATGAATTCAACAGACCTCTTGAAATTTTTACTTATACATCTCATATGGGATGTACAAGAAACGAATATTTTGAGTGGAAGATAGATGCGGAGAATTTCGGTACGAAAGAAGGATGTCTTTTTTATTATCAGGGCTGTCAAGGCCCTTTTACACATAGTAGCTGTAATAAAATATTATGGAATGAAGTAAATTCAAAACCGCGTGCCGGAACGCCTTGTTTTGGATGTACGGAAGCTTCTTTCCCTAAAAAAAATTTATTTAAAACCGAAACTTTTATGGGGATTCCGGCAAATATTCCTCTGGGAGTCAGTAAAAGAGCTTATTTGACTCTTAGCGGAATAGCGAAAAGCTTAATAAATGATAGACTAAATAAAAAACTTATAGAGTGTAAAAATGAAAATAACAAAAAAAATAATTAATAAAATAGAAGGTGAAGCTACATTAAAAATCCACAAAAAAAATCATTTTATAGAATTTGTGGAAATAGAGTTTTGGCAATATAGAGGTATAGAAAAATATCTTCAAAACAGACATTTTATGGATGCTCTTGTTATAAATCCGAGAGTTTGCGGTATTTGTGGTCATTCTCATCTTTTAGCCACTGCAAAAGCTATTGAAAATGCTTTTGGAATTAAGCCTACGGAAAAAGCTAGAATATTAAGAGACATAACAACGGGGCTCGAAATCATTCAAAATCATATTAAATGGTTTTATGTAACTCTCTTTCCTACGCAAATAAAAGATCAGTCATATATCTTAAAGGCTTTAAATTTATCATCTTACGTTTCAAAAATTATCGCCCTTATAGCCGGTCAGTTTCCTCATAATTCTTATATTATTCCTGGAGGGGTTACTTGTGATTTAACAAATCTTGATATTTTAAAAGTGGAAACTATGCTAAAAAAACTTAAAGATGAAATCTTTAATATTATGGATCAAGAAGGAAATTCCGAGGATTTGGAAAAATTTTTTGAAAATTTACCTAAAAATATAGGAAAATCATTAAATAGATTTTTAGTATTGGGGGATAATTTATATTTTTCTAAAAACGGAAGCGTTAAAAAAATAAAAGAGAAAAAAACAACGTCTCTTTATTCAAACGTATTATATGAAGATAAATTTTATGAAGTAGGGCCTCTTGCCAGAAATATAAATAATCCGTTAATTAAAAAAGTTTATGATAGTTACTCCGATTCTATTTACACAAGAATCTTTGCGAGAATATATGAGATGAATTTGATAATGAATTTTTTATTAAAAGAGATAAAAAATTTAGATGTTTGTGAACCTTCATATATAAAACCTACAGTTAAAAATTCTCAAGGTTTATCGGTGGTTGAAGCTCCAAGAGGCAGTCTTGTTCATAAAGTGGAAATAGAAAATGAAAAGATTAAATCTTATGAAATCATCGTACCTACCCAGTTTAACCTCTCAAACGGCACAAAAGAAAATCCTTCTGCCGCTCAGGCGGCTTTAATAGGGGAGAAAGAAGAATATCTCGATTCAATTTTTAAATGTTTTGATGTATGTGCCGTGTGTGTAAGTCATTGAAACAATATAATTACAAAATAAGTGCTGAAAAATTTGTAAAGCTTTATAAAATATGAATAATTTGATGTTAAAATTTAAAAGGCGGTGAGGCTAAAGAGATTAAGATTTAAAAATTTTTTTTGTTAATTTTGTAATTTCTTCTCCTGTTTCCGTTACTAACATGGCTATAAGAATTAACAATGCTCCTAATATTTGTTTTGTGTTTAGAGTTTCACCGTAAAAATATCCGAATATTGCTGCACTAACCGGTTCCATAGTAAAAATAATTGCGGTTTTTGTAGGAGTGGTAAATTTTTGAGCGTATGTCTGAATAAAATAAGCAAATACGGTGGCAAAAACTACAGTTATGAAAAGTGCTATTAACACATCTTTTGTGAAATTGATTTCGCCTTTTTCAAATGGTATGAAAATAAGACTAAGCAGAGCTACTGTTAGAAACTGAAAAGTAACAAGAGTATAAATATTATATTTTTTTGAATAGATATCCGTAAAATTTATGTGTAATGCTACGAAAAAAGCTGCTATAAGAGTGAAAATTTCACCTTTGCCAAAACCGCTGATGTTTGCGCCCGTTAGTAGATATATACCTAAAAATGATAGAATTACTCCGATAAGCGCATAATATGAAACATTTTTTTTAAAAAAAATAAAAGCTAAAAGAGGGGTTAAAATAACATAAAGTCCCGTGATAAAAGCAACTATGGAAGAGGGTGAGTATAATAGCCCGAACGTTTGAAAAGAAAATACCAAAAAATTAAGAATTCCCAATATAGCAGCAGCTTTAATAGCATTTTTATTAAAATCTATATGCTTATAAAAAATAATAAACATTAATAAAAAGGCCAGAAAAAATCTTAAAAACAAAAATGTAAAAACGGGAATGTCCTGTATTGCGTTTTGGACTAGTTTAAAAGTCACTCCCCAAAATACTGCTACTAAAAGGAGCAAAAAATCGGCAAAATTCAAATGCCGCCTTTTGCTTTCATTCTTTTTTCAAGTTTGTGTCCGATAAAACTGAGTACCGATGTCAGCATCAGATATAAAGCGGCAACTGTCAGCCATGTTTCAAACGGAGAGAAAGTATTGGCAACAATTTCACGACCGACTTTTGTGAGATCGGTAATAGATATGATAGATACAAGAGAGCTGTCTTTAATAAGTGAAATAAGCTCACCAACCAGTGCCGGCAGGGCTTTTCTGAGCGCTTGAGGTAAAATTATATACCACATTCTCTGGAATGAATTAAAACCAAGAGATTTGGCCGCTTCATGCTGACCTTTGTCTATTGATTGAATGGCACCTCTTAAAATCTCAGCGATATAAGCTCCGTAAAATATTGATAAACTCATAACCCCGGCCCAAAATCTCGGCAAGTCGAAAATTGTAGCCACTATAAAATAAAAAATAAAAAGTTGAACTAAAAGAGGCGTACCTCTGATTATCGTTACATAGACGCTTCCGATATAATCAAACGCCGGAATGCCGCTTAATCTCATTATTGCAATAATGAGACCTATTAAAAAAGCAAAAAACATAGAAATTAAAGAAATTTTAATAGTAACCCAAAGTCCGAGTAAGAAAGGTCCCGGTTCAAGTTTTATTTTATAAGCGATTTCATCGTCTTCATATACGAATTCGCCGTTTTCAAATTCCAGTTTATATCCTTCAAGAGAATAAGTATATTTTTTCCCGTCTTCGCAGATTATGACGGCTTTATTACCTTCGATTTCAAGTTTTCCGTCACATGGGGATGTTAATGGAATTTTCTTTTCATATACGAAATATTTGGGAATCATATCCCATTTCCATGTGTAGTTTATCTTGCTTGCGGCTTTATATAAAAAAAATCCTAAAGCGGCATAAAAAAGCGCCGCTAAGATAATTCCTACTCTTCTATTTTTAAATATAGATGGCTTCATTGTACTCTTTTTAGCCAATCGGTATTTTTAAACCATCTGTTATAAAATTTTTCATATGTTCCGTCATGTTTGATTTGTCTTAAGAAGTTGTTTAGCCAGTTAAGAAAATCAGGATCTCCATGATTTATAGCAAATCCTAATGGTTCATAAGTCAAATCTTCATCAAGATAAATTAATCTTCCTTTACCTTTACCTGCCATAAATAGTTCATTATATGGTTTGTCGTAGATAAATGCGTCTGCTCTGTTATTTAATACTTCCTGAACGGCGGCACTTTCGCTGTCAAATGTTTTGATTGTAGCGTGTTTGAAAAGTTTTCTGGCAGCTATTTCACCTGTAGTTCCTAGTTTTGTAGTAATAATCATTCCCGGTTTGTCTAAATCTTTATAACTTTTAACTCCTGTATGTTTTTTATTTACAAGTAAAGTTTGTCCTACAAGAAAATAAGGATCGCTGAATGCTACTTTTAAGTTTCTTTTTTGTGTAATTGTCATACCTGAAATGATAATATCACACTTATTAGTCATAAGTGCCGGGATTATTCCGTCCCATGCTGTTGGAACTAGTTTTAGTTTAACACCCATGTCTTTTGCCATTTTTTTGGCTATATCAACGTCAAATCCTATTATTCTTCCGTGTTTGTCCCTCATTTCAAAAGGTACGTACCCAGGCTCTAAACATACTCTTAGCTGACCTTTGTTTATTACCTGATTAAGAGTGGATTTTTTCCATAAATCAAAATCGGCCGCAAAAAGTGAAGCTACTATAAATATAAATGTAATTAATTTTTTCATTTTTACTCCTTTTTTAGTGGTGTAAGATTTCGCTTAAGAATTTTTTAGCTCTATCCGTTTTTGGATTTTTGAAAAATTCTTCAGGTGTGTTTTCTTCAACGATTTCACCTTTATCCATAAAAACGATTCTGTCGGCAACTTCTCTGGCAAATCCCATCTCGTGAGTAACGCACACAATCGTATAATTTTCGCGTGCGAGTTCCTTCATAACATCTAACACCTCACCTATCATTTCAGGGTCCAGTGCACTTGTGGGTTCGTCAAAAAGAATGATTTTAGGTTTCATAGCAAGAGTTCTGGCAATTGCTACTCTTTGTTTTTGTCCCCCACTGAGCTCCCCCGGATATTTATTTGCCTGATGAGGTATTTTTACCCTTTTTAGAAGTTCCATAGCGAGTTTTTTTGCGTCTTCTTTTGGCATTTTTTTGACTTTTGTAGGTGCTAAGGTTATGTTTTCTAAAATTGTAAGATGAGGAAAAAGATTAAAATGCTGAAATACCATTCCGACTTCCTGACGGAGTTTATTTATATTTGTTTTTTTGTCGTAGAGATCTTTGCCGTCTATGACAATTTTCCCGCTTGAAATGTCTTCTAAGCGGTTTATGCAACGAATGAGCGTAGATTTACCGCTTCCGCTGGGGCCGCAAATTACTACCACTTCTCCTTTTTTGACATTAAAATCCACGTCTTTTAAGGCGTGAAAATCACCGTAATGCTTGTTAATTCTTTCCATTTTAATAATGGGTTCCATTGTTTTCTCCCACTGAATTTCCACTCACATTATAACAAAAAATTATAACACAAGAAATAATAAAATGTCTTTAAAGTGCCTTAATTATTAAATTTGTATTAAAAAATATTGAAAATGAATATTTATTTATATTATAATACAAGTTGAGCAAACAAAAATGGGAGGCAGGCTATGAACGATGCTTTAATGAAACAAATGAAAGAAAGAATCGAAGCTCTCAGAAAACTTCCTGGTATTGGTTCTAAATCAATCAAAGAAGTATTAGAAGAGCATGGATTTACAAGAAGGGATTTTTTAA
>JAMOTL010000010.1 GCA_027062285.1 Nautiliaceae bacterium
CGAATACATTATAAGCAACTACTCTTAATGTAGCTTTTAAATTATCGCTTGGTTTGGCCACACCTGTTAAAAGTACTCTGTTAGTGAAAACGTTATTTGATTTTTTATCATCGTTTGCCATTTTATATTGAATAAAATCAACTGATGAACGTAAATCATAACTCCAGAATAGATGATTGTTAGCAGCAATCGGATTAACTTTTTTCTGGTTGGAAACCGCAATGTTTTTTAATTCTTGTACCTGTTTTTCAAGATTTTTGATTTTAGCTTCTAAATCAGCTGTGTTTGATTGTGCAAAAAGTGCTCCTACCGCAAGTGTAGATAACAATATCTTTTTCATTTTTACTCCTTATAATGTTTTTTGAAATTCGAAAGAAAGGAAAGAGGGAAGAGAATTATGAACAACCTGCTGGGATTTTACCTTCCATAATTCCCACTAGGAAGTCTTCTAAATCTTTAAGTTTTCCTTTTTTAATGATTTTTTTAACGCCTTCAGCTGCTTTCGGATTGATTTTTTCAAGTTTTTCAACTAAAGGTTTTCCGTTGTCTTTGAAAAGCGCTTTTAGTTCATCAACTGTTTGAACGCCAAGTTCTTTAATAAGTTGAGTTGATTTTAAATGCGCTTTTCTTTTTACGTATTTATTGTAATATTTAAAACCTTTATTGTAATCCGCCATTGCTACGCTAGCTGTTAAACCAGCTACAACAGCTCCGGCAACTAATAGTTTTGCTAATTTCATTTTTACTCCTTGTTTATTTTTTGTAACTCCAAATTATAATCGTTTTTTTCTTAAAGTTTCCTTAATTTAAGAAAAATTAATTACAACCTGGAGGAATTTTACCCTCATATACAGTTAATAGGAATGTTTCAAGTTCTTTCTTTTTACCTTTTTTGAGAATTTTTTCTATACCTTTAGCAGCTTTAGGATTAAATTCTTTTACTTTTTCAACAATTTTTCCGGTTTCGATTAGACGAATTAACTCATCGGCACTTGTTATGTTTAATTTTTCAAGCAACTGAGGCGCTTTTATCCCGTAACCAGGGATATGTTTTACATACCTGATATACAATCTGTACCCTTTTACAAAAGGGCTGATTGCGTAAAGATTAGACGAAAATGTTAGTACAATAATTCCCATTAAAACTTTTTTCATGTTTCTCTTCCCTCATATGAATGAATTTTTATTCATTCAACAGGAGTATTGTAACTCTGCAAACCTTAAAGTTTCCTTAATATAAGAAAAAATTATAATAAATTTTTGATATAATTTTATAAAAAAGGAAAAAACATTGAAACAGGAAAAAGCTTATATCCTTTTGGCTAAGCAAGAGGGTATTTCGAATAGAAGAGCAAAAGAGTTGATAGACAGGGGACTTGTTTATACTCACGACAGAAAAGTAAAAATCGCAAGAGGGCTTTTACCGGTAAATACAAGATTTAAAATCGAAAAAATTCCGGAACCCAAAAAAATATTCGAGGATGAAAATATTTTAGTGGTTGATAAACCTCCATATATTACAAGTGAGGAAATATCTAAAAAATTTAAATATCCTCTGCTTCACAGACTTGATAAAGAAACAAGCGGGATTTTAGTAATGACTAAAAATGAAGATTTTAGAAAAAAAGCTATTGAAGAATTTAAAAAACAAAACGTATATAAAGAGTATTTGGCATGGGTTAGTGGAATTGTAGCTGAACCCGAAAAAATAGATTTACCTATAAAAGTAATTAAAACAAAATCAGGAGCTTTTGCGAAAGTAAGCGCTGATGGAGAAGATGCCGTTACTGAAATAGAGCCTATTTTGGCTTTTAGAACGAAATCAAAAATAAAAGCCATAATACATACGGGAAAAACACATCAGATAAGAGCTCATTTAAAAGCAATAGATCATCCGATTATCGGTGATGAGAAATACGGAGGGGAACCTTATAAAAGAGTAATGCTTCATCATCATAAATTTAAAATATTCGATTATGAGTTTGAATCTCCAGAACCTCGGGATTTTAAAATGCAAGAACAAAATGACAATACCAGAAAGAAAAAGAAGAAAAAATAAAAATTATGATAAAATCACTTCAAAAAACGGCGGACAAAGGGAGTTTTAATGTTTGATAGAATAAGCGAAGGTTTTAAAAGCGCCATAAATAAAATAAGAATGAAAGATGATGAAAAAGCGCTTAAAAAAGCGCTGGACGAGCTTAAAAAGAATCTTTTAAAAGCAGATGTTCATTTTAAAACGGTAAAAGATTTATTAAAAGAAGTGGAAGTTGAAACTAAAAGAGCCGGCATTGGTAAAGCTAATTTCTTAAAGGCTCTTGATAAAGCCTTAAAAGATATTTTAACCGCACCGGGAAATTACGGGTTTGTTTTTTCTCCGAAACCTCCGACAGTGGTTATGATGACCGGTCTTCAAGGAAGCGGTAAAACGACAACTACGGCAAAACTTGCCAATTATTTAAAAACATTTAAAAAGAAAAAAGTCTTAATGGTGGCGGCGGACCTTCAAAGACTTGCCGCAGTGGAACAGTTAAAACAGTTGGCTGAAGCAAACGATTTGGATATATGTTATGATGAAAATGCCAAAGATGCGGTGGAAGTAGCTAAAAAATGTTTAGATAAAGCAAAAGAAAAATTTTATGACGTTGTTATTATAGATACGGCCGGACGTCTTGCCATTGATGAAGAGCTTATGGATGAACTTGTCAGAATGAAAAAAGAAGTTAATCCGGATGAGATCTTTTACGTAGCGGATTCTTTAACCGGTAAAGATGCTATCAATACAGCAAAAGCATTTGATGAAAAACTTGATATTACGGGAGTTATTCTGACAAAATATGACGGTGATTCAAAAGGTGGGGTGGCACTAAGTATTGCACATCAGGTAGGAAAACCTTTAAGATTTATAGGTACCGGAGAAAAAATTGCCGATATAGAAGTTTTTATGCCTGAGAGAATTGTCAGCCGTATTATGGGTGCCGGTGATATAGAAGGACTTGTAGAAAAAACAAGTGCCGTAATAGATGAAAAAGAAGCGAAAAAACTTACTAAAAAGCTTAAAAAAGGGCAGTTTAATTACGATGACTTTTTAAAACAGCTCGAACAGATGAAAAAACTCGGAAGTATGAAAAATCTTTTATCAATGATACCCGGTATGGGAAATATGCTAAAACAGCTTGGTGATATTGATTTGGAAAATTCAGAGGAAATAAAAAAAATTAAAGCTATGATAAATTCCATGACAAAAAAAGAAAGAGAAAATCCTCATCTTATTAAAGAGAGTGCCAGTCGTAGAAGAAGAATAGCAAAAGGTGCGGGGCTTAGTGTTCAGGAAGTAAACAGAATTAATAAACAGTTCCAAAACGCCGCAAAAATGGCTAAAAAGTTTGCCGGAAAGAAAATGCCGGATATGAATGAGCTTATGAAAATGACACAGGGCTTGAAATTTCCTAAATAATTGATTAAAATTCCACATTAAATTTAACAGGGTCGGTTCGGGTGGGAAAAAAAGAAAAATAAACTAAAGGAGATACACGTGGTAAAAATCAGATTAGCAAGATTCGGTAGAAAGAAAAAACCTTTTTATAGAATCGTAGTAACAGACAGTAGAAAAAGAAGAGATAGCGGATGGATTGAAGTAATCGGATATTATAATCCGTTAACAAATCCAAAAGAAATCGATATCGATATGGAAAGAATGAACTATTGGCTAAGTAAAGGCGCTCAAATGACTGATAGAGTTAGCAAACTTAAAAAAATTTACGAAGAAAGAACGGCTAACGCTTAATGGTTGTTGATTTTGTAGTTGAATACGCCAAACTATTAAGTTTTGAACCTGAAAAAATTAAAAGTGAAATTGTGCCTCACGAAGATTTTGATGAAATAGTTATTTATGCGAAAAAAGCCGATGTCGGAAGAATAATCGGTAAAAGCGGAAGCATGGTAAAAGCTATAAAGATGGTAATAAGCGGTTGTAGAGCAAAAGAAGATAAAAATTATAAAATAACGGTGAAGGCTTATGAAGAATAAAAAAATTCCTATAGCAAAGCTAGGTAAAAGTCACGGCGTTAAAGGTTGGCAAAAAATACACCTTCTAACTGATTTCCCGGAACAGTTTAAACCGGGAAGTACTTTTTCTTCCGATAAAACGGATCTTACAATTGAAAAAATCGATTTAAAAAGAGGACTTGTTAAGTTTAAAGGTATAGACACTCCCGAAGATGCTAAAAAGATTACAAATAGAATGCTTTATACTACAGAAGAAGAAACAAGAGAAAATATTAAATTAAAAGAAAATGAATATTTTTGGTTTGACATAGAAAATTGTGACGTATATGAGAATGGTAAAAAACTCGGGCGTGTAAAAGAAATCGAAAGAGCGGATGTTGATTATCTGGTAATTAATACCGATGAAGAGCTTATAAAAGAAGGATATCCAAAAAGATTTTTAATCGATTTTAAAAGACATGTAAAAGACGTAGATGTGGAAAACAAAAAAATAGAAGCAAAAGGTGCAATAGAAATATTAGATTCGCTAAAATGAAAATAGTATTTTTTTCACTTTTCCCCTCTTTAATTCTTCCTTATTTTGAAGACTCAATTTTAAAAAAAGCAAAAGATAAAAATATTTTTGATATTGAAGTTGTTAATTTCAGAGAATATGCGGAAAATAAACATAAAAAAGTAGATACGGAAATCGTGGGTGGCGGAGCTGGAATGATTATTGACAATATTGCTCTTAGGAACTCCCTGAAAGAATATAAAAAGAAGTATCCTGAAGCCAGAACTCTTTTTTTAACTCCTGTAGGTAAAAAATATAATCAAAAAGATGCGGTAAGACTCGCAAATGAAAAAGTAATTTTTTTAGTATGCGGCAGATATGAAGGTTTTGATGAAAGACTTATTGAAGATTTTGCCGATGAAGTAATGAGTATCGGCGATTTTATTTTAACAGGTGGAGAGCTTGGCGCTCTTGTGATAGCTGACAGCGTGTTAAGGAACGTTAAAGGTGTTTTAGGGAATGAAGAGTCCTTAAATGAAGAAAGTTTTAACAATAATACTCTTGAATCTCCTCAATTTTCAAAAATGGGAGAAGTGCCTTTAATTTTAAAAAGCGGGAATCATAAAAAAATAACCGAATGGAAAAAAGAAACTTCGTTTTTAAAAACTAAATTTCACAGACCGGATTTGTTATGAAATATCTACTTTTATTAGTTACTTTTTTAAATTTGTTCGCTCATCCTATAAATCTTACCAAAATGGACTTTAACCTGACAAATAAAATTTTTCATTTGAGATTTATATCATTTAATATGGAAAAAAGTTTACATAAAACTTATAATGATGAAAAAGAAATAAAAAATGATGCTTCTATGATTTTTAAATACACAAAACAGCATCTTAAAATTTATTCGAATGATAAACAGTGTTTGCTTATCCCCCAAAAAATAATAGTAAGTAACGAAATAATCATTGATGAATTTTTGAAAGTACAATGTCCGGAATATAATAAATTTAAAATTTTTTTCGATATGTTTTTTAGAGAAGATCCTACTCAAACGGGAATTTTGAAAATATATAATTCTGAAAAAGAATATGTAGTTAATTTTGATGTAAATAATTTTCAAAAAGAAGTTGAAATTACTAAAAAAGTATCGTTTTATGAATTTCTTAAAATGGGGATAATTCATATTTTGGAAGGTATTGATCATATTACTTTTCTTCTTATGCTTTTGTTACCCGCTATTAAATATAATTATAAAATGAAAAATACTTTAAAAGATATTTTGATAATAGCTACAGCTTTTACTATTTCACATTCCGTTTCTCTTATATTAAGTGCATTTGAAATAGTTACACCGCCTCCGAAACTAATAGAAATTTTAATTGCCGTAACAATATTTCTAACGGCATTAAATAATCTTTTTCATTTTGTAAATTATAAAAAAGAATGGCTTATAGCATTTCTTTTTGGCTTTATACACGGATTTGCTTTTTCCGAAGCATTAAGAGGTTTGAATGTTAATTTAAGTAATTTTATCAAAATGGTAGTGGGATTTAATCTCGGAGTAGAAATAGGGCAATTTATTGTAATTGTAACAGTGTTGCCGTTATTATATTTTGGAATTAAAAAAATATCCGGAATTTATCAGGTATTCAGTATATTCGGAGCATTTTTAGCTGTTTTATGGTTTATAGATAGAGTTTTTGCTTTAAATTTTATGCCTTTTTAAAGAATGCTTGTTTGAAAAAAAAAGAAAATTTAGTATAATTTCACTTCAAAATTAAGTGTGAATGCCCAAGAGTGGCCAATGGCACAAAGGAGAGACTATGAGAAATAGATTTATTGAAGCTTTTGAAGAAAAACAACTTCAAGCAAAAAAAGACAAAATTCCTGAATTCAGACCTGGAGACACTGTAAGAGTAGCAGTAGAGATTAAAGAAGGTGAGAAAAAAAGAATTCAGAATTTCGAAGGCGTTGTAATCGCAATTAAAGGAACTGGAGCTGGTAAAACATTTACAGTTAGAAAAATTGGTGCGAACAACATAGGGGTTGAAAGAATTTTCCCACTATACAGCGACTCAATCGCAGGAATCGAAGTAGTGAGAAAAGGTAAAGTAAGAAGAGCTAAACTTTATTACTTAAGAGGCAAAACCGGTAAAAAAGCAAGAATTAAAGAGAGAAGAGATTAATTCTCTTTTTGTGTTTTTTTCTTTTTTAGAAATAGCGACAGACACTTTAGTATTAATTATTATTTTCTTTATAATTTTATTAAATAAAAATTAATTTTTCTGATATAATTATTTGTAAAAAAGGACTGATATGGCAAGAGATCTGGAAAATATGATTTTAAGTTTTGGAGAGATTCAGGAAAAGCACGAATGTGTGACAATTGCTTATGCAGGAGTGAGAATAGAAAGTGAAAAACTTTATAACGGTGTTTATCCTACTGATGGAATGAAAGAGGTAATAATTTATTTGCAACAACAAGCTCAAGAGCTTGAGGCCGATGGAGTAAAAAATATAGACGTAAAAGTAGTTACTACAAAAGATAAAGATGGTAATGAAGTTGTGGATTTTTTAGGGCAGGGAACCATTATAAGATTAATATAAAAACAATTAGGAGTTTTTATATTCCTAATTGTTTTGTGTTACTAGTTTAGAAATAAAAGAGTTTCAGGCTTTTAAAATTTTTATTTTATAAAAAGTGTCAGAGATAATGTGGTAA
>JAMOTL010000011.1 GCA_027062285.1 Nautiliaceae bacterium
TGGTATTTAACTTTATTGTTGCCGGTTTTCTATTTTTTAGGATGTGGAGGTGTTACTACTAATGTATCTACTTCAAAACAAAACGTAAATGAAGTTGTAAAGTATAAAGGACCGAAAGCAAGGATAGCCGTAGCTTCTTTTAAATGTAAAGCCGCTAAATGTAACGGACAAATTGGAAGTGGTATTTCCGATATGCTTACCACAGCTTTGTTTAAGACGGGAAAATTTATTGTAGTTGAAAGAAGCGGAGAAGGACTTGGAGCAATTGAAAAAGAACTTTCGTTAAATACTTCAATGAACAGACCGAGTAGAAATTTAGAAGGTGCCGATATTTTAGTAGTAGGAGCTATTACGGCTTTTGAACCGAAAGCCGGTGGAATTACAGCAGGAGGTATTGTCGTTCCAAGAGGCGTTCCGTTTTTAGGAGGAATGAAATTTGGTAAAAACGAGGCATATATTGCTGCCGATATAAGACTTATTGATGTAAGAACCGGAAGAATTATTAACGCAACTACGGTTGAAGGAAGAGCGAGTAAATGGAGTGTCGGCGGACTTGGCGGTGGAGTTACATCAAGCATAGCGCTTGGTGGAGGACTTAGTGTATATAAAAACACTCCTATGGAAAAAGCTATTAGAGTGATGATAGATAATGCGGTTAAAGAAATATCTAAACTTGTACCGGAAAATTATTACAGATATGATGCTGCAGGAAATCCGGTAAAACCGGCAACACAAAATAATCAAAATCAAACCTTAAATGCCCCTCAAAAACAAAGTCAACAAAAAAAAGAGAATTATAAATTAATTTTTAGTGAAGATTTTGAAAAATACGGAAACGGACAAAGTGTACCGTTTGGACCGTGGAAAGGTCAAGGAGGTCATATTACGGTTGGGGTTCAGGCAAATGGAAAAGTTGGAAAAGTTCTAAATATTAATGCTGATGATGTTATGGTTTGTTTAGAAAGTGTAAAAGTAAAAGATTTTATTTTAGACTTGGATGTTTTAAAATATAATCCTGTGATCTATTTTAGATTAAGTGACAATCCGAAAGTCGGATATAAAATACATTTTTCTTGGAATGACATAGTGTTGGATAAAATTGCAGGAAACATTGTAACTCAGGTTGCTAAAAACAAACTTACAGGAGTGGATACAAATAAATGGTATCATATGAAAATTATCGCAAAAGATAATCATATTCAAGTTTTTATAAACGGAAGAAATCATATTGACGTAGTGGATGATGATAAATTTATGAATAAAAAAGGAAAAATCTGTTTTGGTGAAGATGGTTCTTATCCTTATTATGTTGATAATATTCAAATTAGGGTAATAAAATGAAAAAATTTATAGTTTTTTTTCTTTCTATTTCCGTTTTATTTGGTTATTATGAAAAAATGTGCGAAATAATTCCGGATAAAATAGATGCTTTTAAAAAAGAAGGCAGATGTGAAGGTATGGATATTAAAACAAATGAAATCAGCAGTTCCCAGGCAGTGAAATATTTTGTAAAAGACGACAAAAACCTAAAGATTCATCTTTTAACCGGAACATTCGCAATGGAAGCCAGCGCACCTGTTATGATGAATATGCAAATGGAAACGAATGATGTAATAATTGAAACAGCTCTTTTTGAGGGTTATAAAACTATGATGACTTATCAAAAACCCGATAAAAGCGGTAACTTTATTATTATTTTAAAACCTTCTTATGTGATGGTGGTAGAATTTGAAAACATAACTCCTGGGGAAGTTAAAAAAATAATAAAAAATTATATAGATTTGAAAAAAATAGAAAAAGAACTATGAGACGGGATTTTCTAAAGGAACGTGAGGTTCTGCGTATTTTTTCTTAGCGGGTACTTGAATAATTTCATATTCCCATGGTTTTAAAGAATTTGGAATAACAAGAGCCGTTAATTTGTTTCCATAAACGCAACCGGTGTCTATTCCTGCTGCGAATCTGTTTTTTTTGACTTCTAAAAACGGATTATGGCCGTATACTACAAATCCTTCATGCCCGTCATAGACATCTGCCCAGTATTTTGCGTTTGGATAATTATGATTTAGAGGTAAAAATTTATCATTTTCATCTACTTCTCTTAAAAAAAGTAAAAGTGTCATTATATTTAATGGAGGATTGTTAAGTCTTATTCTATTGGTAATACCAGCATGAACTATTGTTAAATGATTTAATTTTAAAAAAAAAGGCATTGATTCGATAAAATCAAAATCTTCCTGTTTTAATTGAGGGTATATTTTTTGCTGGTCTTCATCAAGCTGGACTTTTCTTCCCCAATATTTTCTTATATGTTTATATTCGTGATTTCCCATGATTGTAAAAATTTTATTTTTTTTAGCATATCTCAGAGCTTCAACGGGATAAGGACCTTTATCTAATATGTCTCCTACACTTATCTCCCATGCGTTTTTAGGTATTAACTTTCTAAGCTCTTCCCATTCTTCAAGACATCCGTGTACGTCTCCGTAAATAACATATCGCATAATTTTTCCTTTGCTATATAACCTCTGATTTTTGGAGGGATTTTATTGATTCTAAAAAGTTCTTTTTGATTTTTGGTTAGTGGAATTTTAACATAAGGAGATAGATAAATTTTGGAGTCGTTGGAGTCGATTGCTATTTTTCCTTGAATGACACAGTTAAAATTTGTTCTTAGTATTTCATCTTTTTGAGCTTTTGTAGGAAGTATGCCGAGTCTTTTTAATATTAAATCTATTTTCTTTATATCTTTTTCAGGAATACTTTTTTCAAAAAAATAAAGTTTTTCAATCTTTTTCCAGTTAGTATCTATCAAAAGTTTTTTATCTTCTTCCAAAAATTCGAAGCTTCTTTTGACTCCCTCTTCAAACATCTCTATAAATTTATCCGAAAATTCATGACGTATGAGATTTCTTTTATATTTTTTATCAAAGTTACTTTCATCTACAAAATATTTAATATTGTATTTATGTAAAAATTCTATAATTTCCCTGCGAGATACATTATAAAAAGGCCTATATATTTTATAAAATTCTCTCTCCTCCCATTTTTCCATTCCTATTAACTCTTTAAGTCCCGCTCCTTTACTAAGTTGCATCAAAAACCATTCGAATCTGTCATTTAGTTGGTGTGCTAAAATAAGAGTGTCATATCCGTATTTTTTGATAATTTCTTCAAAAAATTGATACCGGCAATCTCTTGCTTTTTTTTCACTGAATTTTTTTAATTTACAATCTTTTATAAATATTTTTTTATTATATTTTTTTGCTAAGTTTTTGGCATAGTCCACTTCTTCATCACTTGTTTGACGGGTGTGATAATTTACTATAGCCAAATCAAAAGGAATATTTTTTTCAAGAAGCCAGAAAAAAAGAGCGCTTGAATCTACACCCCCTGAAAAAGCAAGCAGATTTTTAGCCAATGATTTTTCCTATTAGCTGGTCTTTGGCAAGCTCGGTTACTTGTACTTTATATAAATTACCAACTTCTAAATCTTCGATATTGCTTTCATTTATCAAAATATCTCCGTCAACTTCCGGGGCCCATAGTTTTGGTCTGACCGAATAAAAAAGCCCGTCATCCGTCAGGCCGTCCATATAACATTCACACGTTTTATTAAGATATTTTTTTAATGATTCCTGTGTAGTTTGTTTTACCGTTTTTTCTATCTCTTTTACCCTGGCTTCTATAACGGCATCAGGTAGTTTATCTTTTCTTTTGTAAGCGGGAGTCTCTTCTTCATCAGAATAGGCAAATACGTTTACCCTATCAAATTTATATTCTTCTAAAAATTTTCTGAGTTCTTCAAAATCTTCGTGCGTTTCTCCAGGATGTCCAACTATTACGGAAGTTCTGACAAAGCTGAAATCTTTTCTCATTTCATATAAAAGTTCTTTTAATTTCTCAACACTGCCCGGACGTCTCATGATTTTTAGCATTCTTGGAGTAATATGCTGAATTGGCATATCAAAGTAATTTTGAACGTTTTTTGATTCGAAAATTTTTCGTATAAGTCTTTTTGTAGTTGTAGCAGGATAAAGATATAATATTCTAACCGTAATTCCTTCGATTTTATCTATTTCGTCAATCAATCTCTCAAGTCCGTCTCTAATGCCGTAATCTCTAAGATAAGAGCTAGAATCCTGGCTTGCTAGTGAAAAGTCTTTAAAGCCTTTATCTTTTAAACGTTTAATTTCATCTATAATTTCTTCAATAGGTCTTGATTGTAGTTTTCCTTTAAAGTTTGGGATAGCGCAAAATGCGCATTTTTGATTACATCCTTCGCTAAGTTTAATATAAGCGTGATAACTGCTGCCTGTAATAATCCTCTCATCATTGTGAATCAGATAAACTCTTGGAGTGAAATATTTCTTTTTTCCTGATTTTATTACCTTGTCAATATTTCCAAAATCACCCACTCCAGTCCAGATATCAACTTCCGGAATTTCATCGGGAAGTATGTTTTTATATCTTTCACTTAAACATCCGGCTACCACGATTTTGGCGTTTTCTTTTCTTTCATTGGCAAGTTCGAGAATCGTATCTATTGATTCTTCTTTTGCGGGATTTATAAATCCGCAGGTATTTACAATTATTAAATCCGCTTCATTGGGATTATCCGTAAGTGTGTATTCGTTTTTTAATTTTCCCAGCATTACTTCGCTGTCAACTAAATTTTTCACACATCCGAGAGAGGCTAAATAGAGCTTTTTCAAGGCTATCCTTTTTATTAAGATTTTAACAAAAATGGTATAATTTGGCAAAAAGGAAGCAGTTGAGATTTATAGGTATTCTTCTTGGTATCGTTCTTGGTCTTTACGGACTTTTTAGAATAGATTACGTTTTATATGAGGGTCTTAACTATTTTGGAAAATATGTTTTTTTTACATTGTTTAATCTTTTTGTTTTATATGTTTTTTGGTTTTTTTATAAAAGATTCAGCGGTTGGGTTCAGCCTGCTATTATTACTCTTTACGGGCTAGTTATATTTTTGATTAGTTATAAATTAGTTTGATTATTTTTCAATTATTATTTTAAAAATGTTACCGAATTTTTGAAGATAAACTTCTTTGTTTCCTTTAAAAGTATAGGTTGGTGAGATATATTCTTCATACATTTCAACTTTGTAAATCGGTAAATTTTGTAAATTTTGATAAGGAGTTATTTGAATATTTTTGAAATAAATTTTAACTTTCTGTCCTTTTTTTGAACGGAAGACGCGAGATTTATACTCTTTAAATCTTTTTAAGTCCATTCCGTTGCTTCTTTGGAAATTTTTATCATAAAAAGAGATATATCTTTTAAGATCGTTATTTTTCCAGGCTTCTCTCCATTTATAGATAGTTGCTAAAATTTTTGCAATGTCTTCTTTTTTTGCAAAAACAGGGTTTTGGGTGATTTCCAATATCGAATTTTTAAAATTTATAAGCTTATCGAGATATAAGATTTCGTTATTCTCCAAAACGATACATCCTTTGCTTAAGTCCCCTCTCTCACCGTCCAGAGGTTTTCCGTGTATCCAAATTCCATAGCCGTCTTTTTTGTGAACTTTATCAAAAAGATTCGGATAAGAAGTGACAAATGCTAGAGGTCCGTAAAACGTATTTCCGGGAATTATGCGGTTAATTAATCTATAATTACCTATTGGTGTTCTTAAGTCTCCTTCTTTTTGTTTATCTCCGAGTTTTCCTACAATAAGATTCGTAAATGTTTTAATCTCTTTCGTTTTCCCGTTTTTATATTTGATTACTTTTAAACTTTTATTTAGTTTATTACAAAAAAGAATAAAAGTGGGCTTTTCAAAATATCCGTACTTAACATCCTGATTTTTTAGTCTCTCAAGCCAAAATTTTTCACTTTGTAGATTTTTTTCCAAAAGTTTTATGGTTTTATCTATACCTTCATATCTATAAGTGTCAAAAACGTCGGCAAATAAAAAAATCGAGCTTATAAATATAATAATAAATTTCATTTTACTCCTTAAATCCAAATATTGTCTATAAGTCTTGTAGAACCTACATATGCTGCTATCAGTATAATGGTGTTGTTCGGTTGTATTTTTTCTATGTAATTAAAATCCCTATCAACAAAAGCGATATATTGTAGTTTGTCCACATCTAAAATTTTTAACATTTCTTCTTTAATTTTTTCTATATTTTTAGTACTCATTGATAGTTTAGCCGCTCTTTTAAGGGCTTTACTGATACTAAGAGCTCTTTTTCTTTCTTCTTCACTTAAATAAATATTTCTGCTTGACATCGCAAGACCGTCTTTTTCTCTTATGGTCTCTCCCTCTATTATTTCAATATCAAAAAAGAAATTTTTTACCATTTGTTTGATAAGATAAAGCTGCTGGGCATCCTTTTTTCCAAAATATGCTCGGGTAGGGCGTATAATGTTAAAGAGTTTATTTACTACCTGTAAGACTCCGTCAAAATGTCCGGGTCTAAAAAAACCTTCTAAAATATAACCTTTTATTTTGGGCGCTTTTACTAAAATTTCGTCTTCAGAGTACATATTTTCAGGACTCGGCGTAAAAACAGCGTCCACTCCGGCTCTTTTGCATATCTCAAAGTCGGCTTCAAGTCGTCTTGGGTATTTGTTAAAATCTTCGCCCGGTAAAAACTGAGTCGGATTTACAAAAATAGAAACTATTACGAAATCATTTTCTTCTCTGGCTTTTTTAATTAATGACAAATGTCCTTCGTGTAAAGCTCCCATGGTGGGTACAAACCCTAGAGTTCCTTTGAGGCTTTTTCTATATTCTATGGCCTCGGCGGGCGTTTTTAAAATTTTCATACGCGAGCCTTTTTTGATAGAATTATATAAAACTATTGAAAATAATAAAAGGAGAATAATGGACGCTTTTGAATATAGCGAACTTATAAAAGATTTGGAAAATAAATTAAAAAATATAGAATCAATTCTAAAACCTGAGGAACTTCAAAAAAGACTTGATGAAATTACACAAATGGAAAATGATCCTGAATTTTGGAACGATCCTAAAAAAAGCGCAAAAATACAAAAAGAAAAAAACGCTATTGTAAGAAAACTTGAAAAATATCAAAAAGCAGCTCAGGCATTGGAAGATAATAAAGATATGTACGAACTTGCGTCTTTAGAAGAGGATGAAGAGACGTTAAATGAAGTTTTTAACGACGTAAGAGAACTTGAAAATAAAATCAGAGACCTTGAAATTGAAGTAATGTTAAGTGGTGAAAATGATGAAAAAAACGCTATTATCACTATTCACCCGGGTGCTGGCGGTACGGAATCGCATGACTGGGCAAGTATGCTTTATAGAATGTATATGAGGTTTGCCGAAAGAAAAGGGTGGAAAGTGGAAGTGCTTGATTATCAGGCCGGAGAGGAAGCCGGAATAAAAGACGCCACTCTTTTAATAAAAGGCGAAAACGCATACGGATATCTTAAGGTTGAAAACGGAATTCACAGACTTGTAAGAGTAAGTCCGTTTGACAGCGCCGGAAGACGCCATACTTCATTTGCGTCCGTTCAGGTATCTCCGGAAATCGATGACGATATAGAAATAGAAATAGACCCTAAAGATATCAGAATCGATGTTTTCCGTGCAAGCGGAGCAGGAGGTCAGCATGTAAATAAGACCGAAAGTGCCGTTAGAATAACCCATGAACCCACAGGAATAGTGGTAAGCTGTCAACAGGACAGAAGCCAGCACAAAAATAAAGAGATGGCATTTAAAATGCTAAAATCAAAACTTTATGAACTTGAACTTGAAAAAAGAAGAGCGGAAGAAGAGGGTAAACCAAAAGATGAAATGGGATGGGGGCATCAGATTAGAAGTTACGTATTATTCCCGTATCAACAGGTAAAAGACAATAGAAGCAATAAAGCATACAGCAAAGTCGATGATATTTTAGACGGGGATTTGGATGAGGTTATAGAAGATGTATTAATTTCTCAACAAAGTTAAAAGGAGTAGGAGAAAAAGGGGGAATAATGAAAAAATTTTTTTTGGCTTTTTTGCCATTTTTATTATATGCTTCGGTTATTGACGATTATAAAGAAAAAAAATACGACAAAATATGTGTCAGTAAAAATTTAAATACTTCGGATGAAAAAATATTGAGTTTAGTAGGAATTTCTTGTGTAAAAAGCGATAAATTGTATTTATTGCCTTTTATTATTAATAAACTCAAAAAAACAAGGCTTGGAAGGACGAATTCGGTATATTTTTCAACAATCGTTCTTCAAAAAAAACTTCTATACGGATTTTTATTTGACGGATTTTCTATAAAAGGATTTTCTTTCCCGAAGGGAGATTATATTTTATCGGTGGTATTTGACAATATAAAAAAAGGTAATTATATTTTTGAAAACGGTATTTATATTATTAATCTTTCTCAAAAGATTATTTATTTTTACAAAAACGGCGATAAGATGATAATAGATGAGTATAAAAACGGAAAACTCATCTCTTCTAAATGGTTTAGATAGTTTTCGGGATTTTTATTATGAAACCTTTTTTATTTTCAGCTAAATTTATTTTCCCCTTGTGAGCTTCTATTATCTCCTTGCTTAAAGCAAGTCCCAGTCCGTTACCTTTTGTTTTTGTAGATTTAAACGGCTCAAAAAGAATATTTTTATTTTCAAAATCTTTACCGCTGTCATAAATATTAAATATATGAAAATCTTTATCACTTTCATACAAAACTTCTATAATTCCTTCTTCTTTTTCATCCTCTTCAATGGCATCTATTGCGTTAAAAATCATATTTTGAAGTACTAGCAATAATAAATCAAAATCTCCTTTCATTTTGATATTCGGTAAAAAGAATACGAACTTAATCTCTTTTGAGTGGGAGTAATATTTTATGCTTTCTCTTAATTCCTTTTCAAACTCACTGATGGCAAAGTCTCTTATTTTAAGTTGTAACCCTTTTGAAAACAGAAGAGTGGATTTAATTATTCTCTCAATCCTAAAAACTGCGCTTTTCATTTCATCTACTATTTCATTTGCCGGACATGTATTTTTCAGTAATGACAAAAGAATAGAAATAGAACCGATTGGATTTCTTATTTCATGAGCCAGATGTGCCGCCATTTGCCCCATTGCTATTAGTCTTTCGTTTCTTTTTTGCTCCGTAATGTCTGTAGCGCTTATAATTTTTTTGTCTTTTATTGTTGAAGATTGTATCAGATAATGTTTGGAGCCTACTTCTATTTCTCCTTCGCTTGGAATAAAATCAAACTCTTTTGCTTTTGAGTTTTGAACTATTATCTCATTGTTTTTATCTACAACCCATAAAGCCTGGGGTAAAAATTCTATTACTCCGTTTAAAATGTTTTTGAGTTCTATAAATTCTTTTTCAACTTCATAAGTCCGGGCTATCAGTTTTTCTAAGTTTTTTAACAGTTCTTCGTTGGAAGAAGGAAGGTCCATTTTCAGCCTTTTTTATTTGTTATAATAACATATCAACCGTCAAGGAGTATATATGAAATATCCTTATAATAATTTTTACGAAGTACTTGAGAGAAATGCTCAAGAATATGGAAAAAAACCGGCTTATTTTCTTGATAAAGAAAAAGTAACATGGAAAGATGTTAAGAAAAAAGTAGATACTTTTGCCAGAAGTTTAGAATTATTGGATATTAAAAAAAATGATAAAGTTCCGATATATGTCGGGAATTCTCTAGAATATGTTATTGCGCTTTTAGGGATTCAAAAAATTGGAGCGGTACCGGTACCTATTAATACGTTTTTAAAAGAAGATGAAATTGCTTTTATATTAAACGACGTAGAAGCAAATACAATGGTGGCAAGTGCGAAATTTGCCGATAATATTAAAAATATAAGAGAAAAAACTTCTATAAAAAAAATTATCTGGGAAGGAGAGCCGGATATAATAGATGAAAACAACATATCCTTTAAGGAAATATTAGCCAATATAGAACCTCATGAAGCAATTAAACTACCTGAGCTTGATGATTTAGCTGTTATAATTTATACTTCCGGGACTACAGGAAAACCAAAAGGTGCGATGCTGACATACAAAAATATCTTTGCCGATATTTTAGGAATAAATGAAATAGTAAAAATCACCCCAAAAGATAGATTTATAGCTTATCTGCCTATGTTTCACTCTTTTACTCTTACAGTTAATATTCTTCTGCCGCTTTATGCGGGTGCAGGAGTTGTAATTATTAAATCCATTATGCCTTTTAGTAATATTATAAAACAGACTCTTCTTAGAGGTGTTACGATATTTACCGGTGTTCCTGATGTCTATTCGGCACTTAGCCGTGCTAAGCTTCCTTTTTATTTTCACTGGTTTAATAAAGTTAGATTCTATGTCTCAGGTGCGGCTGCGCTTCCAGGGGAAGTATTGGAGAGATTCTCTAAAAAATTTAAAAAAGGTAAACTTCTTGAAGGATACGGACTTAGTGAAACTTCACCTGTTGTCGCCGTAAATAGACCGCATTTACAAAAACCGGGCTCAGTAGGACCGGCAATTCCGGGGGTGGAAGTGAAAATAGTAAACGATGAGCTTGTGGAAGTACCCTTAGGGGAAGCCGGTGAGATAATCGTCAAAGGCGATAATGTTATGAAAGGTTATTATAAAAGAGAAGAGGCTACAGCCGAGACGATAATAAACGGATGGCTATTAACCGGGGATATCGGAAAAATGGATAAAGACGGGTTTATTTATATTTTGGATAGAAAAAAAGATTTGATTATCAGTAAAGGCGTTAATATATATCCAAGAGAAATAGAAGAAGTGTGTATTAAGTTTCCAGGAGTTAAAAACTGTGCGGTGGTAGGTAAAAAAGATGAAGCACATGGTGAAATTCCAATAGCGTTTGTCGAACCGGAAGAAGACAGTACTTTAAATGAAAAAGAATTGAAAAAATTCTTAAAAAGCAAACTTGCCAATTATAAAGTTCCAAAACATATTTATATCGTAGATAATTTACCTAAAAACGCTACCGGAAAAATCTTAAAAAGGGTATTAAGAGAAAAATTAGACCAATACATAAAAGAGTAGCTCCTCTTTTTTTCTTTACCTTGTAAGAAATTGAGTCAGTCACTTTTAGTTAAGGTAAAAAAGAAAAAAAGCGGATTATAAAGCCGCTTTTGCTTGTTCTACTAATTTTGCGAATGTTTCAGGTTCATTCATTGCTAAATCAGCTAAAACTTTTCTATCAAGTTCAATTCCGACTTTTTTAAGTCCGTTAATAAATCTTGAATAGCTAATATCGTTTAATCTACAAGCTGCATTAATTCTAATAATCCAAAGTTTTCTAAAATCTCTTTTTTTCTGTTTTCTGTCTCTAAAAGCATATACTAAACTTCTTTCAACTTGTTCTTTTGCTTTTCTAAAGTGTTTTCTTCTACCTGAGTAGAAGCCTTTTGCCATTTTTAATATTTTTTTATGTCTTTTTCTTCTAACTGTACCAGTTTTTACTCTCATTGTCTCTCCTTATTTTTGGCGTGCATCAATAGCAACTTAGCGCATCAGCGCGGAAGCTTACACTGCTTCACTTAGCCTCTTCTTCACGATCTAACTGAACGTTAGATACAAAGCATTAATTTTACTTCTTTAATGTTTGTTTGGTCTACGTATTTAGGCTGTCTTAGATTTCTTTTTCTTTTTTGTGATTTTTTAGTAAGGATATGGCTTCTGTAAGCACTTCCTCTTTTAATTTTTCCACTTTTTTTAACTTTGAATCTTTTAGCAGCCCCTCTAACTGTTTTCATTTTAGGCATGATGGCTCCTTTTTGGATTTGAAATGAAATTATACCACAAAATGTGATAAAATTATACAAAAAGGTTTTAAATGAAAATCGAAGCTTTTGTCGATCCTGTAAAAAGTGCCGAATACAATTCAGTAAAGAATAAGACTTTAGAAGAAATTATAAAATATATAAATAAAAACGAAATAGAGAGATTTTATATCACGATAGATAAAAAGCCTATTTTTTTATTTAATCATGCTGAAATTATCGATATTTTTTTAAAAAACAGACTTCATTTGAGTTTTGAAGAATTTTATAACGATTTAGAAGATTATAAATTAGAAGTAATAAAATCCAGTAAACACATAATAGATACATATAATTATCTTAGAAAAAATAAATTGAATTTAGCTCCTGTAGTTAAGAATGATCAGTTAATAGGAGAAATTAATTTTGCTACTTTAAGCCTTAAAATCAGTTTTATTGCTATAAAAGATCCTTTAACCGATACTTATAATCAAAAATATTTCGACGTTCTTGTGGATGAATATAATGAAATTTCAGAAGCCCTTGGAATTATTATGATAAAAATTTATGATTTATCTATTTTTGAAGGATTATACGGATATGATTTTAAAAATAAGATATTAAAAGAATTTGGAACACAAATAAAAAATTCTGTAAGGGATGTTGATTTTGTATTTAGAAATGAAGATGTTTTTAAAATATTGACATTTAATCCAAGTGATATTACAATGAAAATAAAAAATAGAATAGAAGAGAGACTTAAAGAAAAAACGAAAATTGATGAAATTTTAATTCCTTATAAAGTAGTGGCTACTCATATTCCTGATTTAGAACAAAATATATTTTTAGCGATAGATAGCTTGGAGAGCAAATTAATTAAAAGGGACTAAAGCACTTCCCCAAGTAAATCCGCCTCCAAACGCATCAAGTAACATAATGTCACCTTTTTTCAGCTTGCCTTCTTTATACATATCGTTTATAGCCATTGGAATTGAGGCACTTGAAGTATTTCCGTATTTGTGTACTGTTAGAACTGATTTTTCGCTTGGCATTTTGATAGCTCTGGCTACTGCGTCGATTATTCTATAGTTTGCCTGATGTGGAACGAACCAGTCAATGTCATCACTTGTCATATTGTTTCTCTCAAGTATATCTTTAACGCTTTGAGAAAGAGTCTTTACAGCTATTTTAAAGGTTTCGTTACCTTTCATCTCTAGCCATATCCTATCCGTATCACATCCGTATTTTACGCCTCGTCCCGGAGTAATTAAATAATCTTGATATTTTCCATCGGCATTAATATCAATATCTATAATTGCTTCGTCTTTATTTTCAGTTGCGCTAATAATAGCTGCTCCCGCTCCATCACCAAATAACACACATGTGGTTCTGTCTTTCCAATTTACTATTTTACTAAGTGTTTCTGCTCCGATAATCATTACATTTTTATACATTCCGCTTTCAATAAATGCTTTTGCGTGAGCAAGAGCATATATAAAGCCCGTACACGCGGCACTTATATCAACCGCAGGTCTTACTATACCGAGTTTGTCAGCAACTACGCAGGCGGTAGAAGGCATAGTAAAGTAATCGGGGGTAATCGTAGCTACGATTATCATATCTATATCTTCAGGTTTCATATTAGCGTTTTTTAAAGCATCAAGAGCCGCTTTATAAGCCAAATCGCTTGTTACTTCGTTTTCAGCTATATGCCTTGTTTTTATACCGGTTCTTTTTGTTATCCATTCGTCGTTTGTATCAACTATTTTTTCTAAATCTTTATTTGTTAAAACTTTTGGAGGGACATACGCTCCGATACTTGTAAATTTAGCATACATTAATGAACCTTTAAAGACTCTTTTATTTTATTGGTTACGTCGTTTTCAATATATTTTACCGCTTGGAAAATAGCGTTTTTTATAGCTTTTGAATTACTTTTTCCATGAGCAATTATAACACAACCGTTTACACCTAATAAAGGAGCTCCTCCGTATTCGGCATAGTCAGTTACTTTTTTTAATCCTTTAAATACAGGTCTCAATAATAAAGCGCCTATTTTTTGTAAAAGTCCGGAGCTTTTAATTTCTTCTTTTATTAATTTACCGATAGTTTCAGCTGCACCTTCACTAGCTTTAAGTACGATATTACCTATGAATCCGTCAGTTACAACGACATCAACAGTACCTTTAAATATGTCGTTTCCTTCAACATTTCCATGAAAATTATCAAATTTTTCTTTTAACAGTTTAAATGCTTCTTTAGTAACGGCGTTACCTTTACTTTCTTCTTCCCCGTTGCTTAAAAGGCCTATAGTGACATCATCTTTGTTTAATACTACTTTTGCGTAAACTTCACCCATCAGACCAAACTGGTATAAATTTTCCGCATCGCAGTCTACATTTGCCCCTACATCAAGTAAAAGTGTGTAAGTTTTCTTAATATTAGGCATAAAAGTAACGATAGCAGGTCTTTTGATACCTTTTATTCTTCCTATTCTAAGTGTGGCCAAACTCATGGTGGCTCCGCTGTGACCGGCCGAAACTACAGCATCCACTTCTCCGTTTCTTAAAAGTTCGATAGATTTATAAATAGTGCTCTGTTTTCTTTTTAAAGCTTCTGTGGCGCTTTCTTCCATTCTTATGTAATCTTCACTATTTATAAATCTAACTTTATCGTGAAGATTTTTTGGAACTAAAGGTTTTATAATTTTTTCATCGCCTACTAAGTATGGAGTAAAATCTTTAATTTTCAGTGCTTTAATAACGCCTTCGATAATCGGTTCGGGACCGAAGTCCCCACCCATTGCATCAATTGCTATTCTCATTAATACTCACCGCAGCTAGGACATGCTCTGTGAGGTCTTTTGTAAGCGCCGCAGTTTGAGCACTTAACTACTGTAGATAATTTAACTTTGTAGTGTGTTCTTCTTTTTGCTGCTCTAGTTTTTGAGTTTCTTCTCTTAGGAACTGCCATTTTATCTCCTTAAAATTCTTTATTAAAGTCTTCTTTTTGACAACTTTCGCAAACGTTATAATCATTTTTTATCGATTCGGCTTCGCTTTTTAATATCTCTTCCAAATCATATTTTTCCTGTTCGATTATATCGTATTCATCATCAAAACCGTCATAAGGTGGTTGGACTACTTTAAATTTTACATCTTCGTCTATTTCTTTGTCGAATTCTTTTAAACATTTTACACATTCTACTTTGACGGAACCGGTTAATTTTCCGGTAATAACAATAGAACCGTCTTTGTTTTTTACACTGTCACCCTCTAAGGTTAAATTTTCAAAAGTTTTTTTAACTTTCAATTATAAAATCTCCCTCTCAGCGAAAAAGAATGCTATTTCTTTTTTAGCATTTTCAAGACTGTCGCTACCATGAACAGCATTTGCTTCAATACTTTCAGCAAAATCGGCTCTGATTGTTCCAGGAGCAGCTTCTTTAGGGTCTGTAGCACCCATTAATTCTCTGTTTTTAGCCACTGCATTTTCACCTTCAAGAACCATTACAACTACAGGACCGCTACTCATATATTCGCATAAATCATTAAAAAATGGTCTTTCTTTATGTACTTCATAAAATTTAGCAGCATCTTCTTTAGTTAATTTTATTTTTTTCATAGCTGCGATTCTAAGTCCGTTGCTTTCGAATCTGTCTACGATTTTACCGATAACATTTTTTGCCACTGCGTCAGGTTTAATTATTGAAAGAGTTCTTTCCATTTTCTCTCCTTGAGTTTTTAGAGAGGAATTATATCAAATTTTTGAAGAAAAAAAGAAGAGGGAGGGATTAACAAGCGTCCATTACAGGAGTACCAGGCTCACCTCTGTAGTCTGCGCAAGTTTGACCTTCTTTACACTCATCCCAAACAATACATCCTTCAGTAGGACATGCTTCAGCACAAGCAGGACAGTCATAATAATCTACACACTCAACGCATTTATCAGGATATACATAATAAATTTCTTCTCCTGTTGGGTTTTCGCTATCATCTACGATTGCTTCAACTGGGCATTCATCAATACAAGCACCGCAGTTAATACAAATATCAGTAATTTTTACTGCCATTTTAACTCCTTTATTTTTATTTAATTGTACTTAAAAATATATCATTAATTTCTTAATATCTGCTTAAAAAAACTTTTTTTGTCTTAATTTGTTTCTATTCGTGACAACTTATTTAAGGTTTAAATATTCTTTAATTTCTTCTACTTTATCTGTTTTTTCCCAACTGAATTCTTCTCTTCCGAAATGCCCATATACAGACGTTTTTCTATAAATCGGTTGTAGTAAATTAAGTGATGTTATTATACCTTTAGGTGTTAAATCGAAAATTTTTCTAACAGCTTCTTCTATTTTTTTCTCATCCACTTTTGCCGTTCCGTGTGTATCTACGTAAATACTTACAGGTTCGACTACACCTATAGCATACGCTATCTGAAGCGTTAATTTATCGGCTACCCCGGCAGCCACTAAATTTTTGGCTACGTATCTTGCTGCGTACGCTCCGCTTCTGTCTACTTTTGTAGGATCTTTTCCACTGAACGCTCCTCCTCCGTGAGGTGCAGCTCCTCCGTATGTATCTACGATAATTTTTCTACCAGTAAGTCCTGCGTCGCCTTGAGGACCTCCGATTACGAATTTTCCGGTAGGATTTATAAAATATTCAACGTTTTTGCTAAGCATAGTGGCAGGGATAACCTTTTTAATCACTTCTTCTATTACCGCTTCTTTTATTTCAGAATAGTTAATATCAGGTTCGTGCTGCGTTGAAACTACAACTTTTTCAACGCTTACAGGTTTTCCGTCTACATATTTAACGCTTACCTGTGCTTTGCCGTCCGGTCTTAGCCATGGAATAATCGCTTCTTTTCTACATATCGCAAGTCTTTTTGTAAGTTTGTGGGCAAGCATTATAGGAAGAGGCATTAATTCCGGTGTTTCTTTACATGCGTAACCGAACATCATTCCCTGGTCTCCCGCACCGATTTCTTCACCTTTTTCCACGCCTTGGCGTATGTCGGGACTTTGCTCGCCGACTCCGTTTAAAACTCCGGCAGTTCTATAATCAAATCCATATCTCGCGTCAGTATAACCTATTTCTCTTATAACTTCTCTGGCTATTTCTTGCATGGGAGCGTATGTGGTAGTTTTAAGCTCTCCTGCTATTATACAATAACCGTTACTAAGAAGAGTTTCGCAAGCCACTTTTGCGTTAGGATCTCTTTCTATAATATAATCCAATATCGCGTCGCTTATTTGATCGGCCATTTTGTCCGGATGTCCTTCAGTTACGGACTCACTAGAAAAAAGATATTCTCTCATTCATTCTCCTTGGAAGTTTTTTGTAAGTATATCATATTGATTATTTTACTATACCTTTATAAAAGTTTAAAATTATCCCCACAGAAAAAATCGATGTGTTTAATCTTCCGTCTATGGCCTTAATGCGTCCGCCTGAGATAAAAAAGTATTTATATTTGATACCTATATCGGCTTTTGCCAATAGGCCGCCTCCTACATCTACATTTCCGCCTCCTCCGGCTCCTATTGCTCCTCTTATAAACAGATTATCCGTAATATCATACTGAGCACCGAACATTCCTACGGCGTATCCTCCGCTGTCACCGTTGTAAGCAGCAGCCGTGTTTACGAATAAAGATAGATTGTCTTTTTTATAGATTCCTATATCCAAATTGATTAAATCAAGTCTTTTTGATTCTTTGGTTTTACGGATAGTTTTTGAAGGAAGATAAGATTCGGAATAAATTTTAAAATTAAATTTTTTAGGTTTAAAATTTACTAATTTATTTCCCGTCGTAATAAAATTAAAACGTTTTGAGAGTGATGCTTTGGCAAAAAGGGTTTTTATACCTCCTGGGGCATTCATAAATCCGGCGGATAAGTTAAAAGTTTTGAAATTAGTTTCAGTTTCGATTTTATAAATAAATCCTCCTTTGGTGTCTACTTCTCCGCCTCCCCCGGCTCCTATGGCTGCTTTTAGTTTTATATATTTGAATTTTTTTCCGGCACCGAAAAGATACTCGGCGTATCCGTCACTGTCGCCCTTAAAAGCTCCGGCAGCTGTTAAAAAGGCGAAAAAATTATCGTAATCTTTGTCTATTTCCGCTCCGATTAGAGTAAATCTTTTTTGAGTTTTTCCGGAAGTTGTTTTGGAATTTATAGGTATATATTCCATAATAAAAGGCGAAAAAGTTATTTTTTCTATTCCGTATTTACCGAATAATTTTGAAGGTTTATTGGAAAAATATACTTCTTTAAAATTATAATCCATTATAAAACCGAGTTGAGTCGAATCTATTTCACCGTCTTTAAACCAAATATGGTTAATATTTAAACCGAGTTCATAATTTTTATACGGATATAAAAATCCGGCATGAGCTTTTAACATTAGACCGCTGCCTTGAGGAGCATGTCCTCCTCCACCGCCTCCGATAAAAACTCCGCTGTCAACATAGAATTTGTTTATAGGATATTTTATTCCTCCGATTATACCACCCGTAAAAAATCCTCCTCTTTTTCCGGTTACGGCTGAATAAACACCGATACCCGTATAAAATTTATCAATATAAAAAAGATAAGAAGTTTCAAAAAGTCCCATATGTTCATTATTGAATTTTAAATTTTGAAAAGAGAGTCTCAGAGAGTTATTTGTAGTTGCGCAAAAGGCAAATGTACACGATAATATAATTAAAAGCTTTTTTAGCATATTGATACCTTGAAGTTTTTAATTATATTATATAAAAGAAATAAAAAAGAGAGAAGAAAAGAGGGGTTTTTTATTTGATTTTGTTTCTAACTATTTTAGCTGCTTCCACCATATTTTTGAGGCTTGGTTTAACTTCTTCCCATTTTCTCGTTTTCAAACCGCAGTCAGGGTTTACCCATACTTTCTCAGCCGGCAATACTTCTAATATCGCTTCTATTTGTTCTACCATCTCTTCAGTTGAAGGGATTCTTGGGCTGTGAATGTCATAAACTCCAGGTCCAATTTCACCTTTATATCCTCTTTCTTTAAAGATTTTAAGAAGGCTGTTATCACTTCTTGCATTTTCGATTGAAATTACATCGGCATCCATAGCTTCAATTGCGTCCATAATGTCGCTGAATTCAGAATAACACATATGAGTGTGAATTTGAGTTTCAGGTTTTACGCTTGAAGTTGTAATTCTAAATGCTGTAATTGCCCAATCTTCGTAATCAGCTCTTTTTTCGTTTCTTAAAGGATAACCTTCTCTAAGAGCCGCTTCGTCAACCTGAATCACTTTAATTCCGGCTGCTTCAAGGGCTTCCACTTCATCTCTGATAGCAATTGCCATTTGATACGCAGTAGTTCTTTTACTTTGGTCGTCTCTTACAAATGACCAGTTAAGCATTGTAACAGGTCCTGTTAGCATTCCTTTCATTGGTCTGTCAGTCAGACTCTGAGCGTATGTAATCCATTCTACCGTCATATCTTTAGGTCTAGAAACATCTCCATAAATTAGAGGAGGTTTTACACATCTGCTTCCATAACTTTGTACCCATCCGTTTTGAGAGAAAGCAACTCCGTTTAACTGCTCACCAAAATATTCAACCATGTCGTTTCTTTCAAATTCACCATGAACAAGTACATCAAGGTCAATTTCTTCTTGGAATTTAACGGCATCGGCTATCATTTCTTTGATTTTTGCTTTATATTCTTCTTCGCTTATAACTCCGTTTTTATAATCTCTTCTTAATTTTCTAAGCTCAGGCGTTTGCGGAAAACTTCCGATAGTAGTTGTTGGTAAAATAGGGTATTTTAGGTTTTCGTGTTGAAGTTTAATTCTCTCAACAAATGGCATACTTCTGTGTTTGTCTTTTTCCGTTAAGTTACTTACTCTGTCTTGAACGATTGGATCATGGATTTTTTTAGAAGTTTTTCTTGTGGCGATTGCGATTTTATTGCCTTCAAGCACTTCTTTGTCATATTCATTTAACTCTTCATCTTTTACAAGTTTATTTATCACTCTAATTTCGTCAAGTTTTTCTAAAGCGTAACTGATCCAAGATTTAATGTCTTCATCCATTTTCGTTTCATATTTTAATGTATAAGGTACATGAAGTAAACTACAGCTGCTTCCTATATGAACTTTATCATTTTCAACCGCTTCTGTTAAACCTTTTACAAAAGCCGCTGATTTTTCAATATCGTTTACCCATACGTTTCTTCCGTTTACAATTCCGATACCTACTTCTTTTCCGGCATCTACAAGTGCTTTTATTGAGTTTTCACTTCCTGCTACGAAATCTAAAAACATACCTTTAATAGGAGTTTTAGCAAGAACTTCATTTGCTTCGTTTGAATGTTCGAAATATGTAGCCACATAAATATTTGCGTCATTAGCGAGTTCATTATAGACTTTTTCGAGAATTTCAAGATCTTCTTTCGTAGGGTTCGTTACAAAATATGGCTCGTCCATTTGAATTTTAATATTTGGATTCAATTCTTTAAGTTTTGCTATGATTTCTTTATAAACAGGTACCAATTTTTCGATTATAGCTTTTTCGTCTCCGTTTACGATTTTAGAAAGTTTTACGTAAGTGATTGGTCCTATTATATTTACTTTAGGTTCGATACCTAGTTCTTTTGCTTCTTTATATTCCAAAATGATTTTATCGATGTTTGGTTTGAAGTCCATATTAATATCTAATTCAGGTACGATATAGTGATAGTTTGTATTGAACCATTTAGTCATTTCCATAGCTTTATGATTGTCATCACCTCTTGCCATGGCGAAATATCTGTCCATACAGTTTTCTATATCTTTATATCTTTCAGGTACGGCATTTAACATAACTGTCATATCAAGCATATTGTCATAAAAACTGAAGTCATTTACGCTAATCATATCAATACCGGCATTTTTTTGATAAGTCCAATGTCTTTTTCTTAAGTCACTTGCCGTTTGTTTTAATTCATCTTGGCTGATTTTACCGCTCCAATACGCTTCAAGTGCTTTTTTAAGCTCTCTTTGCTCACCGATTCTTGGGAAGCCCACTACATAAGTTGCCATTTGTTTCCTTTTTTGCCGAAATTATATCAAAAAAACTATCTTACTTCTTTAAATGCTCCGTTTATTATTTGATAAAGTTTTATTTTATATAAAATTTGATTATCAAAAATATAAGTTTTAAAATCATTCATATAAAAATTTTCTTCCCCGGTTTGATTATTGTATATTTTATTCAATAATATATTTGAAGCATAATTTAACCAGTTGTATTTTATATCCGTATTAATAATAAGATTATAATCTTCTATTAATAAAGGCGGATGAATTATTGAATTGGCGATTATAAGTTTTTTAACGTCATCCGGTTGGGTGATTCCTATTAAAAGAGGATCATAGTTAATTTGAGAAGCCAGTTGAAGTTTCGTTTCAAGTTCGTAATATGTTATTTTTGATAACACCTGAGCTGTTTTTGCCGTTCTTGTGTTAAAAAATACAAAACTGTTATTGAGGTCATTGTAATTAATGTTTGGATATTCGTACGGAATTATCGTTAAGTTTAGTTCGTTTTCATATTTAAAGAGTTTGTTTGAGAGATTGGTGTTTTCATTAATAGAGATTGCTTTATTATCATCAATAAATTCTGCTAACTTATTTATCTGTTCTTTATAAT
Organism: Nautiliaceae bacterium; assembly: GCA_027062285.1. Taxonomy (GTDB): domain Bacteria; phylum Campylobacterota; class Campylobacteria; order Campylobacterales; family Nautiliaceae; genus Caminibacter. The sequence goes on from JAMOTL010000011.1 coordinate 21,417, forward strand.
CAATGCCTCCGAAGTAAAGATTAGTGGTGTTTGTTTCGATTTCTTTTTTATTAAAAATAGGAATATAAAATTTTGAATTATTATATTCACTTAAATTTTGAATATATTTTTTATTCAGTGAATAAATGATAGTGTCATTACATTCGCCGTTGATTTTTTCAATACTTTCATTAATATCAAAAACTTTTAATTCATAATCAACATCTTTATAAATTAAATAAGCGTTTAAAGAATTGATAATAGAAGGGACAAATTTAAAGAATCTTTTTTTATTTATAACTACACAAACTTTTACATGAGGTTTTAAAGATACGAAGTTGTCTTCCAGTACTATTTCTTCTTCTTTTATTGTTTCGTTGTTATCAAAAACCGATTTCGTTTCACTGTTTTTTGTTGAATTTATTTCGCTTGTATTAGTATCCGGGATATTGAAAACAGGTGTTTCATAATATAGACTTTCTTGAGCGAATAATAACAATCCGATTAAAATTGCCGCTACTTTTTTCATAGCATACTCTTTATAAGCAAAAAGTCTTTATAAGCTTCTTTTTTTGCACTCGGATTTCTTAATAAATAACTCGGATGATATGTCGGTATCACTTTTTTTCCTTTATATTCGAATATTTGACCTCTGACTTTACTAATCGGCATATCGGTATTTAAAAGATACATAAAAGCCGTTTTGCCAAGACATACTAAAATTTCAGGATTTATTATATCAATTTGTTTTAATAAATAAGGTTTGCATGTCTCCGCTTCTTCAATTGTAGGAACCCTGTTATTAGGAGGACGGCATTTAACGATATTCGATATATAAACGTCTTCTCTTTTTAATTCCAATACGTTTTCAATTATTTTAGTCAAAAGTTTACCTGCTCGTCCTACAAAGGGACGTCCAGTTTTATCTTCCATTTCTCCCGGTCCTTCTCCTATAAACATTAATTTGGCTTTCGGGTTTCCTTCCCCGAATACCACGTTTGTTCTGGTCTTTGCTAAATCACAAAGAGTACATGTTTTGCATATTTTTTCCAGTTCTTTAAGTTCGTTTGGCATATCTATTTTTCTTTCTTGAGAAGTAAAACCTTCGAAATAATCTATCCCCGATTCTTTTAATTTATAAAGATATTTTAATTTAAGAAGGTTTTTCATAACTATCCTTCGGAGGCAGTTTAGGAAGACTTTTTGATTCTTCCATATTTATTTCGCCTTTAATACTATACGTAGGATAAGCTATTTTTATGTCTTCTTCTTTTAAGAAAGCCTCTAAAATTTCGGAAGATATAGTGCTTCTTAAGTTAAGAGGTGCGTAATTGTTTAAATACCAACAGCTTATTCTTATTCCGTTTTCTTCTATAAACGTATATACTCTCGGTTCCACATTGGCATTTTTTATATGATAGATCGCTTTTAATTTTTTCATTCTTCTTTTAGTAATATCCGTATAACCTTTCGAGTATTTATTTACTATTTCTTTAGCGAGATAAACCGCTTTTTTATAGTTGCTGTCAAATGTGATGGTAATATCTATACCGTCCCATACGGTAGAAAGACCATGGTGTGTGTAATTGAAAATAGGATGGGTGAATATTACGTTGTTGGGAATAAAAACAATTCTTCCCGCTCTTCTGTTATAAAGATATGTTGTAAGAGTTACGTCTTCATAAATAGCTATTTTGGTAGGCGTTATGTCTATTACGTCTCCTACTATTCTTACCTGACCGTTTTGCATGTAAATTTTAATTCTATCACCCACTTTAAAACTTCCGCTGGTCATAATAACAAACCAGCCGAAAATATTCATAAACCAGTCTTTCATCGCAATAGCGATACCGGCTGAGGCAAATCCCAAAATGGTAATTAAATAAGTCGCGTTGTTTATGTAAAAGAACGAAATTATTAAGATTATTACGGTTATATTGATAAAGTTTAAGATTTTATTTATTATATAAACGCTTTCGTCTTTTACGTATTTTCTGACTGCTATTTTTATAAAAGTAAATATTAAAATACTTATGGCAATGGAAAATGCCAGATAAATGAGTTTGTTTATTTCTTTTTGAATGGCGTAATTTATTTTTTGAATATAAATTTCCGCTTGTGTTTTTAAAGTTTTTAATTTTGTTTTATATACGCTGTCGATAGTTTGAAAATCAGTAATTAATTTTTCTAATTCCGGGTCTTTTTTACCTTCTTTATCTAAAAGTTCTTTTAATTTCAGTAATGATTCATAAGTTTTATGAAAATTTTCATAATTTTCTTCGTTTTGCTTTATTATTGTTTTTATTTCTTTTTCATAATTTATTCCGCTTAAAATGCCGAAAGGATTTTTGATTTCGGGAGGAGGAGGTAACTCTTTTAATTTTATAATCGTGTCAAAAATATTTTTATTTTTTTTTAAAAGTTCCAGTTCTGTTTGAACGCTTAATAGTTTTTCTTTGTATTTTTTGGGATTGATTCTGGCGAGTCTTTTATATTTTTTTAGAGATTCTTCCAGTTTTTTGTAATTAAGATATGATTGATAATTGAGATAGAATTCGTTTTTTTTAAGGGATTTTCGTATTTGTTGAATTTGAGTGTTGATTTGATTTTGTATTAATGTTTTATTCTCTTCGGCAAATAAAAATAGAGCCAAAAAAAGAATAACAACTATTCTCATTGGCTGAACTTTTTTAAAACTTTCATAACTTTATCTTTTTCGATATCTTTTACTATTTTGTATCGGCCGATTTTTTCCGGAATTATGAATTTAATTTTATTATCGGACGTTTTTTTATCAAGAAAGAAATGTTCGTAAAACTCTTCAGGATCTTTTATTTTAAAATCAGTCGGAAGATTGTATTTTTGCAATACATTTTTTATTTCTGCCGCTTCTTTTTCACTCAATAATCCGAGTTCGTGTGATAGTTCGTTTGCCATTACCATTCCAATTGCCACTGCTTCTCCGTGTAAATATTTTTTATAATCGGTCAGATTTTCTATTACGTGTCCGAAAGTATGACCGTAATTTAAAACGCTTCTAACACCCTTTTCTTTTTCGTCCTGATTTACCACTTCTGCTTTTAACTCTACAGCTCTTTTAATCATTTCTTCAATACTTAAAGTTCCTTTTTTTATTTTATCAAAAAATTCTTTATCGAACATTACCGCCATTTTTATTATTTCGGCCATTCCCGCAGCAAATTCTCTTTTTGGGAGGGTTGAGAGAAAATGCGTATCAATATATACGGCTTCTGGTTGATAAAAACTGCCTATAAGGTTTTTACCATACTTATTGTTTATTCCCGTTTTACCGCCCACTGAACTGTCTACCATGGCAAGAAGGGTTGTTGGGATTTGTATAAATTCAATGCCTCTTAAAAAAATACTTGCAGCAAATCCGGTCATGTCTCCTATAACTCCTCCTCCAAAAGCTATAAGGGTGGAATTTCTGTCGAATTTTGCATCGAAAAGTCTATTAAGAGCGTATTCAATACTTTGCCAGTTTTTATACTCTTCTCCGTCAGGCAGGGTAATGATATGAAGTTCTTTTGCTTTTAATCTGTTTGTTAAATAATTAATATGAAGACCGCTGACTTTCGGGTTTGTAATGATTGCTACTTTTTTATCAAGTGTAATTTTAGGAAGTTTATCGATAATTATGTCATATGTTTTATTTGGTGTATTAACCGTTACTTTCATTGTCATCCTTTATTGGAATTAAAAATTGATTGAATTTGTCAAGCAGTACGTATGACTCCTCGATTTTAGGGAAGAGATATTGCCATATTTTTGCTCTTGGCGGTTTTGGAAAAGATTCTATAAGACAGATGTTTTTTTCTTTTTTTAATAGTGTTATGGGATTTTCTTTCGATGAAATAAATTCAACCTGGGTGAAGTTAAAGTTTTTAGCCAGGTGTCTTAAATATTCTATCGCTTCGGTATGGGAATTTTCCGGATCAATGTCAAAGAATTTAATTTTTAATCCGAGCTGGTAAGAAAGGTCAAAAATAACCGATGCGATTTTAGTGATGTATTTATCGTTTAGAACTACTGCTAAGGCTCCGCATTTTTTTATCGATTCGTTTCCTAATTTAAGTATCGGTTTTTTTATTTCAAAAAATGTTTTGACATATTTGTAGAATAATTTATTTATTGTGATAATAAGACCTATGTTAAGACGTTTATTGTCTTCTATCAAAATTTCTTTATAATCCGATTTTTTATATTCGGTTTCAATGTCAATTTTAGAGAATTTGTAAAGTTTGTAAATTCTTAAAGCCTTAGTGTTTGGATTTATTATTTTAATAATAAGTCTTTTATGTTTTAATTTTCTATGTAGATGTAAAGCGGCTTTTAATGTTTTTGATATTTCCGATTGATCCATCGTTTTCATATCCAAAATTACATATATATTTTGTCCGTAAGGTTGAGGGAATGCTCCTATGTTACTTTTAATCTGGTTGAAAATTTCTTTTAATCTTTGTGGATGCCCTATTAAAATAAGCTTATCATTGGGAAGAATCAATGTGTCTTTATTGACGAGTTTTAGTTCGTTGTTTCTGTATATTGCTGCAACTTTTACGCCATATCTGTTGAAAATAGAAGTCTGTTTATAAGCAAAAGGAGAATGAGGAGGTACCTCAACTTCCATTATTTCACCGATTCCAAGTCCTATATCTCTTGCGTATAAAGGGACGTTTGGCAAGAAGTCTATAACTTTATTGGTAATAATTTCCGGTATGTCGATTATTTCTATATTGTTTATATCAGGAATTTCAAATTCGAGCCAGAATTTAATAAAAAGAATAGGGGTTTTATAATATTTGATTTTTTTAAGTACGAATTGAGCTTCTTTTTTATTTTTGATAAAGACTATAATTTTATTAAAATCTTTTCTCAAAAGCTGCTTATATAATTCAAAAGCATAAAAATTTATTTTATAAAAAAATAAATTTTCTTTTTCTTCAAAACCGTTTTTTATTTCGTCATCTTCGTAAATGATATGAAATTCGCCAAGATTTAGATATTGCTCGCTTATTTTTTGTATTAAAAGTTTTGATTCTTGTGCCCCGGCGAATATTAAAATTTTATTCAAACAGTCCCTTTTTTCCAGAATTATATCATATGTTTTATTTTAGTATAATTTCAAAAAAGGCAGTGTATGGAATTTAAAATCGACGCAATTGATGGTAATGCTAGGGCTACCACCATCAAAACCGCCCATAGTGAAATTAAAACTCCTATTTTTATGCCGGTAGGTACTGCTGCGGCGGTTAAAAGCCTTGATGCTATTGATATGATGGAAATTTTAGATGCTCCAATAATTCTAGGGAATACATATCATTTATATCTTAGACCGGGTGATGAAACAATAGCAAAACTCGGGGGACTTCACGGATTTAGCGGATATAAAAGAAGTTTTTTGACGGACAGCGGGGGATTTCAGGCTTTTAGTCTCGGTGATAACGTAAAATTTACGGATGAAGGAATATGGTTTAAAAGCCATATCGACGGATCAAAACACTTTTTTTCACCTGAGAAGGTAATTGATATCGAATATAATCTTAATAGCGATATTATGATGGTTTTAGATGATTTGATTCCTCTTCCCAATACAAAAGAGAGAATAAAAAAATCTATTGAAAGAACTACGGACTGGGCATACAGGAGTTTGGTACATCATGTAAAAAAAGGAAAGAAAAATAACCTCTTTGCCATTATTCAAGGAGGAACTGATTTTGAAATGAGAAAGATAAGCGCTCAAAGTCTTGTATCTCTTGAATACGAAGGATATACGTTTGACGGGTTTGCGATAGGAGGACTGAGTGTTGGAGAAGAAAATCAGCTGATGTATGACACTATCGAAGCCACAACTCCTTATATGCCAAAAGAAAAACCTAGATATTTAATGGGAGTCGGGACACCTGAGGATATTATTGAAGCAATTGATAGAGGCGTTGATATGTTTGATTGCGTAATGCCGACAAGAAACGCCAGAAACGGATATCTTTTTACTTCTTTCGGGACTTTAAGAATTAAAAACGCACAGTATAAACTTGATGATATGCCGATTGATGAAGAGTGTGATTGTTATACCTGTAAAAATTTCAGCAGAGCTTATCTAAATCATCTTTTTAAAGCAAAAGAACTTACTTATTTTAGACTAGCTAGTATTCATAATCTTCATTACTATTTGACTCTTGTAAAAAATGCTAGAGATGCGATAATCAGAGGAAAATTTAAAGAGTTTAAAAAAGAGTTTTACGCTAAACGCTCTTGAGCTCTTTTTTTAGATAAATCTGTAATTCTTTAATAATCTCTTTTTCTCTTTTTGTTATATATTTTTCGAGTATTTTTTCCTCTTTTGGATTTGGTTCGAAATAGAAATGATATCTGTAAGTTGTGTCATTAAGTTTTGAAATGGATTTTAGTTCTGCTTGAAGTGTAAAATAGTAAAAATCTTCAAATTCAAGTTCAAATTCAATTGTTACCAAATCACCTATTTCAAGGGGAAGTTTTTCACTAGAATAAACAGCTGTGCCTTTTAATGAAATATCATACATTTCTGTTATAAACTTTTTATCACCTTTTTTTACTAGCACTTCTATTTTTTTATGAGGCTGAACTCTGATGTAGTTTCTTTTTGGAGTTTTTCTGTTTATTTTTTCGATATTTATCAGCTCTAATGTTTTTCTGTGAGGATAAACTTCTGAGATATTGGCTTTAAAGGTTTTATTGCTTTTTGGCTCTAGTAAGTAAATCTCTTTTTGAAATTTTGATGCAATTATTTGATAATAATTGGCACTGACTTCAATAAATCCTTTTTCTTCATTTAATGTATGAATAGTAGTGGTATGAGAAATTGGGATACCCTTATATACGCTAAAGAGTGAAAGTTTTGTATTGTTTAAATAATACTCTTTTATCTCTTTTGGAAGAGACTTTGTGTAATAGATAGGTTCGTTTAGGTGATATTTTAAATATTCGATATAAAATTCAAAAAGTGATGTTATTTTTTTGAGTTTCGAAATAGGTTCTTTTTCTTTTATTATTTTCTTTATAAAAGCGTTGCTCATTAATAAAAAAGCTTTGTTTAAAACATCTGAGAAGTCAATATTCGCTTCTTGAAGTTCTGTAATCATTTTTGGATTTTTTAAAATAAATGTTTCAAAACCGTTTTCTAAAAAGAAGCTTTTATAAAGATTTTTTACAAAATCCTTATATTCGGTGGTGAGTCTGAGATTTGGGTTTTTTTTCTTTAAAATTTCAAGCACAGACACTATGAATTTTAGTTCGTATTGTTTAAAAAAAGATTTATATTCAGAGAGAAAAGAGAGAAAATTGTGTTCGAAAAAGCGATTTTTAAATCTATTCATTATGTTCTAAACCTTGTAGGTAATACTTTGAACTCCAATCCCTTTTTAATTTTTTTTACGTTTCCTTGCGAATCTAATTCTATTGTAATATATTTTTCCGCTCCCATATAATCTTGCGAAATAACGTCAATCTTTATTGAATCATTTGTTATTTGTACTTTTTTAGGAGTGTCGTCAAGGCCGAAATCATAACTTTTAGCCCATATTATTTTGTTGTTTTTTATGTATATCACTAAAAGGTCTTCAGATTTCGGATGCTGATATGAGCCTATGATTACATATCCGTCTTTAAATTTTTTTATAAAGTTTGGAAGTTGGTTGTTTTTTTCTTTAAAAACTTTCGTTTTTCCTTTTGAATAAATTTCAATATCCGCACCGTCTTTATATGTTAAAAGAAGTACTGTTAATGAACCGTTTTCTATTATCGCGTCTTTTGGGATATCAAATTTATTGGCAATGTATTGTTCTTTTTTTATGTTTAAATTTTTATCAAGGGTTACGATTACAGGTCTGTTTTTTATTTGATCGTATCCTATAAGATAAATGTTCTTACCGTCCGTTAAAAGTTTATGTCCTTCAATCAGTTTTTTAATAACTTTTCTTTCTTTTAAATTATAGTTTGAATCCAGTTTGATAATAGCGATTCCGTTTGGATCTGGTTCATAAAAATAATAGTCGTTATCTATTTTTGTTAGAGAGTTTTTTGTAATGTGATATTTTTCAACTATCTGTTTTTCAACGGCGGTTTCTTTTATTTTATTGTCAATATTAGGATTGTTAGCGCATCCTAAGATTAAAAGTGCGGCGGGGAAGAGATATTTTATTTTCATAGTTGATCCTATTCGTAAAATGTTACGGCGCTTTTACCGAACTTTTTAGTTTTTGTTTTTTTGTATTTTCCGAGCTGTTCAGGAAAATCGTAATCGCTTTGATGTTCGATTAAAATTTTTTCCACGTTTATTTTAGGAAGTTGTTTTATTAAATTTTGAACTTTTTCATAAATATCCTCATATCCCTCTCTTATAGCAAACGGAGGGTCGAAATAAAAAATCGCTCTGTCTTTTTCTCTTTTTAATCTTTCAATTACATCCCATATGGTATCAAAACTATCACCAAGGATAATTTCGGCTTTTTGAGAATCTTCAGGTTTTAGTGAATCTATATTTCTTTTTAAAACTTTTGCAGCTTCCGGGTCTTTTTCAAGAAAATAAGCTTTTTTTGCTCCTCTGCTTAATGCTTCGAGTCCTATACTGCCTACACCGCTGAATACTTCAACCCATGTGGAATCCGGTACTTCCCATTGAAGAGAGTTGAAAATCGCTTCTTTTAAAATCTGTTTCGTACTTCTCGTAGTCTCTTTATCGCCCATGTAAAGTTTTTTGCCTCTGTATTTACCGCCGATAATTCTTATATTACCTTTTTCCATAATACTCCTTTATGAGTTTTTTTAGTTTTGTTTTAAATTCTTCAAAAATTTTGTCAAATTCCTCTTCAAAAGAAGGTTTTGTTTTTATCAGTTTTTCAAGTTGTAGCAAAAGGGTTGTCTTCGTAAATGGTTTTACGATATCTTTTCCTATAATTATGCCTTCTTTTTCCGGATTATCGGTAATAACTATACCGTTTTCATCCAGGTAATCTTTTAAAAAATGTTCAAGAGCCCTTTGTAAAAGAGGGGAGTCACAATCAATTTTTACTTTCATTAAAACCTTTTTACATAATTTTATCAAAAAAATTAAATTTTTTTTAAATATGCCGATTTGTATTTAGAAAGTAAAGGAGAAGGCTATGGATATTTTTAGCGGAGTAAATAACATTACACGGAAGTATGACATTAATGTTACTCAAAGCTCTGAAGTTCAAAAACCTACCGAAATTCAAAAAACAGAAGATGATTTTGCCAATAAATCCAAAGAAGAGATAAAAAGAGAACTTCAAAATGTTATTGAAGAATTAAATAAAGCCATGAATCCTTTAAATCAGGATTTGAAGTTTCAGTTTAACGATAAAGTGGATGAGCTTATCGTACAGGTTGTAGATAAAAAAAATGATATTGTAATTCGCGAGTTTCCGCCGAAAGAAGCTTTAAAACTTATGGAAAAAATGAGAGAACTCGTAGGATTACTTTTTGATAAGAAGGGGTAAAGATGGCTGATTTGGGAACACTTTCCTCACTCGGTATAGGAAGCGGGGTATTAAATTACGATGTAATAGATAAATTAAAAGATGCCGATAAAAACATAATGGTAAAACCTCTTGAAAATAAAATAGATATATTAAAAAAGAAAGAAAGCGCACTTTCTCAGTTTATAACAATAGGTTCCACAGTCAAAACCGATATACTCGATATTGCTGATGGCAGTTTATTTGCTAAAGTAAATACGAATGTAAATGGAAGCAGTGTGGAAGTCCAGGCAAATGACGGGGTTATGCCCCAAGAATTTACTATTGATGTAAAACAACTTGCCAAAAACGATATTTTTGAATCCGCAGGTTTTTCTTCTCTTACAAGTACTGTAAATTCTAATTCTCAACCTGTAAGTATAGATATCGGAGTGGGTGAGACACTCTCATCAATTACTTTACAGCCGGGTGCTACACTTGAAGATTTGAAAAATGCCATCAATGATGCAAAAGCGGGTGTAACCGCAACTATAATCGATACCGGAATAGGGGAAAATCCGTATAAACTGGTTTTGAAGGCGGAAGAAACGGGAAAAGACAACATTATAAAATTCGATTATTCAAAACTAGAAGATTTGGGTTTAAATACCGTAGTTTATAAATCCGCTCATTATTCGGCTGATACTGATTTGGTAAATAAAAGCGGAAGTACACAAACTTTTTCCATTGATATAAATGGAAAAACTTATTCTATGGATGTTGCGGATTCTGCCAGCGTAAAAGACTTTATTGATGCTATAAATAACGGGGAGCTTAAAGATAATGAAGGAAATTCACTGGATATTAGCGCTGATTTTGTGGATGGATATATTCAGTTTAATTTGAAGGCTATAGGCGATATTAAAATCAATGATGATAATTTAACAACTTCTTTTAATGAAAATACCGATTTTACTAATGATAATAGAATACAAACGGCGCAAAATTCAAAATTTACTTATAACGGGGTGGAAATAGAAAGAAGTTCTAATACCGTAGAGGATTTGATTACGGGAGTTAAAATAGAACTGAAATCTACCGGGGAATCAAAAATAAAAATTGATAACAATATAGATTCGATTGTAGAAAGTATTAAAAAATTCGTAGCCGATTATAACGCAATGGTGAGTAACATTCAAAATCTTACGGCTTTTAATAAAGATACCGGGGATGTCGGGCTGTTTCAAGGAGACGGTGATTTTACGAGATTAGAGAGTATATTCAGTAAGGATTTATTCGGGACTACATTTAGTTATAAAACAGAAAAAATGGATAGAAATGGAAACAAATATACGTTAAATGCTTTTTTTTCAGCGGCAAATGCCGGATTTTCAATGGATAGAAACGGAATGATAAGTTTTGACGAGAGTAAATTCAAGGAAAGTTATCAAGAAAACCCGGACATTACACAAAGATGGTTTGAGACCACATTTACCAAATTAAAAGATGATTTTGAAAAAACAATTACGGGGGATAATTCTAACCTTTCTTTACTTAATAATGAAATAAAAGATGAAGAAAAAAGATATGAGGAAAGAATTGATGCTATGAAGGAATTTTTGGATACGAAATATGAGATTATGGCTAAACAATTCGCAGCATATGATGAAATGATCAATAAATTCAATGCTATGAGTCAAAGTCTTACAATGGCTATAGAACAAGCATTAAATACAAAAAAATAAGGTGGGAAAATGACATATCATAAAGCGTTAAATAGTTATAATCAAATAAATACCAGTGTTGAAAGACCGGAAAAACTTATTTTAATGTTATATGAAGGAGCGTTAAAATTTGCAAATTTCGCTAAAAAAGCTATAAAAGAGGGTAATATAGAAGAAAAAGTGAAATACATAATCAAAACTTCGAATATTTTTATAGAACTTATTAATTCTCTTGATTTTGAAAAAGGCGGAGATGTGGCTTATTATCTTAACGGACTTTATGCTTATCAACTCGAATTGTTGGCAAAAGCGAATGCTGAAAACAATGAAAAATATTTAGATGATGTCATCAGGGTATTAAAAGGGCTTATTGAAGCCTGGAAAGAGGAGACCGGATTATGAGTTTTTTAAAAGATTTAAAAATAGCGGTCATAAATAAAGATTTCGATAAATTAAAAAAAATCAGTGAGATGAATCCCGAATTCAATTCGATAGAAGAAGCCAATGAAATGCTAAAATATATTATAGAAGCGAAAAGAATCTTAGAAGAAGAAAAGTCTTCCTTGTCTTTAGATATGAAAGAGATTCAAAAACTTAAAAATTTTTATAATTCCTCCGATAAAGGAAAAATTAATTTTAAAATTTAATTAAAATCTTGAAAAATAAAGGAAAAAGTTTTATAATTGTCTGAATGATAGTTCATTCAGAAGGAGAAACTATGAAAAAGCTGTTAATCGCATTAGGACTTGGTTTAGTGTTTTCGACTTCTTTGTTTGCTATTAGCGGGCCGTATGCTGATGTTTTTATCTCTCAATTAAAAGAAAATTCAAAATACGTAAAATTTATCACCCCTCAAACTTTACATGATTGGATACAAAAAGATAAAGATTTTGCCATTTTAGATGTAAGAGAACCGGACGAATGGAAAGCTGGAGAAATTGACTGGCCTGAATATTATGAAATTCCAAGGGGTTTTGTAGATGTAATGGCGGCCCAAGGAGCGATAGATCCTAAAAAAGTGTATGTGGTAGTATGTGCTAAAGGTGGTAGGGCTACACTTGCCGGAGGAGAGTTGGCTAAACTTTATCATTTTAAACATATTTATGTTTTAAAAGGCGGTATGAAAGGTTGGCTTAAAGCGGGATATCCCGTTATTAACAAATTAGGGGAATTATATTTTAAATAATTCCCTTTTATTTTACTCTGAAAAAACTGCTTCCGCTACCTGAGAAAAATCCGAAATCCTGATATTTATATAAATCCGGATATAGCATTAACGCAGGTTGTAGTAAATCATTTAATTCCGAAGGTTTATAATTTTCCAGAAGTTCAATGGTTTCTTTTGTGTCAAAATCGGTATCTTGCGGATTGAAAAAATTTTGTTTATAAGCGTTATAAACCGCCGGTGTAGAACACTCTATGGGAGGTGTTAATATCTCAAGGTCTAGCGCTTTTTCATCTCTTGGTACTACTACGTCTCCTCTTGAGTATACGTCTGCAACATCCGCATCCGTTATAAAAAAAGCCACGTCACTGCCTACTTTTTTGCCTACTTCAATCAATTCTTCAGTTGATAGATTAAGCCCACTTTTTTCATTTACAAGCCTTAAAAAAGCAGCCGCGTCACTGCTGCCTCCTCCAAGCCCGGCCATTTCAGGGATTCTTTTATGTATTCTTATTTCTTTGCCTATAAACCATTTTTTAATATCGGGGTATTTTGTAGTAAGTTCAACATAAGCTTTAAAAACGCTATTGTCTCTGAGGACGCAGTTGATATCGCCTACGATATTGAATTTATCAGATTCTACTATTTCTATTTCATCATATAAATTTTTTACTTTCATAAATCTGGATTTTATTAAATGATAAATTCCGTCATGTCCTACGATTTTTAAAAAAATATTAACTTTTGCATAGGCTTTAATTTTCATGTAATACCTTTGAAATCTCTTTTAATTCGTCTATTGAAACTTCTTTATTTGCTTTTTTGTTTTCATTTGTAATCTCTTCAATTAACTCGCTTCTTAAGATTTGAATTTCTTTTGGAGCTTCTATACCGATTTTTACTTGGTTTTTCGATATTTCTACAATAACTATTTCTATATCGTCTCCGATTTTTATTCTTTGGTTTTCTTTTCTGGATATTACAAGCATAATTCAATCCTATTTAGTAAGTATTTTACTTTTTCGTTTATTTCTATAATAGCCATATATTTATCGTATAAAACATAATAAACACCCGGCTTTTGTATTTCAAAATCTTTTATATCAAGTTTTTTTCCTAAAATCAAATCATTTTTATCTTTTTTATAATGATTTTGAGGTATTTTTAAATATTCGGCGGGATTTAACGCTTTTTCGCATTCATAAGTAAACTTTCCTTCTTTTTCTCTTTCAAGATAAGTTAAAGTTCCGTCACATCCTAATTTTTTTGCGATATCTTCTCCAAGTGTTCTTATAAAAGTCCCTTCACTTACACTTGCTCTGAAAGTTATAAAGGGATGAGAATAATTAATAAATTCAATGTCGAATATTTCTATTTCTATCTCTTTTAGTTCGATTTTTTTATTTTCTCTTGCAAGTTCGTAAGCTCTTTTCCCGTTTATTTTTTTTGCACTGTATTTTGGGGGAATCTGTTTTTGTTTTCCGACAAAAGTTTTTAAAGTTTTTTTGATTTCTTCTTCATTAAAAGGATTTACCGGAGTGATTTTTTCTATTTTTTCAATATCCAAAGTCGCAGAAGAGGCTCCAAGCATTAGGGTTGTGAGATAAACTTTCGGGGTTTTATCTAAAAATCTGAAAAGTTTCGTATACTGTCCGCTTGCTATTATAATACTTCCACAGGCAAAAGGATCAAGAGTCCCGGAAAACCCCATTTTTTTTATTCCGTATTTCTTTTTTAAATCCGATAAAAATTTATTGGAAGTAATATACATCGGCTTGCGGGCAACAAAAAGTCGATTTTTACACTCCATCTCAGACCTTCTCTACAAAATCACTTAAGATTTCTCTGATACTGCCTCCGAAATCAATTTTTAGTTTTGTTTTATTCCCTGCTTTGTTTATGCCTATGACTCTACCGGTACCGAAAACTTTATGTTTTACAAGAGTTCCGTTTTTGATGGCTGAAGATTCTTTTAAATTAACTCTCTCACCTCTTATTAATCCGGCTTCGGTTAAGAATCTGCTTTTGCTTACCTGGGTTCTTTGACCTCTTAAAAATCTGCTTTTTACATAAGAGAGGGTAAGTTCTTTTTTTGCTCTGGTGATAGCAACGTAAGCAAGTCTCCTTTCTTCTTCTATATCCGCGTCATTAAGAGGGAAAAAGCCTTCTTCCATACCTATTACAAAAAGATGCTCAAATTCAAGTCCCTTGCTTGCGTGAATCGTCATTACGTTAATAAGAGTGTCGGCAATTTTATCCTGGTCACTTTCAAGTGAAAGTTCGTTTAAAAATTCTCTAAGTGTTAAGTCGCTTTTTTCTCTCATCATTCCGTAAAATTCTTCAATGTTTCTTCTTTTGTCTTCATCTTTGTAAGATGTTGAAAGTTCTATTGTTTCTTCGATGGAATCAATTAAATCATCAAGTTTAAGTGTTGACAAAAACTCAATCATATTTACGAAATCTTTTAGTGTTTTTGCCGCTTTTTTACTTAAAAAGTTCAAATCATTCTCTTTTATAAATTCAAAAAACGATTTATCGCCTTTTGCTTCTTCAAGTTTTATAAGAGTGGTTTTTCCAATTCCTCTTCTTGGTTTATTTACGACTCTTTTAAATGAATAATCATCGTTCGGATTTATCATGAGTCTTAGATAACTTATCAGATCTTTTATTTCTTCTCTTTCGTAAAATTTCATACCGCCTACGAGTTTATAAGGAATTCCGTAATTTCTAAGTCCATCCTCTATTGAACGTGAGAGGGCGTTTATTCTGTAAAGAACGGCTATTTCATTGGGATTCACTCCGGAATCAATAAGGTTTTTTATTTTTTTAGCTATTGCTTCCGCTTCTGCGCTTTCATTGTAATTTTCTATTATTTCTACTTCTTTACCGTCGCCTATAGCTGAGACTAATTTTTTGTCGTATCTGTTTTTATTAAAACTTATAAGATTGTTTGCGGCTTTTAGAATTTGATTTGTGGAACGGTAATTCAGTTCTAATTTGATAACTTTCGCGCCGAAATCTTTTTCAAAATCCAGTATGTTTTTATGATTGGCGCCTCTGAAGCCGTAAATACTTTGATCGTCATCTCCCACGACACAAATATTGTTATGGGTTAAGCATAGTTTTTTGAGAAGTAAAAGCTGGATTTCATTGGTATCTTGATATTCATCTACCATGATATATTGATATTTTTGTGAAATTTCCCTGTTTAGATCTTCATTTTCATGGAGAATTTTATATGTAAGCAGCAACAAATCGTCAAAATCGACAAGATTATTATCAAGAAGATATTTTTGATATTTTTCATAGATAAAAGCCATTTTTTTATAAATTTCTTCATTGGCGAGGGCATAAACCTCATCGCTGCTTAAGAATGAATTTTTATATTTACTGATTTCTTTTGCCATAAAGTTAGGCGGTAGATCCGCGGAGATGGATTTTAAGATTTTTTTCTGGTCGTCACTGTCAATGATTACGAAATTATTATCTCTGTTTATCAGATGAATATAAAGCTTTAAGAATAAAAGTCCGAATTTGTGAAAAGTAAGAAGCAAAGGAGGGTGAGGGATGTTGTCTTCAATCATTCTCATGGCCCTCTCTCTCATTTCACTTGCCGCTTTATTGGTAAACGTCAGTGTCAAAGTGTTAGCAGGGTCTATTCCAAGTGAGAGCAAATAAGCAAGTCTTGTGGTGATTGTTTTTGTTTTTCCGCTTCCGGCACCGGCTAATATAAGTAAAGCTCCGTCAATATGAGTGGCCGCTTCTTTTTGGGATTCGTTAAGTTCGTCTAAAAATCTCATAATCCTCACTTTTTATTTTTATTATATCAAAAAAACTTTTGCAATTTATTATAAGTTTTAGTTATAATTACCATAAAAAAAGATAAAGTCGGAGAAATGGTTATAAAATATCTGGATAAAATATATACTTTTTTGGTGATAAACAGAGAGTCAAGTTTTTCAAAAGCAAGTAAAATTTTAGGTATATCCCAGCCAGCCGTTACGCAACAGATAAGAATACTTGAAAATTTTTTGGGGGTTAGTCTGTTTGAGCGTAAAAAAAACGGCGTAATTTTAACTAAAGAAGGGCAAAATTTTTTAAAAATAGCTTTGGAGTTTGAAGAATTTTTAAAAGAATTCGATACGAAAGTAAATAAATTTAAAAATGTCGATACACCGTTTTTAATAGGAGCAAGTCCGACTGTCGGTAATTATAACTTGCCTGAATGTATTAAATACTTTAAAACGCTTATTAATAAAGAAATTAACCTTATAATAAAAAGCAACGATTCACTATTTGAAGATATAAAAAATTCAGCAATAGATATGGCTTTTGTAACCAAAAAGAAAAATAACGGATTAAATTATGTAGAGTGGCTTGAAGACGAGCTTGTGGTTTTTTCAAATAAACCGCTGCCGCCTACAATCGAAATGGAAGATTTAAAAAATTATAAAATGATATGCCGTGAGCCGGATTCTTCTACAAGAGATTTTATTAAAAAAGTTTTTGAAGAAAATAAATTTGAATGCGACGTATTGAATATTTTAAGCGTAGTTCATAATTCAACCGCCCTTAAATTTACCGTAATGAATGCTCCGGAACAAGTGGTTTCGATTATTTCTAAAATGGTTATAAAAGATGAATTAAAAGAAAAGAAACTTTTTGCTTCTAAAATAAAAGGTATCAACCTTAAAAGAAAAACTTATATTGTCTTTAAAGAAAAAACAAAAGACATAGAAGCGATTTTAAGTTTTATTCGCTCATAAATTTTTTGTTTCTTGGATTTGCGGCAAAAGGATTTTTCGGTTTTTCTTCTTTCGGTTTCGGAAGGGTGGCCGCAGGATTTATGAAAAGCGGTGTTTCATATTGTAAAATCTGGATGATATTTCCTATAGGTACCGTTACTACGCTTCCGAAATTTTCTTCTCCGAATCCCGCTTCAAATATTAAATTATCATCTTCTATTTTTGCAGTGGAGAGGGTATAGTTGGCTAAAACGAATATTATTATATCTTTATATGCGCTGATAATATGTTCGGGTAATTTCGGCTCAAATTTTATACCTTCAAGAGCACAAACAATTGAAAATTCGTCATTTACATTATCTAAAAGAAAATACAAAAGCTCTTTTGCGTGAGCTTCTTTTAGTTTTCTGAATTCTTTATTTTTTATAATCATTACTTATATCCTTAAATTCTAATAGCATATCTTTTACTACGTTAATACCTTTTTCCCAGAAATCTTCACTTTCGATATTAATATTGAAAAGTTCGGAAAACTGTTTTTTTGGAGGTATGCTTCCGCCTTGTTTTAAAAATTCAATGTATTTTTCTTCGAAATTTTCAAAACCTTCTTTATAAAGTTTATATAAACTCAGTACTAAAAGCTGGGCATAAGAGTATGCATAACAGTAAAATGGCGAATGAATAAAATGAGGAATATAACTCCACCAGATTTCATAATTTTTTGTAAGATATATGCTTTCACCGAACATTTTTTGATTTTCTTCCATCCAGAATTTATTATATTCTTCCGGTTTTAATTCATCAAAACTGTGAACTCTTCTTTCAAAATTAGTAAATACAATCTGTCTAAAAAGCGTTGCGAAGATATCTTCAAGTTTAGCTGCATATGTTTCAATCAATTCTTCTTTTGGGAGAGTTTTTTTAATCTCTTCAAATAAAAGCATTTCAGCAAAAATACTTGCTGTCTCAGCAGTTGTAAGAGGTGTGTCTTGATTTAGATATCCAACGTCTTTTGCCAGATACTGATGTATGGCGTGTCCCAGTTCGTGAGCCAGGGTAAATACGTCTCTTCTTTGATTTGTATAGTTTAAGAGTACGTAAGGATGAGCTTTTGGAGTGGCTGAATGTGAAAAAGCGCCGCTTCTTTTACCTTCTTTTGGATATACGTCTATCCATCCTTCCTCAAAGGCTTTTTTAGCTATTTCATAAAATGTAGGAGAGAAATTTTTAAATGCTTTCAAAACCAGCTCTTTTGCTTCTTCATAAGAAATTTCCGGAGTTTTGTCTGTGAGTTTAATCGGAGCGTATCTGTCGTAATCATAAAGTCTTTCATATCCTAATAGTTCTTTTTTTATGTTGTAATATTCTTCTACGATAGAAGTGTTGGAATTTACAGTATTAACAAGTGCGTCCACACTTTTTTTGCTGACTCTGTTAGCTAAATGTCTCGGGGATTCAGGTTCGTCATACCCTCTTATATCCAAATAATCTATTTTCCAGTCTTTTTTTACCTGATTGTAGATATAAGCTAATAGTTCCTGATGAGGTTTTAATCCCAAAGTCAAGCTGACTTGTGCTTTTTTTCTTTCATTTCTATCAGGCGAATATAGTTTGCTTAAAACTTCTTCTTCGCTTAAAAGTTTTCCGTCCAAGAAAAATTTAATTCTTGAAATCGTCTCATCAAAGAGTCTTGTAAACGCGCTGCTTGAAGTCAAATCTTTTTTCATAAGTATTTTTTCTTCTTTTTCGCTGAGTTTATAAGGAGCTTCTTCTTGTAAATGGATGAGATAATATTTATAAACTCCGGCGTTATCGATGAATCTTTGTTGTTTGTCAATAGGAAGGTGGATAAATTCAAGTTCAAACCAGATTAAATGTTCTTCCGCCTGGGTTGCAAGTTCTTGAAATTTGGCTAAAAATGTTCCCTTGCTTGAATCGGTGGCAAATTCCAGATATACATATGTCAAAGCCCTTCCGATATTTTCCCAAATATCTTCATATTCTTTTAAAACTTCTATAAATTCTTCAGAAGTTAAAGTATATAGTCTGTTTTTGTATTTTTTTTCAAATTCTTTTGCTCTGAAAATCGCTTGTTTTAAAAATTCTTCAGCTTCTGTAAGAGAATCAAAAAGTGCCGATAAGTCCCAATTCATTATATTCCTTTTTTATATAATTATATCAAAATCCTTTATTTCGTAAAATCCTAAAATTGCGTTAAGCATGGCTATTTTTTTAAAGTAGGGCAGGTCGTATTTATGTATATTTTCTTCTTTTAAAAAACCTTTATCAAGTAATTCTTCTCTTTTCGTTCCGTAAAATAGCGGATGTTTTGGTGTGTACCATTCTTTACCGTCAAAAAAAGCAAGATTTGAAATAGTAGTGTCGGTTATGAGATTGTTTTTAATTAAAATAAATTCGTCAAAGCCCGTGAAACTTTTTTTTATATTTTCAAAAATTTTACGGTTTTTGTATTTAAAAGCATACTCGAATGAGATATTTATTAACTTAAATTTTTTAAAATTTCTTTTGATTAAAGGAAAATATTCGATATTTTTAATACCTGAGGAGCTATAGGTTATTCTTACTCTTGCGTCTTTTTTTAAGTCTATATTTTTAAGCTCGGGAATTTTTTTCCATTTAAAATGTTTTGCTGTTTTATTTATTCGGTTTTGATGGTATTTTAAGTTCTGTATTTCAGAATTTTTAATTAAAACGGTCTCTATAAAATCCAATTTTTTTCTCCGTTGATTAAAATTTATACAAATTTTAAGACTATTTTTATATTTAGTTGGTTATAATTATTCCAAAATAAAAAAAGGAGAGCAAATGAAAATCAAAGAATTTATTCAAGAATGCAAAGATAGAGAAATTGAGTTCGTTGATTTTAGGTTTACAGATATTAAAGGTGTATGGCATCACGTAACTTATGATATCGACGCTATTGATGAAGACATTTTAAGAAACGGACTTCCGTTTGACGGTAGTTCAATTCCCGCATGGCAGCCTATTAACGAATCAGATATGGTATTAAAACCTGATCTTGAAATCGGAACGCATTTTGTTGACCCGTTTACAGCTGATCCTACAATGGTTGTATTTTGTGATGTTTATAACACTGACGGAACTCCTTATGAAAAATGCCCGAGAAGTATTGCTAAAAGAGCTTTAAAATATATGGAAGAGCAAGGAATTGCCGATACTGCTTATTTCGGACCTGAAAATGAGTTTTTCGTATTTGAAAATGTGGTTGTTAGGGATGAAATTAACGCTCAGTGTTATGAAGTTGATACTGCTGAAGGTGCTTGGAACGATTATGTGGCCGAATTTGGAGATGAATTAAATATAGGTCACAGACCAAGAACAAAAGGCGGATATTTCCCTGTGCCTCCTGTTGATAGTATGATGGATTTAAGAGCTGAAATGGCGAAAGTATTAAAAGAAGTAGGACTTCAAACATTTGTTCTACATCATGAAGTTGCTCAGGGGCAAGGTGAGATTGGAGTTAAATTCGGTACATTAATTGAAGCGGCTGATAATGTTCAAAAACTTAAATACGTTGTAAAAATGGTAGCTCACCTAAACGGAAAAACAGCGACATTTATGCCAAAACCACTTTACGGAGATAACGGAAGCGGTATGCATACTCACATCTCTTTATGGAAAGACGGAAAAAACCTTTTCTATGGTGACGGGTATGCGAATTTAAGCAAACTAGGACTTAACTTTATCGGGGGAGTTTTAAAATACGCTCCGGCAGTTGCGGCATTTACAAACGCTTCAACAAACTCTTATAAAAGATTAATTCCAGGATTTGAAGCACCTTCAATTCTTACATACTCTGCTAAAAACAGAAGTGCAAGCTGTAGAATTCCTTGGGGAGCAGGAGAAAAATCAGTAAGAGCTGAATTTAGATTTCCTGATAGTTCGTCTTGTCCGTATCTTGCATTTACAGCGCTTTTAATGGCTGGACTTGAAGGAATTAAAAATGAAATTGATCCGGGTGAACCGATGGAAATCGATTTATTTGAATTGACTCTTGATGAGATTAGAGAAAAAGGAATAAGACAGCTTCCTCATACTTTAAGAGAAGCTATTGAAGAAATGCTTAAAAATAAAGAGCTGTTCAAACAAGGTAACGTAATGACGGAAGATTTTATTCAAACTTATCAACACTTTAAATTTGAATCTGAAATCTGGCCGTGGGAAGGAAGACCGCATCCATATGAATTCATCACAACTTATTCTTGCTAATTCCTTCTTTTTTTTCTTTTTTTGCTATAATTTGTAAAAACACTAAAGGAAATTATGAACATTTTAGTTGTTGAAGATTCTATAGTTTATAGAAATGCCATAAAAAATAAAATAGAAAAGAATCTTCTTTTTGCAAAATGTAATACCATATCTACTTTTAAAGAATTAAAAAATCAGTCAAAATCTTATGATTTGTATATTTGCGATTATAATCTTCCTGATGCCCCAAACGGAGAACATATTGAATCATTAATAAATGCCGGTAAAGACGTGATTGTTATGACAAAATATGAAAATGCATTTTTGGACTTTTCTTTGAAAGAGAAGGTTCTTGAATATTTGATAAAAGATGATAATTCGATGCTTGATTATTTAATCAAGTTTATAAGACGCGTAAATAAAAATAAAAACATTAATTTACTTATTGTGGAAGATTGTCATATGACAAGAGAAATTCAAAAGCGTATTTTAAAAAAGCTTAAATTTAAAATATTTGAAGCGGAAAATGGAGAAGAAGCTCTTGATATTTTGAAAAATAATGAAATAGATTTGATTATTACTGATTTGACAATGCCTAAAATAGATGGAAAAGAGCTTATAAAAAAAGTTAGAAAAAAGAAAAAAATAACGGAACTTCCAATCATAGTAATTTCTTCTAATGAAGATAGTTCTATGTTTTTAAAAGCTTTGAAACTCGGGGCAAATGATTATTTAAAAAAGCCTTTTTTAAAAGAAGAACTGGTAATTAGAGTGAATAATTTATTAGATTTATATGATTCGTTTAAACGCATAAGCTCTCAACTGCAAAAAGATTCTCTAACGGGAGTTTATAATAGATTTTATTTGGAAAATACGTTAGAGAGTATTTTTAATATGTATGAAAAAAAATCTATAGTAATGCTTGATATCGATTATTTTAAAAAAATTAACGATAATTACGGTCATCAGTTTGGAGATGAAGTCTTAAAAAATTTTGCTGAAAAAATAAAAAACGTTATAAGAAAAAGTGATATAGTTATAAGATACGGAGGAGAAGAATTTCTTATATTTATGCCTAACACTTCGAAAGAAGAAGCTTTGATAGTTTTATTAAAAATAAAAAACGTCATAAAAAATGATAAAACTTTTAAATATACTTTTTCAGCAGGTATAGCCGATGAAGGCGAAACCCTTGCCGAGATGATAAAAATTGCAGATGACAGACTTTATAAAGCTAAAAAGAGCGGAAGAAATAAAATTATTTTTAAATAGGAATATAAACTTTTTTTATCATTTCTTCATATTCTTTTTTTAAATCGCTGTCTATTGTAATACCCCCGCCGCTTTTATAGATAAATTCATTGGGTTTGGTTGTTTTTTCAATATATCTTATAATTACCGCACTATCTAAAAACGTTTTTTCATCCGTAATTCCAAAAATTCCCGTATAAAAACCTCTTTGGTAATTTTCAGCTTTTTTTATAATCTCCACCGTCTTTTTTTTAGGAGTACCCGTTACAGAACCGGCAGGAAGCATTTTGGAAATTATCTCCATCCAGTTTTCTTGCCAGGAGGGTATTTGGGCTTCTATTTCACTACTTACTTGTAAAAGTTCTTTTTCTCCGGCTTTTATTTTGTCAATAAATCTGAATTTATTTACTTTTACATGTTTTCCGATAATACCTAAATCATTTCTAAGTAAATCAACTACCATAGTGTGTTCGGCCATCTCTTTTTGGTCGTTTAAAATTATCTCTCTTGCTCTTGGGATTGATGCGTCTATTGTACCTTTCATCGGATAGGTATAAATTTTATCATTTTGTATTTTTACAAATCTCTCAGGTGAAAAAGTTACGAATTTGTCCTTAAAATAGAGCTTAAATGGTGCTTTTGAGGAAGCAAAGATTTCAAGTAAAGAGCAGTTTGTTTTAATAAGTGTCGGAAAAGTTAAATTTAATAAATATGTGTTTCCTTTTTTTATCTCTTCTATTACATAATTAAAAGCATCTTTATATCTTTTAAAAGAAACGGGGTTTTTTGAAGTGATTTTACAATTTTTTTTCGGTAAATCTAAAGGCATATGGGAAAAAGAGGGAAAAGAGAAATAGATATCTTTTATATTTTCAATGTTCTCTATATATTTGTTTCCGTTAAAATCGATTAAAAAAAATTTCATTTTACCCTATTAAATGTTTTAAAATCGCCATTCTGACAGCAACTCCGTTTTTTACCTGTTCTAATACCAAACATCTCTCATCTTCCAGAACTTCATCTTCTATGTCTATATTTCTGTGAACCGGCCCCGGGTGAAGGATATAAATATTTTTATCTTTTATTAAATCTTTTGTGATTTTAAAATTTTCAGCATAATCTTTAAGACTTGCAAATGTCTGATTTTGATGTCTTTCCGTTTGAGTTCTTAAAGAAATTACGGCATCGGCAAAATCAATAGCTTCTTTTATATTATGCGTAGTCGGAAGATGGGTTTTTGGTAAAAAGTGAGGAGGCCCGACTAAGAGAACTTTTGCTCCGAATCTTGTTAAAAGTTCTATATCGCTGTTTGCCACTCTGCTGTTTCTTATATCACCTACTATTGCTATTTTTTTACCTTCTACTCCTCCCCATTTTTGAAAAAGGGTAAAAAGGTCTAATAGTCCTTGTGTCGGATGCTGATGAGCTCCGTCTCCCGCGTTTATTATAGAACATTTTACGTATTTTGAGAGAATCTTCGGAACTCCCGCTCTATTGTGTCTTACTACAATCGCATCAGGTCCCATGGCATCAAGATTTGCCGCGGTATCAAAAAGAGTTTCTCCTTTAGCAGTCGAGCTTTTAGCTACATCTAGATTAACTACATCGGCACCAAGTCTTCTTGCGGCTATTTCAAAACTACTTCTGGTACGGGTCGAATTTTCAAAAAATATATTAATAATCAGTTTTCCTGCCAAATCGTCTCTTTTTATTTCATCGAGGTATTGTGCGGCATTTGAAAAGATTTGTAATATTTCGGCTTTTGTAAAATCTTTTGTATGAGTTAAATGTTTTGACATTTAATTCCTTTTTTGTATAATTTTACTATAAACTGGAAAAAAAGGAGAAAAAAATGGATTTCGGATTAATTTTAGTTTCAGGGTTTATTACTACGTTTGCATTTATAGCGCTTGTATATTACTATATGTTTAAAGCGACTCCGGACGCTTAATATTTTAATTTCAGATAACATCTGAGAGGGGGTTCGTACCCTTCAATTGTTTTCGTTTGGTCTTTATTCAGAAAACTTTCCAAACTTTCACCGTCAATCCAATCTGTTTTACGTTGCTCGTTTGTAGTGGTGTATCTTTTCCCTATAAATTGAATATCACTGAACTTTGCTTTTTCTATCCAATTATATAATGCTTTAACCGTCGGAATAAAATAAACGTTTTTCATCTTTGCGTATCTTACAGGGCATAGTGCCACGTCATCATTTCCTTCTATTATCAAGGTATCAAGTATAACTTCTCCACCTTTATTAAGTCCCGCTTTTAATTCTTTTAACATATCGATAGGATCCCGTCTGTGATATAAAACACCCATACAGAAAATTACATCGAATTTTTTTTCATAATAGGGAATATGTTCGACTCCGAGAAGTTTATAATCTATATCGCTTTTTATGAATTTATTAATAAAATCGAATTGAAGATTAAACAGGGCGCTCGGGTCGAATCCCGTTATGCTTTTCGGATTCATTTCAAGCATTCTAAACATATAATATCCGTTATTACATCCAACATCCAAAACATCTTTATTTTCTAAATTTAAATGAGGCTTTAAAGAGTTCCATTTTATGTAACTTCTCCATTCACTGTCTATAAAAAGGTCGTTTATTTTAAAAGGACCTTTTCTCCACGGTTTTAACATTAGAGCCAGTTCTTTAATTTGAGGTGTTAGATTATCATTGGTTGTAATTTCTATTGTGTCGTTTAGTTTGTAGTCAGCACTGTTTACTTGAAAGTTATCGAGTTTTTCTTTTATAGGTTTAATATTTTTCCACTCAAACCACTTTTGTCGCTCTTTTAAAATTTCAGCTATATTCATTAATTACACTCCAGGCATACAGGTTTTTTCTTTTTAAATTTTATTATCATGTCTTTACATTCTTTATAATAAGTTCCGTAAAATCCGTAATTTTCTTCACATTCCGGATAATATTTATATGAAATTCCTTCTTTTGTAACACAACCTATGAAAAAAAGTGGTATCATAATTAAAAAAAATTTCATTGTTATTCTCTTTTTTTTGAAATTATAACAAAGGTAAATGATGAAAGCTTTAAAAGAGGTATTAAGGATATTTGAAAAATTGACAAAAATTCCTCATTGTAGCGGTAAAACCGAAGAGATGAGAGATTTTATAATAGACTATGCCAAAAATTTCGGATATGAAGTAAAAGTTGATAAAGCAGGAAATATATTAGCTGCGGTAGATAATCCTAAACTCTGCCTTCAGTCTCATTACGATATGGTATGCGTCGGACGTGCTCCTGATATTGAAATTATGGAAAAAGACGGGTGGCTTATGGCCAAAGATTCTTCTTTAGGTGCTGATAACGGAATCGGGGTTGCTATTATGCTTTATTTTATTTCTCAAAAAAAAGCTCTTGAATTTTTATTTACTAACGATGAGGAAATAGGTCTTATCGGGGCTTTTAATTTAGAGCATAAAATCAAATCGAAATATCTTTTAAATTTAGATAGTGAAGATGAAAATATTTATATCGGATGTGCGGGAGGTGTAGATGCCAAAATCATATATCCTGAAGTTAAAAAGAAAGTCTACGGAACAAAAGGGGAAATAATTATAGATAAACTTCCCGGAGGACACAGTGGAGTGGATATAGACAAAAATATTCCTAACGCAATTATAGAGCTTTTAAAAAGAGTAAAAAACAGCGCTTATTTAAAAGGAGGGGAGAGAAGAAATTCTATCCCGGTTAGAGCTTTAAGTGAAGAGGTTTTTGATGGAAACGAAGAAATTGAAGTGTATGATGAAAAATATATACATTTTCTGCGTGGACTTCCTCATGGAGTTTTGGAATATGATTTTAAATATAAAGTTCCGAGCAAGTCTGTGAATTTTGCTTTGCTTGACGGATTTGAAGCGGTTTTGAGTGCTCGTGCCAACAGTGCTGAAAAGTTAAAAGAAGTAAAAGAGTATATTTTGGCTAAAGCCAAAGATGCCGAAGTTGAATTTGAAGGAGAATATCCGGCTTGGGAACCGAAAGAAAACGAGTTTAGCCGAATGCTAAAAGAAATTACGGGGAGTGAGCTTAAAGTAATTCACGCGGGTCTTGAATGTGCTGTTTTAAAAGATAAATTTCCTGATGTAAAAATGGCTTCATACGGCCCAATCATAGAAAATCCTCATTCTGTAAGGGAAAGAGTTAAAATAGATTCGATTAAAAGAGTAATTGAAAATTTGAAAAAATTATTGAAGGATGAAAAATGGCTAGAAAACTTTTCGAAGGAGTAGTTAATTTTAAAAAAGAAGATTTTGAAAAAAATAAAAACTTTTTTCAAGGTCTCAAAGACGGACAAAAACCTCATACTTTTTATATAGGTTGTAGTGACAGCAGAATAGTTCCGAATTTGATAACCAAAACTCTTCCCGGGGAGTTGTTTGTGGTAAGAAATATTGCCAATATCGTTCCTCCATATGAAATAAACGACGGGACATATAAATGTACGGCAAGTGCTCTTGAATACGCAGTAAAATATTTAAACGTAAATAACATTTTGGTTTGCGGACACAGCAATTGCGGAGGGTTAAAAGCGCTTTTTTATGATGAAGAAAAACTTTCTCAACTTGTTTTTGTAAAAAAATGGCTTGAACTTGTTAAAGATATCAAAGAAAAAGTTCAAGATATAGAAGATATAAAACTCAGAGAATGGGAAGCGGAGCAGTTAAATGTAATAAAGCAGCTTGATAATCTTTTAACATATCCTTTTGTAAGGGAAAAAGTTGAAAAAGGTGAATTGAATTTGATAGGCTGGTATTATATTATTGAAACAGCTGAAGTATATAACTATAATTTTGAAAAAAACGAATTTGAATTAATTAATTAAGGGTTTTTTTTGAAATATTCATCAATACCTTTGGCTATTCCTTTAGCAATGCGAGATTGATAATCGGAGTTAAAAAGTCTTTTCGCTTCTACAGGATTTGTAAGATAGCCCATTTCTATAAGAATGGCCGGCATTTGAGTACCTACAAGTACCCAAAAAGGAGCTGGTCTTACTCCTCCGTTTTTTACGAAATATTTTTTTCTTATTTCTTTTAGCATTCCGTTTTGAATGTCTATAGCCAGTTTGTTTGAATCTATTATTCTGTCTCTGTTTAAAAAATTTAAAATAACTCGTTGGTCTAAATAATTTAGTCCTTTTATCTCTTTATTTTCAAGTCTTGCCACTTGAATGGCCCTTTCGTTTCTTGTAGGCGAGAGATAATATGTTTCTATTCCGTGAGGAGATTTTAGGTGTTTTGGAGCGATATTACAATGTAATGAAATAAAAAGATCCGCTTTTTTCATATTGGCAAAATGTGTTCTTTTTTTTAGAGGGATAAATATATCCGTAGAGCGTGTCAAATATACTATATATCCTTTTTTTTTCAGTTCTTTTGCCAGTTTTTTCGCTACAGCCAAAACGGCGTGTTTTTCATATCTTCTGCCTATTCCAATACCTCCGCTGTCTTTTCCTCCGTGTCCCGGGTCAATTACGATTATTTTTTTCCTTTTAAAAGAAGTTTTTTTAATTTGTGCTTTTTGTTTAAATTGCTGAGGATTTATCAGTTCGGTAAAGAGTTTGTTTTTTAATATTTTATATTTGAAATAAAAAGGTTTATTTGAAGAATAAACGATTCTAACGGTATTTTTGTTAAACTGAGCAATTCTAAGAGTGATATTGCCTATTTTTCTTTTAATAAATTTAGGAGTTATTGCGTTTGGTATGTCTATTACTTCTTTATAAACATTTTTTCTTTTTATGGTAAAGTGTTTTACTTTATTTGAAGGTATTGAGATTTTAAGAGGATTGGTTGAGTGAATTTTTATATATTTTTTAAATGCGTCTTTTTTACTCTGTGAAATTTTTTGGGGAGGAGTTATTTTTTTAGGTGGAGTTTTTTTGGATTGTGTTTTAGGCTCTTTTTTATCATAAGACATCAAAAGTTTATATTTTTTTTCATATGTTGAAATATCAAAATTTAAATATTTCCCGCACTCTATTAATTCTTTTAGAGCTTTTTTTTGAGTGTTTTTATCGTTATTTAAAAGACTTTCAATGTAAATTTGTTGATATTTATAATAATCCTGATAAGCTGTATTATAAGAATTGGTATTACAGGCAAATAAAAAAGTAAAAAGAAGGAAAAAAAGTATTTTTTTCATTATTCTCCGATTAATTCTTTCATGAGTTCGTTTACGTGGAGTAGTTTATCCGCTTTATATGCGTAAGCACCGCTGAAATAAAGACCGTTTTCTAAATCTCCTTCATATGCATCGGCTAATCTGTCCGCTATACAGTATCCTACTTTTTTTGCTTCTTCACCTCTGTGACACGGTTGTACGCAGTTTGAAATACATTTGATGGCAGGGCCTTCTCTTTTTTCTACTTTTTCAATAAGTTTTGTTCTTATTCCTCTTGCCGGATATCCCACAGGTGATTTCATAAGGATAATATCTTCTTTTTTTGCGTTAAGTAACGTTTGTTTGAATTCGTCGCTTGCGTCACATTCATATGTTAAAGCGAATCTCGTTCCTATTTGAACTCCTTGTGCTCCTAAGTTTAAAAATTTAACAATATCTTCATGAGTCCATATACCTCCGGCAGCTATTATTGGAATATTTTTATCCCAGTTATCAACTTCTTCTCTGACTTTGGGAACTAAATTTTCAAGCTGGTTTTCTTCTTTAAAACAATCTTCGTATTTAAATCCCTGATGACCACCGCTTAAAGGACCTTCTACAATAACCGCGTCAGGAAGTTTTTTATATCTTTTTTCCCATCTTCTGGCAATTACTTTAAAAGCTCTGTCGGTAGAAACGATAGGTACCAGAGCAACATCAGGAAAGTCTTTTGTATATTCTGGCATATCGGTCGGAAGTCCGGCACCGGTTATGATAATATCCGCACCCGCTTCGCATGCGTCTCTTACGACTCTTCCGTAGTCATTTATAGCATAAAGAATATTACACCCAAGAGGGGCATCGCCGCATAATTTTCTTGCGTTTTCAAAAATTTTAAAAAGTGCGTCACGGTTGTAAAACTCTTTTTCCAAAAGAGGTCTGCCTTCTACCAGTTTTTTTGCGTATTTTTTATTTTCGTAATATCCTGTCCCAACGGCGCTTATAACTCCAAGGCCACCTTCTTTGCTAACGTTTCCTGCGAGTTTGTCCCAGCTGATACCAAGTCCCATTCCGCCTTGTACGATAGGATATTTTATAGTGTGTTTTCCAATTTTTAACGGATTCATTATTTCACCTTTACCTTGGCAAATTTTCTTTTGCCTATTTGTAATATATATTCTTTTCCGCTTTCGAGCATTAAATTTTGATCACTGATTTTTTCCTGATTTACTCTTACGGCTCCACCTTTTATGTGACGTCTTGCTTCGCTTTTTGAGTTTGCGAGTTTAGTTTCTACTAAAGCATCCACTACATTCATAGGTTCGATTTCGAATTCAGCTATGTTATCAGGAATCTGTCCTTGTTTATGAACCCTGTCGAAATGTTCTTTTGCTTTAATTCCAGCACCTTTTCCGTGAAATCTATCTACGATTTCTATTGCCAGCATCTCTTTTGCAATTTTTGGATTCATTCCCTCTTTTACTTTTTGTTTAAGCTCTTCAATCTCCTGAATGGATTTTTCGCTTAGTAATTCATACCAGTCCCACATAAGTTCATCTGAAATTGATAAAACTTTAGCAAAAATAGTATTAGGGTCTTCCGTTATCCCTATGTAATTGCCAAGAGATTTACTCATTTTGTTAATACCGTCAAGTCCTACAAGCAGAGGCATCATAATTACACTTTGCTGTTTTCCTACATTATAAACATTTTGAAGGTGTCTTCCCATTAAAAGATTAAATTTTTGGTCGGTTCCTCCTATTTCTATGTCGCTTTTTAAAGCCACGCTGTCATAACCCTGTAAAAGAGGATAAATAAATTCACTAATGGCTATTGGGGTTTGACTTTTAAATCTTTTTTCAAAATCATCTCTCTCAAGCATTCTTGCTACGGTATAAGTTGTTGTCAGTTCTACTATTCCCGCTGCTCCAAGGGCATTTAGCCATTCACTGTTGAAAACGACATCCGTTAATTCTTTATCAAGTATTTTAAATACCTGTTCTTTATAAGTTTTTGCGTTTTCTTGGACTTCTTCGGGAGTCAGCATTTTACGGGTTGCGTTTTTCCCTGTAGGGTCACCGATTTGTGCGGTGAAATCACCGATTAAAAACTGAACTCTCGCTCCGTATTTCTGAAAAGTTTTTA
>JAMOTL010000012.1 GCA_027062285.1 Nautiliaceae bacterium
GGTCCTAATATGGAAGACGCTTTAAAACTTGCCGGAATAAACATAATAAAAGTTAGTAAAAAAGACGGTGACACAGCCCCTGAAGTACTTGAAAAAATAAAGGAGCAGTTAAAATGAGAATAGTAATTCCTACTTCCACTCCTGATGGGCTTTTGGCTAAAAGAGGGGCGCATTTTGGAAAAGCTCCTTTTTATGTAATAGTAGATATTGAAAACGGAGAAATAAAAGACGTAAATTTTGTCCAAAATCCGGGACATGCGGGAGGTGCCTGCGGTAATGCGGTAAGCAATATTCAAAATCTCGGAGCAGATGCGTTGATAGTATCCGGAATTGGCGCAAGACCTCTTATGGGATTTAAAGAAGCGGGTATAAAAGTATATTTTGATAATGTATCTCCTACGGTAGGAGAAAGTATTGAAAGATTTTTAAAAGGCGAGATAGAAGAAATTAAACCAGAAAATGCTTGCGGGGTTCACTAAAGGGTAAAAAGCCCGGCTATTACCCCAAAAAGCTCTGCTCCCGTTACTATTAATTCCGCACCTTCTTTTACTTCTTTTAAAATAGGTTTTATTTTAGCAAGTCTTATATTTTGAGAATTGGTATTAGTTGTTATATCTTTTGTCTTTTCTTGGTACTCTTTTAAAATATTTAAGATTTTTTCAGTTTCCGGATTTGCCAAAAGTTCGGCTTCATTAGAAATAGAAAGAGTTATTTTTTCTTGAGCTCTGGTTAGCAATACGTAAATTTGTCTGTAAAAAACGTCTTTTTGTTTTGAATTGTTTGCTAAAAATTTGCCGAAATTGTGAATAATAATATTTTGAGCTTCTAATCCTTTTACAGATGCCATTGTCATAACCTTGACATTTTTTTTATTAAGATTATCTACTATTTTAGTAATTGCCTCTCTGGATTTTTTAGTATAAGTTAAAATGATATTTTCTTCATCATCATCTAAGTTCTTTATAATTTCTTTTAACTTTTCAAAATCATCAAAATCTTCAATCTCTATTTTTCCGTCTTCTAAAACGAAATTGATATCATTTAAAAAGTTATCTTTTAAATAAAAAGATTTTTTATAATAATCGTTTATTGATTTATCAAAACTTAATATCTCAAAAGCGCATTTTGCTATATTGCTTGGAGTTCTGTATACATTTTTTAGATTTTTAACTCTTCCTCTCATAGATTTTTTTTCTTTAAATTTAGGATGGTGGAATACATCGGCTATGCTTTTCATGGTATATGGATAAAATCTTTGGGCTTCGTCGATAAATAAAATAGTGTCGTTAATTTCTTCATGAATCATTCTGACAAAACCCGTAGGTAAGTCCTGTGTTTCATCAGCTAAGAAATAATCAATCGGATTTGTTTTTAAATATTCTCTTAGTTTTTCTCTAAATTCCTTTTAAAGCTGGAGTGCTTTCAAAAATTTTGTATCTATCCTCAAAAGAAGTCTGTAAATTAATACCTACTTTTTCAAAATTAAATCCTATAATTTTTAAAAATTCAAATACCGAATGAATTTCTATATTTTTTCTCTGTTCTTTTGAAAATGAAGTTTTTAAATCATTTGCGAGTTTTTTATTAAAACACAATATAAGAAATTTTTCATCATCGTGGTCTTTTAGTCTGTTTGATACGAAGTTGGTTAATATTACCGTTTTGCCGGTACCTGCTACTCCTCTTATGATTCTAAATCCTCCCGTATATCCGTTAAGAATACTAAGCTGCTTTTGGTCGAAAAATATTATTTCGTCTTTTGTAATTATTGGAATAACTTTTTTTTCTTTTAATTTGTCTGTAGGGACTAAAATTTTTGCTATTTGAGTGAACTCTTTTTTGTTTGGAATGATAGGATTGGTGGAATTGAAAAATCTTTTAAAAATATTGCTCTCTTGTAAATCTTCTTTAAAAAATGCGTGATTTTCATAATTTTTATAATATGGATTTTGTTTAAAAAATTCTTCTGCTTGTTGTTTTGAGATTTTAGGGAAAACTACTCTGTATTCCACGTTTATCGGAACTTTTTTAAATTCGTCTTTAAGTATTGAGAGTAAAAAATCCTGATAATGATTTGCTTGGGCGAAAGGATTGTTTTCTTGAGTTATTTCTAATTTTTCCCAGTTTTTTACTTCTATAATGTAAAGACCGAAAATAGGATGTAAAAGCAACAAGTCAATTTCTATAGAGCCGTTTAAATCTTTAAATGTTGCTTTTGGAATTAAATAATAGTTATCGTCTCCGTTTTTTCTAAGTATTTCTATTATCGACTCTAAAACTTCTTCCTCTCCTTTATTTCCTTTAAGAAACTTTTTTAGGGTTTGTAATATTTTTTTATTCATCCTCTCTCCTTAAAAAATTTTAAAATTTTACCAATTTTATTTGCAAAATATTTTAAATTTTATTATAATTTCAATCCACAGATGGAGAGGTGGGTGAGTGGCTGAAACCGGCGCCCTGCTAAGGCGTTGTACCCACTTCGGGTACCGCGGGTTCGAATCCCGCCCTCTCCGCCATTTAATAAAAATCTCATTAAATTTACTACTTTTATAAATTAAATCAAATAATGTAAGTTGTTTTCGTAGGATATTAACTGAGAGTAAATTTGGCAATGGTAATAATCTTATGACTGATTTAATCAGATATAAGTAATTACAAATTATAGTAAATTACAAAAACAACTAAAAGATATTATTCATCGGATAAACTTCATAATCAGTGGTATGATTTATTTAAAAAGTATAATATCGAAAAAATAGTGATGTATAACACAGGGCACACTTTTGCCACACTTGTCATTAAAAGAGAACTTTCGATTTTCAATGTATCACAGATACTTGGGTATAGAAATACATTCGAAACGCTTGAAACTTACGCCAAATTTATCAACAACAAATACCTACAGCTTGACAGAAACCTGGAATTTTTCACTGACAATGAATCGAAAAAAAGCGTAATTTCGGCATTGTTAACATGTCTCACCTTTTCGCTATTTATTTAGTTTTTGTTAAAATATTAAATCTGATTAAATGGTTGTAATTTAAAAATATTAAAAGGTATTGATGAAGCTTGTCTTATCTTCTAAGTATTTTGAAAAAAGATTTTTAGTTGTTTTTTCTGCAATATTTTTAGTTTGGTGTTTTTATTATCTTTTTGAGAATGAATATATTAAATATTTGGCTTTCTTTGTAACTTTGTTTGGTTTTTTTGAGTTCGTAGAAATTATTTTTTCTTTTCAAAACAAAAAAGAGATTGAAATTAAAGATGGATGGATAAAATTTCCTTACAGTTGTGAAGAGTATAAATTAAACAACGTCAATATGGAAATAAGGGATTTTAAGGGATTAAGAAAAGTTAAATTTTTTATTGATGAAAAGGAAATTTTTGAGTGGCTTTTTACCGATGACGAGCTTGAAAAGTTTAGGGAATATTTAAAGCCGTATTTGAAAAATAAAAAAATAGATTTAACACAAGAAATTGAAATATTTGATAACGGATTTAGTGTGTTCGGCAGGTTTTTTAGTTTTGATGAGGTTAAGAAGGTGGATGTAAATTATATCCCTTCAAGAACAGGCGGTTATATGGAGTTTAGGATTGATTTAAAAGATAAAAGTTTTTTATATAGAATTGATAATAATTATAAAAAGGCAATGATTTTAAAGCTAAAAATCAACAAAGATGATTGTAAAAAAAGTGAAGTCAATCCTGTAATGCTTCTTTTAAGCATAATGGCGCTTGTTTTTGTAATAAGTAATGAATTTAGGATAGTCGGGATAGTTATAGGATTATTTGTAGCAATGTATTGGCATGATAAAATGAGAAAAAACTATTTGTATAAACTATGCATTAAAGTAAAAAAGAACAATAAAAAAAGCTAATTATTTTTTATACGTATTTTGTATAATATCCATTTAAAACAATAATTTAAGAAATTTTATCTCCATCTATTAAGCTACTTTATTCGGATTCAATATGTTAATTTAAATAACGGCAATAATATTTAATAAAAGATAAGTGAATAGATATTGAAAATTATTTCTTAATTAAATAAGCGTATAATTATTAGATATAATAATATTATTATTGCTTAAAGGTTAAAAATGTTTAAGTTACTTCTATTCGATATTGTTTCATTAATCACTATTTTAAATCCTATTGCCGCAGCTGCGATTATGCTCTCACTTGTAAAATATTCGGACATTCCTGAAGTTTCAAAAAGAACATCTTTGACCGTTTTAGCGGCAAGTGTTATTACTATGTTAATGGGAGGAATGATTTTAAAAATTTTCGGAATAAATATTCCTTCGATTAAAGCCATAGGAGGAGTGGTTTTACTTATTATTTCTTTACATATGATTCAAGGTAAAGAAATTGCTCCTACAAATACTACAAAAGAAGAACATACCGCAGCTGAAAATAAAGAAGATGTGGCTATAATCCCTTTGGCAATTCCTGTTCTTTTTGGACCGGGAGTTATTACTACCATAATTGTTTTAAGTGAAAAAGCTCATACTATACAAGAAAAAGTGATACTTTTAATTTCCATTTTAATATCTTCGATCATAATTTATGTAACTCTTAGAAATGCCATTTATGTTTCTAAAATATTAGGAATTAACGGATTGAAAATTATATCCAGAATTATGGGGCTTATTATCGGCGCTATTGCGTTTTTGTTTTTAATAGGAGGAATAAGAGCT
>JAMOTL010000013.1 GCA_027062285.1 Nautiliaceae bacterium
AACTCTTAGAAATGCCATTTATGTTTCTAAAATATTAGGAATTAACGGATTGAAAATTATATCCAGAATTATGGGGCTTATTATCGGCGCTATTGCGTTTTTGTTTTTAATAGGAGGAATAAGAGCTTTATGGTATGCTAATTTACAATAATATCATTTTTTTGTCACAATAGAGGAATATAATAAACAAAAAAATAAGGAGAATTGATGAAAAAATCATTAATAGCTATAGCTGCTTTATCTGCGATGGCATTCGCGACGACAGATTATGAAGTTGGAGGTGCTATAGGCAGAAATGCTGTGAGTCATTCACCTATTTCAAATTACAATCTTCTAAATTTAAGAGTAGGAAAATATCTTCCTAAAAATCACGTTTTAAGATTCGAACTTGAAAGAAGTGAAAAATTTGGGAATAAAGATCTTGTAAAAGATGAACATCTTTTAAGAGCTTTGGTAAACGTGGAACATTATTTTCCTATTGAAGATTCAAAAATTACTCCATATGCGTTTGTCGGTGCCGGATATCAATGGGTAAGCAGTGAATATGATAATAATATGGTGGCTGACTTAGGTGTTGGTGCTAAATATTTAGTAAGTTCTAAATGGGATGCTTTTGCTGAGCTTAGAGGGCTTAGAGACTTTTCAAATAATGACAACCATTACGGAATCTTAGTAGGTGCGGTTTATAAATTTGGAAAAACAGAGCCAAAAGTAGAAAAAAAACCGGAACCAAAACCGGTAGCGGTAATTGATAGAGATAAAGACGGTGTGGCTGATGTGAAAGATTTATGTCCTGGTACTCCTGGGGGTGTTAAAGTAAATGAAAAAGGGTGTCCTGTTGACAGTGACGGTGATGGTGTGGCTGATTATTTAGATAAATGTCCGAATACTCCGGAAAATGTAAAAGTTGATCAAAACGGATGTCCTATTGACAGTGACGGAGACGGTGTGGCTGATTATTTAGATAAATGTCCGAATACTCCTAAAGATTTTAAAGTTGATCAGAACGGATGTCCGGTATTATTTAACTTTGAGATCCAATTCGATTACAACAGTGCTAATATCAAACCTGAATATATGGAAAGAATTCAAAAATTCGCAGACTTTTTAAAACAACATCCTGAAGTAAAAGCAGAAATACAAGGACATACTGACAATAAAGGAAGTGCGGCATATAATAAAAAATTATCTGAAAAAAGAGCAAAAGCCGTATATGAAACTCTTATAAAATTAGGAGTGTCAAAAGAGCAGTTATCATATAAAGGGTATGGAGAAGAAAATCCTATAGCTTCAAATGATACTGAAGAGGGAAGAGCTAAAAATAGAAGGGTAGTTGCAAAACTTTACTTCTAATTTTTTTCCTCTTTTTGTATAATTAAAAAAAAAGAGGATATATGTTTAATAAACTGCTCTTATCTTCCATAATTATTGGGATTGTAGCGGGAATATTTATTGTCATTTACGGTCTTCTTACAAACTTTTTATCTCATTTATTGTTTTTAGGTAATCCTTTTGAGACGATACCGCGTTTGCCTATATGGTATATTTATGCTGTACCTATCGGTTCTATTTTAATTGTAAATTATTTAATTCAAAAAGATAAGGCTGTAAAAGAGTATGGAGTTAGAGAAATAGCCGAAGCTATCGAAAAAAACAAACTCTTTTTTACTATAAAGGACTTAATTTTAAAAATTTTTGCTTCAGCTCTTTCTATAGCAAGCGGTTTTGCTATAGGAAATGAGGGGCCAAGTGCGGCTATAGGAGCTATGATTGCGAATAAAATTCATACCTTTTTAAAACTCCCGAAACGTTTATTGAAAGTATCTTTAAGCATAGGTGCAAGCAGCGGTATAGCCGCTATATTCGTATCGCCTGTGACGGGGATTATGTTTGCTATAGAAAATTTAGCATATGAATTTGTCAGAGATTTTGCCGGATATTTGATTATAAGCAGTGTAATTGCTTTTAGCGTGGCTTTTCATTTTTTAGAGTCTCTGATTTTTAATTATTCTACCGGAAAATTTATAGAATATAGATATATTATTGCTACCGTATTATTTATTCCCGTAATTACTTTTTTTGTATTTTTTTATTTAGCTTTAAAAGATAAAGTTTTAAAACTTTTGAATATTAAACTTACAGAAAGATTTTTACCTTATAAAAATTATATTTTTGGCCTTATCGGTGGGTTTGTAATAGGAACGATTCTTTTAATCACTCCATACGGAGCGTTCAGCGGTCATGAGGTAGTTAAAATTTTTATTAATAATTCGATTCATTTTCCCTTATGGATGATTTTTATTATAATAGTTTTAAGAATTATTGCTACAAGCGTATCTATTTACGCAAATGCCGTAGGAGGAATATTTATAGCTCTTATGAGTATAGGGACACTTGTAGGATATGGATTTGGAGAGGTTATGAATTTATGTTTTCCGTTTGAAATAGAGCCTT
Source organism: Nautiliaceae bacterium (assembly GCA_027062285.1). GTDB lineage: Bacteria > Campylobacterota > Campylobacteria > Campylobacterales > Nautiliaceae > Caminibacter. The sequence goes on from JAMOTL010000013.1 coordinate 2,455, forward strand.
TTTATTTCGCTGCTATTGGTGCCGCTGTATTTATGGGTGTAAATATGAAACTGCCTTTGACAGCTGTCGTTTTAGCTTTGGAGATGACTTATGATTATAATGTAATAATTCCTACCGGAATAAGTGTTGTAATCGTTACATATTTGGCAGGTTTGAAATTTGACTTACATAAATTACATATAAAACCTATTTTAAAGGCTAAAAATTGAAATATTTTTTAATTATTTTAGTGTTTGTAAATTTATTCGCTCAAAATATAGATGAGTTAATAAAAAAAGTTCCAAAAAATTCACCTGAATATAATCTTGATATTGTTTTATATAAAAAAATAAAAGAAATAAAATATAAGCCTTTGGATTTAAAATTTAATATAAAAAATGAAAAAGAGTATTTACAAGCTTTATTAAAACTGATAGAGTTAAAAAAAGAGTTGGAATCTTTGCCGGATAAAATCAAAGAGCTTAATGAAAAAAGTGTTATTTTAAAAAATTATAAAAATACTACCCAGGAGCTTCAGTATATTTATTATAAAAAATTAAAAGAATATTACGAAAAAAGGCTGGAAGATTTACAAAAAAAGTTTCCAAAACTTGAAAACTTTTTGTTTAGTAAATTAAAAGAGGTTGATTTTGATATTAAAAAAGCACAAAATGAAATAAGTTTATTAAAAAAACAGTTTATTGAGGCTCAAAGATATTATGAGAAACTAAATATCGAACTTCAAAAGTGGCAGATTTTAGATAACAAAACAAAAATAGAAGAGATAGAAAAAAAATTAAATCTTTATTATCAGAACCAAAAAAGAATATACAAGGAATTGTTTAAAAACCAGTTAATTATTTGGTTAAACGATATTAAAAATCGTGATAAAAAAGCTTTTGAGGATGATGACGAAGTATTAAATTATTCTAAACATCTTGGAGAAAAATATTACAAAGCCGTAAGTGAAATAATTGGAGATTTCGAACAAAAGGCGTTTGGTTCCAAACTGATTATTTATAATACTAAAAAAGAAGCGGAAATAACACTTAAAAATATTAAAAAAATAATCAATTATCCTCTTTTTAACGTAGGTGATAAAACGATAACTCCGGTTAATTTCGCTTTGATGTTTTTTATTTTGATTGTGGGATGGTATATAGGTAAATACTATAAAAAAACTATTTATAAGATTAGAAAAAAATATAAAATATCTCATTCAGTCGCTACTTTATTAGGTAATTTCGGTTATTACACCATTTTAGCGGTTTCTTTTTTAACCGCTTTGAAATCCGTAGGTCTTGATTTAAGTTCTCTTACGATAATAGCGGGTGCTTTATCAGTTGGTATAGGTTTTGGTCTTCAAAATATAGTGAGTAATTTTGTCAGCGGTATTATTTTAATGTTTGAAAATTCCATGAAAGTGGGAGATTATATTCAGATAGATGAAAATACAAAAGGAGAAGTAGTCGATATTTCAATGCGTTCCACTGTTATTAGGACTAATGACAATATAGATTTAATTATTCCGAATCAGACTTTTATTCAAAACAACGTAATAAACTGGACGCTTAATGATGATTTAGTAAGATTTAGAGTTCCGTTTGGAGTTGAATACGGAACTAAAATTGAGAATGTTGAAAAAATTATTTTGAGTACTTTGGAAAAATCCCATCTTCCGTATATCAAAAAACATCCGAAATTTGATGTTACACCAAGAATCGTTTTTATAGAAATGGGTGATAGTTCTCTTAATTTTGAATTGTTCGTATGGGTAAAAGGAGAATATGCCAGAAGACCAAGACGCACAAAAAGCGAATTTTTAAAAATGATTTATAAAGCTTTAAATGAGGCTGGTATAGGAATTCCTTTTCCTCAGCAGGATTTACATATAAAAGATAGTGTTCCTTTTGAAATTAAGATAAAAAAAGAGTAAAAATTTAAAAATTATGGTATAATTTCATCTGCCCCAGCCCTGTGCAAGGGCGGGAGGAGGCAACGCTTCAGGCCCGGAAGGGAGCAGAGCACCTCCTCTCGTTCTGTGCCGCAGGTCTCTGGGGTTCTTTTACTAGACTAGTGACTGACCCCACATTGTTTTTCTTTTTTTATTGTCTTTTATTAAATTTTATTAGTTTTAGTCATTTTATATAAACTTTATTGACAATCTGTGTTTAATATTATATAATTTAACATAATTAAAAAAAAGGAGGGGAATATGGAAGTATTCGTAGAAGAATTACAAGGTGTGGTAAGAAAGCTTACAAAAGCACTTGAAAAAGAAAAAAAGAAATTAGCTGAAATTTTAAAAGAATTAGAACCTATCAAAAACAGATTACAGGAAATTGAAACTGAATTATTATCAATTACAAGAGAAATTAAAGAACATGAATCGAGAATTCACGATATTAAAAATCATATAAAAAGAATTATGCAAAAAACTCTTGAAGCTGAAACTGACAGAGAAATCGAGATGCTTGAAAGAGACAGACAAAGACTTTTAAAAGAACTTGAAGAGAGAAAAGCTAAAATTCAAGAACTTAAAGAACAATATCAAAAACTTGTAATGGAAGAAAATGATTTAGTAAAAAAAGAAGCCGAACTTGAAGAGAAAAAACTTCTTCACGAACAAAGAATTCAAAAATATATTAGAAAAATAGAACAGGAAATGAGAAACGTTCAAAGAGAATTAGACAGATATAAAGCGGTACATTAATTTTATTTTTTGATATAATTCCCCTAAAAAGGGGAATTTATGAAAGATATTATGACTCTTTTAAAAGAATATATACAAAAGCTAACTCAAATAGCCGAAAAGATAGAAAAAAATTAAAAAATTCTTCCCTCATTTGCTTTTATAGGAATTATTCTTTCATCTACTATCGGTTCGCCTATGCTAAAATCATACAGCGTTAAAATATCCGGATTATTTAGAATTTCAATACTTATTAAATCATCAAAAAAACATCCGATACCGCAACCTCTTATATTTTTAGCTTCAGCTTCTAAGTATAAAATCTGACCGATTATCCCGGCCTCAAACATTGCAAGTTTATAATAAAAGTCTTCTTTTATTTCGTTTTTATCTATTATCATTGAGATGGTAAAAGCGCTGTCTTTTCCTAAATCCTGAACGCAGTTTACGAATTTTGCGGCTTCGCTGAAATCGCCTTTTTCTATAATTTCTAAAGAATTTTCATTTCTGTCAAAATAATAAATTCCCTCTTCAAGTCCTTCTATACGGTTAGCAAAAATTACAAAGTTTATTTTATTTAATATTGCGTTAGTGTCAAAAGGCGGGATATTTCTTGGAAGGGTTTTATCCAAAATATCCAAGAATTCTTTTTTTTTAATGTATTTTTGTTTGTATTCGAGCGCGCTTCTTCTGTTTTTTATTATTTCGAATGCGTTAAATATTGAAGGATTAAAGGATATTGGAAAATTTTTAAATTCAGGTCTAAATGGCTCTTCTCTTTTAAGATATTTTGCCGTTTCAAAAATAATCTCCCATCTTATTGATTCTTTGGTTAAAGAAGAATAATCAAGTAAAAATTCAAGCTTTTCGAAAGCTTTAAAATTAATTTCAGGTTTTTTTTCCGTATAAAGATAAAAAGCAGCCTCAAATATTTCTTCTTCATTTTGATAAAAGCACTGTTTATCGAGTCCTATAAGTTTTTCAAGTTTGCTCTCTGGATATTCATCGATGTATTTCATATTCCATCCAAGAAGATTTGCGCTAAATCTTGCCGCCGCTATTGCATGTCCTGAATCCAAAAGACAATATCTAAGAGCTCTTTCCCCATATTTCCAAGATTCTCTTAGAGGAATGGAAGTTAAAACAAACACCGCTCCGTTTTTTACCAAAACCTCATCGCTTTTTGCTATCTCTTCAAGGGCAAACTCTTTTACGTTAAAATGATATACGCTTTTCTCTACAATCAAATAACTCTCTTCAGGATGTAAATTTCCGCTTGAAGGATTTATTCTCACCGCCCACCTTGAATTCATATACTCTTTTATGGCGCTTAGAGCCAAAGAGTATTCAAAAAACTGAGATATGGTACTTAAATTCATCTCTTTAGTAGGATTTTTTGTATACAGTCTTTCATAAGAAAGAGGCTGTATAGTAAATATTTTCAGAGGAATTTTCGGGGCTTTATAGTAACTTTTGTACGGATTTGGCTGGTTGGCCCAGTCAAGATACCCTAAAGATTTAGCAAATCTGTTGGGGTAATGTTTTGTCTTTTCATGATATTTAATAGATATCATTTTATTCCTTTTTTATTGTATGTAGGAGTATAAAAGAAAAATTTTTCTCTTTTTTTTGAATGACTAAGTGCCATTATTCTGAAAGTTTTTCCTTCTTTTGCCGCTTCAAATCCTTCAGCCCAATATTTGTAATAAATCGGCTGGATATTCAGGTGTCCGTATTTATTAAGGAGTTTTATATAATTGGTATGTAAGGAGTCTCTGCATTTATCTATTGGCCAATATTCCATAGCACTGAAATATATAACGGGATGATTTTTTAAAAATTCTTTTTCTTTTTTGGAGTATTCTATACCGAAAAGTAAGGAAATAGAAGTTAAAAAGAGTATAA
>JAMOTL010000014.1 GCA_027062285.1 Nautiliaceae bacterium
CATTTATCTATTGGCCAATATTCCATAGCACTGAAATATATAACGGGATGATTTTTTAAAAATTCTTTTTCTTTTTTGGAGTATTCTATACCGAAAAGTAAGGAAATAGAAGTTAAAAAGAGTATAATATTTTTCATTGTCCCCATTTTTTATGGTTATAATACCAAAAAATCGGTATAAATTAAATTGGACAAAAATTATCTTTTTTGATGTAAGGTAACGGATGAAAAAAATAATAATATTTTTAATAGGAATTTTTATTATGGCAAATCAATTAAGCAAAAGCGACAGTCCTTATCTTTTAGCCCATGCCGATAATCCTGTTGATTGGTATGAGTGGGGAGATGAGGCTTTTAAAAAAGCAAAAAAAGAGAACAAACTTATATTCTTAAGTATAGGTTATTCGACATGTCACTGGTGTCACATTATGGAAAAAGAAAGTTTTAAAAACAAAGAAATAGCGGATATTTTAAATAAATATTACGTTTCAATAAAAGTGGATAGAGAAGAGATGCCAGATATCGATAAATATTATCAAAAAGTGTATCAGCTGATGAATAAAAGAGGCGGAGGATGGCCTCTTACGATTATTATGACACCCGATAAAAAACCTTTTTATGCAGCGACGTATATTCCAGCGCATTATTCTCAATTTGGTCCCGGGTTTAAAGAGATACTTACGGCTATTGCCAAAGATTGGAGGGAAAATCCACAAAAGATTAAAGAAATAACAGATAATTTTGAAAAGTTTTTTAAAGCAAACGAAAATCGTGAATTTAAAGAAGAAATTAGCGAAAATGTTTTACAAAAAATAAAAGAACAAGCCTTAGCTGAAATCGATATGAAAGAGGGCGGATTTAAAGGTGCTCCAAAGTTTCCGATGGAGAGCGCTTTTGATTTACTTATAGATGTTTATACTATTACAAAAGATGAAGAAATAAAAAAAAGAATTGATTTAACACTCGAAAAAATGGCAAAAGGCGGTATCTTTGATCAGATAGAAGGAGGCTTTTACAGATATTCTACAGATGCTAAATGGGAAGTCCCTCATTTTGAAAAAATGCTTTATAATAACGCAAACCTGCCTTTAGTTTATCTTAGATGGTACAAAATAACAAAAAATCCTCTTTTTAAGGAGGTTGCTTTCAGAAGTTTAGATGAGTTTATTAAAAGATACAGGGATACTTCAGGGCTTTTTTTTAGTGCGAGTAATGCGGACAGTGAGGGGGCAGAAGGTAAATATTTCGTGTATGAATTTGATGAGGTTAATGAAGCTTTTGGCGAATTTGAAAACAAAGAGGGGCTTTTACAATATTTTGGAATTAAAAAATACGGAAACTTTAACGGCAAAAATAATCCTACAATTCATGGGGAAAAGCCTAAAAATTATGAAAAAGCCCTGAATTTATTAAAAAAGATAAGAGAAAAAAGAGAATTCCCTTTTATCGATACGAAAAAAATAACTGCCTGGAACGCTATGATAATAAGCACTCTTTTTAAGGCGGGAGAATTTAATAAAAAATATAACTCAGAAGCAATAAATGCTCTTGAAGAACTTTTAAAAGAGATGTATCAAGATAAACTTTATCACAGCTATAATAAAAACAAAAACGCAAAAAAAGAAGCGCTTTTGGAAGATTATGCTTATTTTATTAAAGCATTAATTGATGCTTATGAACATACATATGAAGAAAAATATTTAAAAATGGCAAAAAAACTCTCAAACGAAGTAAAAATTTTTAAGAAAGATAAATGGTATATGAATAAATCCCATATGGTACCGGCTGATTTTAGCGACAGTGCTTATGCTTCGAGTTTAAGTGTATTGGCAAACGATTTCTTGGATTTGGCGCTTTTAAATTTTGATTTGGGATTAAAAAAGGAAGCGGATTTTATAATAAAAAAGGGAGGCTACTATATCAATCATTATCCTTTATATTATCCGAGTATTACAAAAGCATATTTAAAAAGCAAAAAGGCGTTTGTAATCACCGCAAAAGAGCCAAGATTTGAAGTAGAGACAATTTATCCGTATATTTTATTTAGAAAAGGAGAGGATTTCGAGATATGTACTTATGAAAGATGTATTAAACGTTCTTCAAATTTTTTTGATTTACTGCCGGAAATTCAATAATAAATTCAACTCCTCCTTCGCTTTTTACGTTGACTTTTGCTTTGTGAAGATTTAATATGTTTTTTACGATACTAAGTCCCAGTCCGAATCCTTTAATTTCTTTATTGTGCGATTCGTCCACTCTGTAAAACTCATCGAAAATAAAAGGCAGTTTTTCTTTTGGAATTCCGATTCCATTATCTATGATTCTTAAAATAATCCTGTTTTTAAATTTATCAAGCACAAAATTTATTTTATTGGCTCCGTATTTAATGGAATTTTCGATTATATTACTCAGGGCAATTTTTAAAAGGGTTTTATCTCCCATAATTTCATATTCGTCATCTCCAAAATCAAATGTGAATTCAATTTTATTTCCATATTTTTCATATAGTTCCAAAATAATCTCTTCTAAATCAACTACTTCAAATTTTTTGTTTTTTGAATAGTTTTTAGTTAAAAATAGTAATTTGTCGGTAATATCACTTATGTAATTTATTTCTTCTAAAATGTCTTTTAATATTCTTTCGCAGTCTTTTTCTTTATTCATTAAAGCAAGTTCAATTTCGCTTTTCATAATGGTAAGAGGAGTTTTAAGCTCATGCGACACGTTTGAATTGAAGTTTTTAAGTTTTTTAAATGTCAAATCTATCTGGTTGGCTATAGTGTCGATAAATTTATATCCCACCAGTAAAGATATAAGGTAAATTATAAAAGAAATTACTATCGAAATAAATTTTATTATAGTAATTTTATCGTCGTTTGTTGAATAAAGAGTTGAAATTTTGACGATATAATCGCCTTTTTTGACGGTATATGTCAAAACTTTTTCATTCCTTAAAAAAGCTTTTAGCTTATCCGTTTTGAAACCTTCTTTATACTCTTGCGGGGCTTTTTTACCGTTTATTTTAATAAATTGAATATAAAGGGGAAAAATTTTATATTTTTGCTGTAATTTCAGTATTTCATCTTTATTATGGATAAGTTTTTCCGGGTTTATTTGCGAAGCTATCAATTCTAACTTGTCTTTTAGATGAATATCAAAAGATTTAATAAGAGAAAACATTAATGCGCCTTCGAAAAAGGCGATAATAAAAAATAATACAAAAGCGTATTTATAAAAAAGTTCGTTTCTGTAATTATTCATCGCTTATTTTGTATCCCATTCCTCTGATGGTTTTAATAAGCTTTTTGTCAAATCCTTTATCGATCTTTTTTCTGATATAAGAGATATGAGCGGTAATTACGTTTGAGTGTCTCTCTTCGTTCATTTCCCATAAATTCTGCTCTATCATCTCAGGGGTAACTATTTTATTTTTGTTTATCATAAGAAGTTTTAAAAGCTCAAACTGCTTTGCCATAAGTTCGATCGGTTTTCCGGCCCTTTTTACTTCTTTGGTGTCTAGATTCATTTCCAAATCACCTACTCTTATAATATTTTCCGGGAGTTTTTTACTTCTTCTGAAAAGCGCTTTTAATCTTGCTATAAGCTCGTCAAAATCAAAAGGCTTTGTAAGGTAATCGTCCGCTACGCTTAATCCTTCCACTTTATCGTCGATATCGCTTTTTGCCGTTAATATAAGAGCCGGAGTGTGAATGTTTTCTTCTCTTAGTTTTTTAATAAGCTCAATTCCACTGATTTTAGGGAGCATCCAGTCTATTATCATAACATCATATTGATTGTTTTTAGCAAGATATAATCCCTCTTCCCCGTCATATGCTACGTCTATCCTGAAATTTTGTTTTTTCAGTCCCTCTTCAATAATTTTAGCAAGTTTTTTATCATCTTCCACTAATAAAACTTTCATTGTATTCTCCTTAGGGTATTATTCTTTAATTATATAATAATTTAATGTTAAAATTCGTTTAAAAAAGGAAAAATATATGATTCTGGCTATTGAGAGTAGTTGCGATGACACTTCTATAGGCGTTATGGAGATTAAAACCAAAAAACTGCTCTTTCACAAAAAAATATCCCAAGAACTTGAACACAGCAAATACGGGGGTGTGGTCCCTGAGCTTGCCAGTCGTCTTCACGCAGAGGCACTTCCTAAAATTTTAAGTGAAACAAAAGAATTTTTCCCGCATCTTAAAGCCGTAGCCGTGACTAATGCGCCGGGGCTTAGTGTCACGCTTCAAGAAGGGGTTATGATGGCAAAGGCTCTTAGTATTTCTTTAAATATTCCGCTTATAGGAGTAAATCATTTAATAGGTCATATCTATTCGCTTTTTATCGGGAAAGAAGAGATAAAACCGATGATGGTGCTTTTGGTAAGCGGCGGTCATACGAAAATACTTAACTTCAACGGCATAAACGACGTATGTGAAATAGCAACTACTCTTGATGACAGTTTTGGGGAAAGCTTTGATAAAGTGGCTAAAATGCTGGGGCTCGGATATCCGGGTGGTCCTGTTATTGAAAAACTGGCGCAAAAAGGACAGGATATTGTAAAATTACCTTTGCCTCTTAAAAATTCTTCGGATATCAAGTTTAGTTATTCAGGCATTAAAAACGCCGTAAGACTTGCTATTGAAGAAGGCAAATACAAAAAAGAAGACATAGCTGCTTCTTTTCAAAAAAAAGCGATAGAACATCTGGTTTTTATGTCTAAAAGAGCCATAAAAAAATATAAACCTAAAAACTTCGCAATAGTGGGAGGGGCGAGTGCGAATCTTGCTTTAAGAGATGAATTTGAAAAATTATCAAATGAATTCGGATTTAAGCTTTTTTATCCGGAGATGAAATATACAAGCGATAATGCCGCAATGATAGCAAGAGCCGCTGTTGAGATGTATAATAAGAAAATGTTTAGCGATTATAAAGATTTAAAAATAATGCCAAGAGTAGAATTTAAAAAATGTTAAGGTTAATATTTAGAGTCTGTGAATAGATTTTTTAAAAACGAAAAGAAGAGGAAGCAGATTATAATCTGCTTTCGTATCTTCTAAGCATCCAAAGTTTTCTAAGGATTTTTTTACGAGTAGCGATTTTCTCTTTTTTGCGTCTTTCACTCGGCGGCTCGTAAAATCTTCTCTTTCTAACTTCAACTACGATTAAGTTTCTGTCAACTTGTCTTTTGAACTTTCTGTAAGCAGATTCGAAATCTTCTCCTGGATGTACTACGATTCCTGGCACTGCTCTCACCACCTTTCTTTTAATTTTTGAGGTAAAATTATATCAAAAAATTTTTACATCTCAAAATTTATTATAATTGTAAAAAAGGAGAGGGAATTGAAAAAAATAATTTATATTCTATTTATGTTTTTTTTAATAGGTTGTGGGATTAGTGTTGTGGAAAAAGAAGAAAGAGGTCTTATTATTCCCGCTTATTTTTATAATCAGAGTCTTTGGGACAAGGTTGTGAATGCTTCAATTGACGAAATGGTGATAGTAAATCCCGCAAACGGTCCAGGGAGTTTAAAAGACGAAAAATATGAAAAATTTATAAGTGATTTAGTGGCTTATGATAAACGTCCTATCGGATATGTGTATACTAAATGGGGAGACAGGGATATAGATTTGGTAAAAGACGATATCGATACGTGGTTTGAGCTTTATCCGCAAATCGAAGGTTTTTTTATAGATGAGACGGCAACGGGAGCCGATAAACTTGATTATTATAAAGATTTATATGATTATATTAAATCAAAAGGGGACTTTTTTGTAGTTTTAAATCCCGGGACAATGCCGATAAGCGCTTATTTTAAAATAGCCGACAATATCGTTGTATATGAAGGAGAAGCTAAAAAATTGCCTAATGAATCATGTAATATTTATGCCGATAAAAGTTCGATTATTGTTTATAACGCCACTGAAGAGCAGATGAGAGAAATTATTTCAGTAAAACACTGTAAATATCTTTACATAACCGATGAAAACGATTCAAATCCTTATGATGATCTTCCTAGTTATTTTGATAAGGAAATTGACGCTTTAAAATGATATAATTTCATAAAAAAAAGGGAATTAATGACAAAATTTATATTTGTGACGGGTGGTGTTTTAAGCTCCCTTGGAAAAGGTATAACCTCAGCATCAATCGCAACACTTTTACAGCATAGTGGACTTAAGGTTTCAATGGTAAAAATAGACCCTTATATTAATGTTGACCCAGGGACTATGAGTCCTTTTGAGCATGGGGAAGTGTTCGTAACGGAAGATGGAGCCGAGACGGATCTTGATATCGGTAACTATGAGAGATTCTTAAATAAAAATTTAAGCAAGAAAAACAATTTTACCACAGGTCAGGTATATTTAAGCGTAATAGAAAAAGAGCGCCGTGGAGATTATCTTGGAAAAACGGTTCAAATTATTCCTCATATTACGGATGAAATTAAAAGAAGAATAAAAAATGTTGCCGAAGATGTAGATGTTGTAGTAGTTGAGCTTGGAGGGACCGTAGGTGATATCGAAGGGCTTCCGTTTTTAGAAGCGGTTAGACAAATTAAACATGAGGTTGGTAAAAACAACGCAATGTTCGTTCATGTTACACTTATTCCTTATATTAAGGCGGCAGGAGAACTTAAAACAAAACCTACTCAGCACAGCGTCCAGGAACTTAGACGTATAGGAATCACACCTCATATGATAGTATGTAGAACCGAAAAACCTCTCCCTAAATCTTTAAAAGAAAAACTTGCCGATTCCTGTGATGTGGAAAGAGATTCGGTGATAGAAGCGGTGGATGCTCCTACTGTTTATCAGGTGCCTTTAAACTTTTTAAATCAGGATATTTTAAAACCTATCGCCAGACAGCTTGATTTGGGAGAACTTCATCCGGATATGACCGAATGGAATTATTTGGTGAAAAAAATAATTTCTCCTCAAAAAGAAGTAAAAATTGCTTTTGTGGGTAAATATTTACAGCTTAAAGAATCTTATAAATCTTTAATAGAAGCATTGATTCACAGCGGAGCCCATCTTGATATGAGAGTGGATATCGAATGGATTGACAGTGAAAAACTCGAAAATATGAGTGATGAAGAAATTAAAAATGTGTTTAGTGAAATAAGCGGTATTCTGGTACCCGGAGGATTTGGTGAGAGAGGCGTTGAGGGTAAACTGAAAGCCATTAAATATGCGCGTGAGAACAAAGTACCTTATCTTGGAATCTGTCTTGGTATGCAATTGGCGGTAATTGAATTTGCTAGAAACGTACTCGGGCTTAAATACGCAAATTCTCAAGAATTCGACCCAGATACCAGTGAGCCGGTGGTTTATCTGATTGATGAATTTATTGATGCCAGCGGTCAAAAACAGATAAGGACCCATACATCTCCTCTTGGAGGAACTATGAGGCTTGGCGGTTATGAGTGTTTGATTAAACCTAATACCAAACTTCATGAGGCTTATAAAACTGATAAAGTTATTGAAAGACATCGCCACAGATATGAAGTAAACGCGACTTATGAAAAAGATCTTGAAAAGCACGGAATGATTGTAAGCGGAAAAAGTAAAGAAGGGCTTATAGAAGCTGTGGAATTAAAAGACCATCCGTGGTTTGTCGGAGTACAGTTCCATCCGGAATTTACAAATAAATTAAAATCTCCGAATAAAGTAATAATGTCTTTTGTAGAAAATGCTTATAAAAACAAATAATGCTCACAAAAGAAAAAATAAGAGAGATTCTCTCAAAACGAATAGAGGAGATTAACTCCCTTTCAATCCCTCATTTTTCACTTCTAAGCGATATAAATAAAGCCTCAAAAAGAATAAAACTAGCAATTGACTCCGGTGAAAAAATAGTGATAATAGGGGATTATGATGTTGACGGGGTTAGCAGCAGTGCTATTATAAGCGAATTTTTAAATTTTTGCGGGGCTGATTTTGAGGTGGTGATACCTGATAGATTTGAAGACGGATACGGTTTAACTCCGGGACTTTTGGAACGGATAAAAGCGGATTTGATTATAACTGTAGATAACGGCATAACTTCTTTTGATGCAGCTGAAATTTGTAAGAAAAAAGGAATTGATTTAATAATTACCGACCATCATACTCCCTTGATAGATAAAGAAGGTATAAGATTGCCAAATGCTTTGGCGATAGTTAATCCCAAGACGTCTCCTGATTTTCCTTTTAAAGAGATATGCGGAGCAGAAGTCGCATGGTATTTGTGTGCGGCTTTGAAACATGAAATGAAACTTCAAATAGATTTAAGGGAATATCTCGATATTTTGGCGATAGCCATAATAGCAGATGTAATGCCCTTAACACATATGAATAGAACACTTGTGAATATGGGTCTTAAAAGATTAAATAAAGCTATAAAACCTTTTAGCAGGGCGATAAAAAGATATTTCAATAAAGAGCTTGGAGCTGAAGATATTGCTTTTCAAATAGCACCGCGATTAAACGCAGCTGGCAGGGTTGCTCACGCAAAAGTTGCTTTTGAGTTTTTAACCTCAAAAGACGATGAAGAAGCTTTCAGGCTTTTTTTAGAACTTGACGGGCTTAATAATTTAAGAAAAGAGATAGAAAAAGAGATTATCCAATGTATAGAAGTTGAAGAAGATGACGGATTTATTGTCGTAAAGGGCGAGTATCATGAAGGGGTTGTGGGGATAATAGCCAGCAGACTTGTTCATAAATATAAAAAACCGGCGATTGTTTTTAGTCAAAAAGAGGGAATACTAAAGGGAAGCGGCAGAAGTCTTGGAAATATCGACATATTTTCTTTGGTTGAAGAATGTGAAGAGATGCTTGAAGGTTTCGGGGGGCATAAAATGGCCTGCGGATTATCAATAAAAGAAGAAAATTTTGAAAAATTTAAGGAAGCTTTAAATAAAAAAGTTTTACAATATAAAGATGAGGATTTTTTTATTGAAGATTTTGTAATAGGCGAACTTCCTTTTAGCGAAATAGATTTAGAATTATTGGATATTATTAAAAGCTTTGAGCCATATGGCGAAGCCAATCCTAAGCCTAAATTTATTGCTACCGCGGAAGTAAAACATATTCAAAATTTAAAAGACAATCATTATAAACTGATTCTTCATCAAAACGGATTTTATCTTCCTGCTGTTATTTTTAGATATGACGGTGAGTTTGGGGAAGTAATTACTTTTAAATTTTCTGTAAATGAAAATAATTACTATCAAAGAGAAGTTCAACTGATTATAGAGGAAATTTTATAAGGGGAATTTATGAAAGAGGTGCTGACACGAGATGGTACGGTTACGTTAAAGAACGAAATTTACGGAGAATGTTATCATTCATGTGAAGGTGCCGTGACGGAGAGTTTATATAAACATATTTACCCGGCTTTTGAAGTGGCAAAACAAAACGACTATTTTGGCGGTGAAATTAAAATACTCGATATCTGTTATGGCCTGGGGTACAATACACTTTTAAGCGTTTTAAATAAACCAAAAGGCGTAAAATTAAAAATATATTCTCCCGAACTTGATGAAAAACTTGTAAGAAGTCTCAAAAATTTTGACTATCCAAAAGAGTTTGAAAAAATTAAGCATATTATAGAAAAGCTAAGTACTGATTTTTATTATGAAGATGACGATGTTTTTATTGAAATATCAATAAAAAATGCGAGAGACTATATAAAAACTCTAAAAAATGTCGATATTGTTTATCAGGACGCCTTTTCTCCAAAAGTAAATAAAGAATTATGGAGTATAGAATATTTTAATGATATAAAAAAAATTCTTAATAAAAAAGGAGTGATTACAACTTATTCGGTAGCGACGCCTGTTAGATGTGCGCTTTATAAGTTAGGATTTAAGTTATATACTCATCCTTACGATAATATAAGAAAAGGGACTATTGCGAGTATGAGCAAATTGGATTTTCCAAGTGCCAATTTTGAAGAAAAGTTAAAAAGAGTTGAATGTAAATATATAAAGGATAAAAATTGAAAAGTATAATGTTTATATTGTTTTTTGTTTTATTATTTGCTCAAGAACCTATTGATCCTATTCCTTTGAAAATAAAAAACATTAATAAAGAAAAAGCTATACTTGGTAAGATATTGTTTTTTGATCCTATATTGTCAAAAGATAAAAAAATTGCCTGTGTTTCATGTCATAAACCCCAATGCAGTGGGGCGGATTGTGTTCAGTATTCGATAGGAGTTTTTGAAAGAAGTGACAAGCCTATGAACGCTCCTACGGTATATAACGCAAGATATAATTGCTGGCAGTTTTGGAACGGTAGGGCAAAAGATTTAAAAGAACAGGCTATGATGGCTAATCATGATCCGGAAGAAATGGATATGGATAAAAAAACTCTTGAGAAAAGATTAAACTCAAGTCTTAAATATAAAAGTCTTTTTAAAAGAGTTTACAATAAAGATTATATAACCGATGATATGGTCTATGATGCCATTGCTGAATTTGAAAAGACTTTAATTACGCCTAATTGTAAATTCGATCGATATTTAAGAGGTGATAAAAATGCTTTAAGCGAAAAAGAAAAAAGAGGATATTTTTTGTTTAAATCATATGGTTGTATTACATGTCATAACGGAATCAATATCGGTGGAAACTCGTTTCAAAAATTAGGAGTTTTTATAAAAGATATAAAAATTCCAAGAGGACTTGATAGATACGAAGTGACAAAAAGAAAAGAAGATAAATACGTTTATAAAGTGCCGACACTTAGGAATATAGCGTTAACTGCTCCTTATTTTCATAACGGCAGTGTTAAAAGTTTAAAAAAAGCGATATATCTTATGGGGAAATATAATCTTGGAATTGATATTCCAAAAGAGGATATCAATTATATTGAAGCGTTTTTAAAGACTTTAACCGGAGAAATTCCTGAAATATTAAGAGGTAAATGATGAAAAAATTGAAGAATCTGTCTTTTAAGATTTATTTTTTAATTATTATGGGATTAATTGCCATAGGAGTGATAATAAGTTTTAGTTTTTATGCAAAAAAGTATTATTTTAACAGTTATAGCATAATGTATAATTTAAACAGACTTGAAAATGCGGAAAATAGATTAAATTATAATTTACTCTACAGCAGTCTTTTTTTATATTACAATAACGACAAAATTTCTAAAAAAATCAATCGGATAAGAGCGTTAATTGAAGAACTGGAAAGTAATGAATTTTTTAAAAGTCATTATAAAGATGCTTATAAAGATTTTTTGAATTACAAAAAAGCTTTTGAAAGAAAAGAAGATTTAATTTTTGAATTTATGCGTTATAATTTACCTATTAAAAACTCTCTTATTTATCTCGCCAATTCTTTGAAATTTATGAAACTTGATTCGACTAATATAAAATATGTGATGAATGTGCTCTCTTCGATCTTCCTTTCGAAAAATACAGGAGATTTGGTTTTTTTAAAAGAAATCGGTGATTTAAAAGAGTTGGAAAAATTTAAAAATAGTCCTGATGAATATAAAAAAGCATTTATTAGAAATCTAATGATATATATCAAATATTATCCTCTATACAGAAAATATCTTTATGAGATTATTAACTCTTCTACATATATAAATTTAAAAAGCGCATTTAAAAAATTTAAAACAACATTGAATAGGGATTTAGAACTTTTTAAGATCCTTTCTTATATATTGATTATTTTTATTATTACTCTTATAGGATTACTTATTTTAGTTGTTTTAAGACTTGATGAAAAAATAAGAGACGTTTATTTTCTTTTGGAACATGACAGCCTTACAGGATTAAAAAACAGATATAAACTGAATAAAGATATAAAAAAGATTGACACTCCAGCGGTAATTTTATTTAACATTGATAAATTCAAAAATATAAATGATTATTTCGGAAGTAAAATAGGTGATAAGCTTTTAAATGATGTCGGAAATAATTTAAAAAATTTTTTCAAAAATTTTGATACAAGTATTGAATTATACAGAGTTGGAGCTGATGATTTTGCCGCCGTATTGGACGGTAAAAAATATAAAGACAATGAATTGGAGAAAATTGCCAAAAAGGCAATAGATATGCTTGAGGGTGAGGAATTCAAATATAACAAAACTACATTGAATATTAATTTAAGTGCTGGAATTTCTACCAAAGAGCCTTATTTGGAAAATGCCGATATGGCTTTAAAACAGGTAAAAAAAGATATAAAAGAAAAAATCAAGTTCTTTAAGAAAAATCTTAACAATGATATAGAAAAGAATATTAAAAAATCAAAAGAAATTAAAGAAGCAATTGAAAGCAATAGAATAATTCCGTATTATCAGCCTATTTTTGATAAAGATAAAAATATTTATAAATATGAAGTCCTTTGTAGGGTTATAATCAACGAAAGTAATATAAAAAGTATTTATGAATATCTGGATATATTAAAAGAGAATAAAATGTATCATAAAATTACTCAAATAATTTTAAAATATTCTTTAGAAAAATTAAAAGAATTCAAAGATTTGAATTTGAGTATTAATTTAAGCGTTGAAGATGTTTTAAACAGAGATGTAGTAAACTTTATAAAAAAAGAGTTTACGAAAAAAGATATAGCAAATAGAGTTACTTTTGAGATACTTGAGAGTGAAGTGGAAAATTATGAAGCTCTTAAAGAATTTATTAAAAAAATGAAAAAATACGGAATTAAGTTTGCTATTGATGATTTTGGAAGCGGATATTCGAATTTTAGTAGAGTTTTAAAACTTGATATCGATTATCTAAAAATAGACGGAAGCTTAATTAAAAATATTGTCGAAGATAAAGATTCTCAACTTATTGTCAAAACTATAATATCATTTGCCAAAAGTTCCAATAAAAAAACGGTTGCTGAATTCGTTCACTCAAAAGAAGTTTTTGAGATGACGAAGGCTATGGGAGTAGATTATTTTCAAGGTTATTATTTGAGCGAACCTAAACCGAACATTAATTTGTAAAATTTATGTAAAATTTTTATAAAGTTAATGTTAAATTAATGTTTTGCTCTTATAATTTCACTACCCCCTTTTTCATCCTTTCTCCTTTTTATTTATAACGTAATATTCTTAATGAACTCTATATCATCTTTAACAATAATAGCATCAATACAAAAAGCGGATTTTATCATATTTTTTTTCATGTAAAAATAACTACATTTAATAACCTTCTTGAGTTTTGAGGTAGTGATATTAAAAATAGGTTCAAAATTTTTCCCGCTTTTTACTTCGATAAAATGAAAAACATCATCTTTATAAGCGATAATATCAATTTCTCCGCCTTTACAATAAAAGTTTCTCTCAACTATCTTATATCCTAATTTTTGTAGATATTCACATGCCCTATCTTCCGCTAAATTTCCTTTATTACGAGAGTTCATTAATAATTTCCATATGTTTTTGAGGAATTTTTGAAGGTTTTCCGCTTTTTACGTATACAAGGGTAATTTCGAGTTCAAAAATTTTTTCTTCTTTTAAAAAGATTTCCTGAATTAATTTAATCGAAGCTTTTTTTATTTCTTTCGGTTTGGTTCTTATTTCGATAATATCTCCGAGTTTTGCTGGTTTTATATATTTTGCCTGTAATTCCTTAACGACATATCCTTCATTTTCAAAAAAAATTCCTTTTTTAAAGAAAAGCTCGCTTCTTGCCTGTTCACAAAAAGTTATATAGTTTGAATGGTATACGATTCCTCCGGCATCGGTATCGTTGTAATATATTCTTTTTTTCATTTATTCTCCTTTTGATACAATTTTATCAAAAAGGCGGAAATTGTACGAAACTATTATTTTAGGAGCCGGTGCCAGCGGGCTTTTTTTGGCGGATTTACTAAAAAAAGATTATTTGATAATAGAACATAATAATGAAATCGGAAAAAAGATAAAAGTAAGCGGGGGCGGTAAGTGTAATATCACTAATAAAATTTTATCTTCTAAAAATTACAGAGGAGATAATGAGTTTATAGAAAAAACGTTTAAAAAGTTTGACAATTATGACCTTTTAAATTGGCTTAAAAAGAGAAATTTAAAAGTAAAAGAATTAAAACCCAATCAATATTTTTTTAATTCTTCAAATGAGCTTTTAAATTATTTTAAAAAAATAAAAAACATTTCATTTAATACAGAAATTTTGGATTTAAAAGATAATTGCGTTATTACAGATAAAGGAGAATTTAAAGCCAAAAATATCGTAGTGGCAACAGGAGGTCTTAGTTTTAAAACTTTGGGGGCTAGCGCAATAGGGTATGAGATAGCAAAAAAACTAGGTCATAATATTATTGATTTAAAACCGGCTCTTGTTGGATTTACCGTTCAGCCTTCCGAAGCGTGGTTTAAAAAATTAAGCGGTATTTCTTTAAAAGCCTTGGTAAGGGTTGAAGGGTTTACGTATCACGATAATATTCTTTTTTCTCATAGAGGTATAACCGGACCTGCTATTTTAAATGCTTCTTTAAGGTGGGATAGGGGAAAAATAATAATTAATTTTCTTCCTCAAAAGAGTGTGTCTGAATTTTTAAAAAATCCTCATAAACAAATCTCAACTCAGCTTCCTCTGCCAAAAAGGTTTATAAAAGAGTTTTTGAATCAAATATGTATAAAAGACAAAAAAGTAAAAGAGCTGAAAAAAGAAGAAAAAGAAAAATTAAAATTGCTTAATGCTTATGAGTTTGCGCCTGCAGGGACGTTTGGATTTGAAAAAGCCGAAGTTACAAAAGGGGGTGTAGATACGAGTGAAATTGACGAATATATGCGAAGTAAAATAGATAAAAGGTTTTATTTTATAGGGGAAGTTTTAGATGTTACCGGAGAACTCGGAGGATATAATTTTCAGTGGGCTTTTTCTTCGGCTTTCAGTGCTTTTTTATCTTTAAGACGATAGTGTTCGATTTTTAGAGTGAGGTTTATTTTTTTGTCTTTTTTAGTAAAATCTATAGGAAAATAAACTCTTATAATGTTTTTATATTTTTTTATGGCATCAATAAAATCATAAAAATCTTTTGGAGAATTTATTGTCGCTTTTATAAAATAAACTGTTTTGATAAAATCTTTTTTAAAAGGTTTTGTCTTATCTTTTTTGATTTCTTTAATCTCCATAAATTTTGAAGCGAACATTTTAAAATTTTTTACATCAAAATCTCTTCTAAAAGCCGCAATTATTTTGGCATTTTCTTTTTTAAGTTTATTTAAAGATTCCAAAACGTTTTCATAATTGTTTTTTACATTTAGATATTGGGTTTTAATGTTGTAATATTGTTTTTGGTTCTTTTTAAAGTGCTTAATAGCGGGAGCGATAATAAAAGCTATTGATAAAAGTGTTATTATGATATAAAGAGTAAAAAAACCGAGATTTTTAATTACGTCTATTCCATAAATATAAATTTTTGGAATTTTTAAATTAGGCTTACTTAGTTTGATTTTCATCTTCGCTCTTTATATAGTTTTCTGATTTGAATTTATACCATCCATTTGGAAGTTTATAAAAATATGTTGTTGTTTTTTCAAAAATAGATTCCAAAGGAGGCAGCATAAGTAAATTATATATGTCTTTTGTCGGAGTTATACCGTAAATAATAAGCTTATCGTTATCTATGTAAAATTTTTCAAGAGTGATAGGATCGGGTATTAAATCCAAAAGATTTTTTATTTGTTGTTTTACAAGAGCATTTTTAATCATTATATCTTCATAAATTGCTTTTTGGGTATAGATAAATTCTTTTTGAAGCGTTAATTCCGTTGTTTGTTTTTTTAATTTTTCTATTTCTTTTAAAAGTTTTTGTGAATCCTGTTTAAAAAAATAAGCTTTTAGTGCTAAAAACAGAGCGAAAAAAATATATAATATTAATGAAAAAGTGATAAAAATAAGCCATAATTTCGTATCTTCTTTAAAAATCGGTTTCTTTTTAGGTTTAATAAAACTATACGCTTTCAATGGACAACCTATTAATGGATTTTAATAAATTTATCTGTTGTATTTCAGTCGGAATCAAAATTTCATCTTCTATCAAGGTTGTTACCGATATATCAATTCCGACGGTGTCTAAAATTATAATTTTTTCGATAAAATCGCTGCTGTAATTATCATAATAGTCTTTAAGCGATTCTTTTAAATGATTTAGAATATTTACTTCTATATCCGTTGTCAGAGTATTTAATTTTTCTTCAAGATTTTCATCTATGTCTTCTATATCGTTACTTACTTCGTCTATATTTTCATTTATATCTTCTATGTCATCAAAAATTTCCAGGTCGTCGATTTCTTCAATTTCTTCAATTTCAGTTTCATCTTTTTCATTAAGAATTAAAAAATCACTAAACAGAGGTTTATAGTTTTCATACCCTAAAATAGCAATATAATTATGAAGTACAAGTACATAAAATCTGTTTTTTCTTTCTGTTGCCAAGCTGTCTATAACAGCGAAAATCGAATATAAAAAATCTATAGGAAATTTATATTCTTTTAAAAATTTCGATATATCGTAAACGGAAGCATAAAAAGAGTAAGAATTATTGATACAAAGTATTTTTATATTGTCATAGTCTATGTTTTTTTCAAGATATTTCTGTTTTGAACAGTTATCCATTACTCCTTGATTCATTGTTAGAAGAACTGATGAAACATATGTTTGAGGTGTTTCATTAATTTTTTCTTTTATAAATTTTTCTATATCTTCTTTTTTTTCGAATTCTTTTTCATATGAATCGATTATCTTTTTATTTTTTACATGTTCGATTAATAATTTATAATTTTCATCGTAGTAAAAAGAGATAAACTGTTTTTTTATAAATCTTTCTAAGAACATAGCGGATGCGCTTTTAGATAATTTTTTAGCTTTAGCGAATTGCTGAGCTTGGTATAAATTTGAGTTGTAGATATAAATTCATGTCCTAAAAGCTCACTTACATCCGTAATTCTTGCTCCTTTATCGAGCATATAAGTGGCAAAAGAGTGTCTTAATTGATGGGGAGTTGCGTGAATTCCGATTCTTTTAAAAGCTTTTTGAATTAAGTATCTTAATTGATTATCATCCATTTTTTTACCCTCTTTTTCAAATAGATATTCGTTTTTAGGATTAAGTTCAAGATACTTTTTTATAAATTCTTTTAGTTTCGGATGAAGGGGAAGTATTCTTGTTTTATTACCTTTCCCGGTAATCTCTATCCAGTCTCCTTTTATGTGGGAAAGTTTTATATTTAGTGCTTCACTGATTCTAAGTCCCAAAGAAAAAATAATCATAATAGCAAGATATTCATCCATATTCGCTTGTTTTAAGGCTTCTTTTATATGTTCAAGACTTATTGGTTTTGGAAGAGTTTTAGGTACTTTTATGTGTTCATCACCTACAATTTTGAATTTATGTCCTTCAGTTTGAAGAAAATCAAAAAAACTTCTAAGGGCCGATACTTTTTTTGCTACTGTTTTTTTACTCAGATTTGCTATATGAAGTCTATAAGGAGTAATATCGATTATATTGCCTTCTAATTCAATAAAATTAACGGCTTCTTTTAAAACGCTATTATATGTTCTGTATGTTTGAGGTGAATTCGTCTGTTTTATAAATTTTAAAAATTTAGATATTTCTTTTTCCAAAAAGTTCTTCATAAAGTTTTTTCACCTTTTCGTATCGTTTTTTTGCTTCTTGTTTTAACTCTTCCGGTAACAGAAGAGAAGATTTCAATGTTTTATATTCGCCTATTAAAATTTCAAGAAGCATTTTTATTTTTAATTTGTCTCTCGGTGTTATTTTAGGTTTATTGGCAATTTTTTCTATTTCTTTAAAATACCTGTCACTATCTTTTATAAAGTTAATCCACTCTTTGGCAATTTTACTTTGGGTCATTACGGTAAAAGCCATCCGGTTGTACGGGTCTAAATTAAATGCCAGATTGGCAAGTTCATAGGCTTTATCGTAATTCCCAATTTCAAAATAATACCTGGCTTCCAACGAAAGCCGGTATGAAGGATTAAAATAAAAATATATACCCACAAGTATTATTATACCAACTAAAAAGAGCGTTATTTTTTTTATATTGCTTTTCCTTTTAAAGTATGTTTATTTGCTTCTTCTATTTTTACATCGACTATTTTACCAAGTAAAGAGGGGTCTTTGTCAAGTTTTACGGTGAAAAAATTATCACTTTTGCCAATCCCTGTTTCTTCTACCAATACTTTATAAACCTTGCCGATCTGATTTTTGGCTATTTCATCTAATATTTGAGAATGAAGGGTTTGTAATTCCCAAAGCCTTTTTTTTGCCGTTTCTTTTGGGACCTGATTTGGAAATTGCGCGGCCTCCGTAAGAGGTCTTGGAGAATATACGAAACTGAAAATCTGTTCAAATCTTACTTTTTCAACAACTTCCATCGTTTCTTTGAAATCTTTTTCGCTCTCACCCGGAAATCCTACGATAATATCTGTAGAAATAGCTACATCGGGAATTTGTCTGATTATTTCGCATCTGTTTAAAAACCATTCTTTTGTATAGCCTCTTTTCATGGCTTTTAAAATTTCACTGCTTCCGCTTTGAAGAGGGAAATGTATATGTTTACATATTTTAGGATTTGTAGCGAATTCCTCTAGAAACTTATCATCTGCGTGAAGAGGATGGGGGGAGGTGAATCTTATTCTCTCAAGTCCGTTTATTTTACTGACTTCTCTTAATAGATCGGTAAAATTCACTTTCGGATGAGGTACACTAAATCTTTTTCCGTACGTATTTACGTTTTGTCCGAGTAATGTAATTTCTTTTACCCCGTCTCTCACCAAGTCTTCAATTTGTTTTAAAATTAAATCCATAGGAATTGAAATTTCTCTTCCTCTGGTTTTCGGAACAATACAAAAAGTACATTTTTTATCGCAACCGACCATAATGTTTACGAAATCTTTATAAGGATTTTTGCGGACGTTTTTGAATACGTATGTAGTATCGTCATAATTTATATCTGTGATAACCGCTTTTTCTTTTTCAAGAGCTTCTTTTATCCGGCTGACGTTTCTGGCTCCAAGTACGAAACTGACATAAGGAGCTCTTTTTATAATCTCTTCTCCCATATGGCTTGCCGTACAGCCGCATACTCCGAATTTTGCGTTTGGATTTATTTTATGAAGAGCTCCGAGTTCCGAAAAAAGTTTTTGAACCGGTTTTTCTCTAACCGAGCAGGTATTTAAGATAATCAAATCCGCTTCTTGCGGATTTGAAGTGGTATCGTATTTATCGCTTAGTTCGGCGATAATGTGTTCGGAGTCTTTAACGTTCATTTGACATCCGAACGTTTCGATATAAAGTTTTGGCATTTTTATCCTTAAATTATATGAAGTTCGTACATATAGGCACTTTCATCCAGTCCGTATTTAACTTCTCTGAAATATACGGAATAACCTTCTTCTTCAAGTTTGTCAATCAAGTCTTTTAGGTCTTTATAACTTGTGTCTCTGTGGAAATAGAAAAAACTGTTTGGTTTAATTTCTTTAATAAATTCTTCATATGTCTTTTCGATGATTTCATTATCGGGCCCGATAAGTTTTAGTTTCATGTATTTCCTTTTTATTATTATTTTATCAAAAAATTGTGTAAAATTATAACAAAGTTAACAAGACAAAAAACATCTAAAAAAGGATTAGCGTGGAAAAAATACAGGATTTATTGTCTCTTGTGGCAAATGAAAAGGGGCTTGATTTTGATGAAGTAAAAGAAGCGTTTAAACGTTCTATAATCAAAACGGCCAAAAAAGTTCTCGGAGATATTGACGTAGATGTGGAACTTGAAGATGGAGGGCTTAAAATATATCAAAATTTTACCGTAGTAAATGATGACAGAGCCCTTAATGAACCTGAAAAATATTTATATCTTGATGAAGCCAGAGAATTTGACCCTGAAGCACAAATCGGAGATAAGCTAAGAGCGGAACTTGATTTAAGCAAGCTTGGAAGAAGCGGTGCTATGGCTTTACAAAGAGAGTTTGAGCATGAAATTACAAGACTTTTGGAAAATGAAATTTACAGAAAACTTATTTCAAAATTGAATACGATTGTAAGCGGCGAAGTAGTAAAAGTGGACAGTGAAGAAAATACATGGGTGGAGCTAGATGGAGTTAGAGGTGTGCTCCCTAGAAGAAACAGAATAAAAGGTGAGAAATTTGAAGTGGGAGACGTGTTAAAAGCTCTTTTAAAATACGTTCATTTCGACAATAAAAAGGGAATTACGATTGAGCTTAGCCGTACAAGCCCTAAATTTCTTGAAAAATTGATTGAAAATGCGGTTCCGGAAGTTAGAGACGGGATTATTAAAATTCACGGAAGTGCCAGAATACCGGGAGTTAGAGCGAAAGTGGCCGTAAGTAGTTTAAATCCTAAAATCGATCCGATAGGAACGATAATCGGTAAAAACGGAGTTAGAATCAATGCTATTTCCAATGAATTAAACGGAGAAAATATCGATGTAATCGAATATTCCTCAAAACCTGAAATATTCGTAGCAAGAGCTTTGTCACCGGCAATTGTTAAAAATGTAAGAATAGATGAAAAAAACGGTGTGGCGCATGTAGAAGTAGATCCTGAAGAAAAAGCAAAAGCAATCGGTAAAAACGGAGTGAATATTACTTTGGCAAGTATGTTGACGAAATACAAAATAGAACTCGAAGAACCTAAAGAAAAAACAAAAGATACAAGCAAATTGGAAAATTTATTTAAAATCTAAAGGCGGAATGTGAAATATTTTACTTTCTCTTTTTTTATTGCTTTAGTAGGTTTGGTTCTTGCTTATTTTATAGGTGGTTTTACGGCAGTTTATGTGACGGCTATTTTAGCTGTTTTGGAGATAAGTCTTTCTTTTGATAATGCCGTTGTGAATGCTAAGATTTTAAAAACGATGGATGAAATCTGGCAGAAAAGATTCTTAACCTGGGGAATATTAATAGCGGTATTTGGTATGAGATTCATTTTTCCTATTTTAATAGTTGCAGCCGCCGCTAATATGGGGATAGCCGAGACTGTTCAAATAGCCCTTTTTGAACCTGAAAAATATCATCAGGTTCTTTTATCTACAGAAAAACTGATTTACGCATTCGGTGGGGCGTTTTTATGGATGGTATTTAGTGACTTTTTATTTGAAGAAAAAAAGATCAGATGGATTAAGCCTATAGAAAAAACAGCTGAGAAATTTGGAAAAATTAATAATATTTCACTAATTATTGCGATTATCATAGGAATTATTGTAGTATATGACGCAAAAGACTATAAAATAGCAATATCTTATTTTCTCGGTTTATTGAGTTATTCCCTTTTAAAAGGAATTAATGAGTCTTTAAGCGGGGAAAGTATAAAAAACGGGCTGATGGGGCTTATTTATTTAGAAGTATTGGATGCTAGCTTTAGTTTTGACGGAGTAATAGGTGCTTTTGCAATCACTCCTAATATTATTTTAATTATGATAGGTCTTGGGATAGGGGCTATGTTTGTTAGAAGTCTTACGATTTGGATGGTAAAAGAGGGCGTATTGGATGAGTACAAATACTTAGAACACGGCGCTCATTACGCAATAGGAGTTTTAGCGGTTATTATGCTTTTAAAAATTTTTGTTCATGTGGAAGAAGTAGTAACCGGAACTCTCGGGTTGGCTTTATTGATATTGGCTTTTATCCATTCAAAGCTCGAAAAATCTAAAGAATAATTATTTCTTCTTCCAAAACAATTCCGAAATTTTCATAAACTCTTTTTTTTGCTTCTTTTATTAAATACAACATATCTTCAAATGTTCCATTTCCGGTATTTATAAAAAAATTAGCATGTATTTCACTTACCATTATTCCTCCCTTTTTCATGCCTTTCATACCGACCGATTCTATAAGCCTTCCGGCAAAATCTCCATGTGGATTTTTAAAAACGCTTCCGAGACTCGGGGATTTGGGCTGATTTGAACGAAGAGTTTTCAGATTATCATCAAGTAAAAAATCAAAACCTTCTGTTAATTCAAAAACCGCTTCAAAGACAGGTTCATTTATTTCTGAAAATCTGTAATTAAATTTAATCTCTTTTTTTTCTTTCCATCCGCTAAGAGTCTTTAACGCCACAAGGTTATTTGATATTTCATAATCTTTAACTCCTGCGTTCATTTTTATACTGCCGCCTATACTGCCCGGAAGTTTTGCCAAAAATTCAAATCCTTTTATATTATGTCTTTTGGCAAAATTATAAAGAGTAATGTTTTTTGTTTTTGCGCCTACATGTAAATAGCCGTTTTTTATTGTAATAAATTTATATCTATCATCCAGTATGCCGAGTTTCGGAGGAGAAGGAGAGATGAGAGTATTTGTAGCGCCTCCTATTAAAAATTCGCCATTATAATTATCTTCGTCTATTTTTTTTACATCTATTTTAGGGCCTATTTTTATATAAGAATATCTGCTGAAATCTATAATCATCTTAAAAACGTCGGTATCAGATGAAAAATATATTTTGTAAAATCTATCATTTCATTCATCATCCACGGCATAGTGAGTATGAGAACTATAGCAATTGCTATGATTTTGGGAACAAAACTCAGAGTCATTTCATTTATCTGCGTAGTTGCCTGAAAAATAGAAATAACAAGTCCCACTATCATTCCCACAAGAAGTGCGGGAAGCGATAAAAAAAGAGCTAATTTTAAAGTGGCAACAGCCAAAGCTATTATCTCAGATTGCATCATCCATCCCCAATACTTTTTTTACGGCCGAATCAACCTTTTTCATTTCTTCTTCATTTAGTTTGGTAACTATTCCTTTTGAGAAGAGAATTTTTCCTGTCGATATTATACCAATTGCCGTGGCGACTATTTCACTGTCTTTACTCATATTGTCTCTTTTAGGAATAAAAATTCTGTAATCCCCTCCCAAAATCTGACCTGAGAGAGGTAATACCACAACGGTATGATAAAGACCTTCAAGGCACGCTTTATTTAAAAAGTTGTTTTGATATATTAAAAAAGGTCTGGTTTTTGCACTGTCGGTAAGTTTGGCAAAATAAATTTCACCTCTTTTAAATTCAGGTATTTTGTCACCTTTAAATTCTCCTTCGAAAAATTCAATATAGCTTGCTCTTTGAGTTCTTGGCTTGCATTTTAAAGCATTTTCATTTCTCTCAAGCCATTTTTCGAAATCATCCATTCTCAAACCTTAACTCTTTGTACTTTTCAGGAATCATATATTCTCTGATATCTTTCATACAAGGAAGCATTCCGGCTTTGTAGCCTAACTCATATAATTTGTTTATCGCTTCAATCTGTTCTTCGTCAAGAGAAATTGATTTATCATTTGCGTAGAGGCTTAGATATTTATCAAGTGTTTTATCATCAACTCTTACAAGATTTCTTTCAATAAGCATTTTGGCTAAAATATTTTTATGACTGTTCGCCACTTTTACCGCTTCGGTGAGAATATTTTGAATATTTATCGCATCAAGTAAAGGAATGGATCGTCTTATTGCCATTCCTCCAAGAGGAAGAGGTTTTTCTCCCGCCAATTCCACCCAAATATCCCAGAGTTCTTTTTCCACTTCAAGTCTTTCATCAAAAGTTAAAATACTTTCGTGAATAAGTACCCCAGCATCCACTTCACCCTCAAGCACAGCTTTTTCGATATCAAGAAAGTTTTTATAAATGATTCTCGCTTTTGGGTAATAAATTTTAAAAATTAGGGCATTTGTAGTGTATTGACCGCTTAAAGCCACTTTGAAATTGGGTTTTAATTTTTTACCTTTTAATTTTACGAGTTTAGGGCCGTATCCGTATCCGAAACTCACAGCCGTTTTTAAAAGAGCGTATTCGTCTTTTAAAAACGGATACGCTCCGAAACTTATAGCACTGACATCATAAATGTTTTTAAGTGTTTTTTGATTAAGCGTTTCAATATCTTCGGCGATATTTTCAAATTTATATTTTTTGTCTCCTATCCAGCCGAATTTAATAGCGTAATACATAAAAATATCATCCGCATCGGGAGAATGGGCTATCGTATATTTTTTCACTAAAAAGCCTTTTTGTAAATTATAGCAAAAATGATATAATTGCATATATTACACATAAAGGATTTTTATGGATGAGAAAAAACAAAAAGCGCTTGAGCTTGCTTTAAAGCAGGTGGAAAAGCAGTTTGGAAAAGGTAGTTTGGTAAAACTATCCGAAAAAGATATTGAACCTATTGAAGCAATTCCTACAGGAAGCTTCGGACTTGATATAGCTCTGGGAATCGGCGGAATTCCTAAAGGAAGGATTACTGAAATTTACGGACCTGAGTCTTCCGGTAAAACTACTCTTGCTCTTTCAATAATCGCTCAGGCACAAAAACAAGGCGGAGTGGCTGCTTTTATTGACGCAGAACACGCATTTGACCCTATTTATGCAAAAAACATAGGAGTTGATATAGATAATTTATTAGTATCTCAGCCTGATTACGGAGAACAGGCATTGGAAATCGTAGAGACTCTTGCCAGAAGCGGAGCTGTAGATATTATCGTAATAGATTCAGTAGCGGCACTTACTCCAAAAGCCGAAATAGAAGGAAATATGGGAGATGCTCAAGTAGGTGTTCAGGCAAGACTTATGAGCCAGGCTTTAAGAAAACTTACAGCCGCTATTCATAAAATGAACACAACCGTTGTATTTATCAACCAAATAAGAATGAAAATCGGTATGATGGGATACGGATCTCCTGAAACCACTACCGGCGGTAACGCTCTTAAATTTTACAGTTCCGTAAGACTGGACGTTAGAAGAATCGCAACCCTTAAACAAGGTGATAAAGAAGTAGGGAACAGAACGAAAGTAAAAGTAGTAAAAAACAAAGTGGCGCCTCCGTTTAGAATTGCCGAATTTGATATTATGTTCGGAAAAGGTATTTCTCGTGAAGGTGAAATTTTAGATTATGGAGTAAAACTTGATATAATCGATAAAAGCGGGGCATGGTTCAGTTACGGTGCTACGAGATTAGGACAGGGTAAAGAAAACGCAAAAGAATATTTAAGAACGCATCCTGAACTGGCTAAGGAGATTGAGCAAAAAATCAAAGAAGCTTTAGGTGTGGAACTTTCTCATATGATAGATGCTATAGAAAACAACAAAAACGAAGACGAATTAAACTTAAAAGGAGAATAGATGGTAGTAATTGAAGATATTTTTGCCGATGAGGTATTAGACAGTAGAGGAAATCCGACAGTTAGAGCGACAGTTGTGTTAAGTGACGGGACAAGTGCGAGCGCTATAGTTCCAAGTGGAGCGAGTACAGGAGTTAATGAAGCTCTTGAACTTAGAGACGGTGATAAAAGATATAACGGAAAAGGCGTACTTAAAGCGTGTGAAAACGTAAATACTTTAATAGCAAACGAACTTATAGGATTAAATCCTTACGACCAAGCTCAAATTGACGCTATTATGCTTGAGCTTGACGGAACTGAAAACAAAAGTAAACTTGGGGCAAACGCAATTCTTGGAGTATCTATGGCCGTAGCAAGAGCTGCCGCTAGAAGTTTAAATCTTCCTTTATACAGATATCTTGGCGGAAGCAACGCTCTTGTAATCCCGACTCCTATGTTAAACATTATAAATGGTGGGGCACATGCCGATAATGATGTTGATTTACAGGAATATATGATTATGCCTGTAGGATTTGATGATTTTGATTTAGCTTTAAGAGCATCTTCGGAAATTTATCATACGTTAAAAAAACTCTTAGAAGCCGACGGACATCCTACAGCTCTTGGAGACGAGGGAGGATTTGCTCCTAATTTTAAAAATAATGAAGAGCCTATAGAATATATTATGAAAGCTATAGAAAAAGCCGGCTATAAACCGGGTAAAGATGTTGTAATAGCTCTTGATGCTGCCAGCAGTGAATTTTATAAAGACGGAAAATATGTCTTAGCCGGAGAAAACAGAACGCTTACTAAAGAAGAAATGGTCGATTTTTATGCATCTTTATGCGAAAAATACCCTATAGTTTCAATAGAAGACGGAATGGCCGAAGAAGACTGGGAAGGATGGAAGCTTCTTACTGAAAAATTAGGAGATAAAGTTCAATTGGTAGGTGATGATTTATTTGTTACAAATAAAAAACTTCTTAAAAAAGGTATTGAACTTGGCGTTGCTAACGCTATTTTAATCAAGCCTAATCAAATCGGAAGTGTTAGTGAGACTATGGAGACTGTAAGACTTGCTCAAAGAAACGGATATAACTGTATTATGTCTCACAGAAGCGGTGAGAGCGAAGATGCGTTTATTGCGGATTTCGCAGTAGCTCTAAATACGGGACAAATCAAAACGGGAGCTCCGGCAAGAGGTGAGAGAACAGCTAAATATAACAGACTTCTTCAAATCAACAGAAGCACAAGCGGAACTGAATA
Organism: Nautiliaceae bacterium; assembly: GCA_027062285.1. Lineage (GTDB taxonomy): Bacteria > Campylobacterota > Campylobacteria > Campylobacterales > Nautiliaceae > Caminibacter. The sequence continues at coordinate 26,359 of JAMOTL010000014.1, forward strand.
CATCGGAAAAGAACTTTTTAAATAATCGAAGGAATTTTTCCTTCGGAGTTTTATTATGATAGATTTCGATGAAGTTTTAGTTAAAAAAAGATTTGATTATAAAATAATTGTTGTTATAATTGCTGCTGTTATGGTGGCTTTTTATATGGGTGAACTGATGTTTGGAGCCAGGTCATTTTCTAAAATGATTGATTTACAAAACAGCGTACAAACTCTTGAAAAAAGAGTTGTTTATCTAAAGCGAGAGAATGAAAAGCTTCAAAAAGAGTATTTTGAGCTTAAAGAATTGGAGGGAGAGTGAGATATCTGTTTTTATTAATGTCCGCTTTTTTGATTTTAAGTGCAAGAATTAATCCGTTTGAGCCGGTTATAACGCCCGAAAATATAGTAAAAGTAAAACCGGTTTATTTTAAAAAAGCGGTAGTCAAAATGCCAAGTGACGCAAGAATTTTAAAAAGAATTATTTTTGTATATCAAAGCGTAAGTAGTGATATAAAACAAAAAATAGTGGATATTGATAAAAACATAGACTTCCACTCTCCGATAATAGTAACCCATAATCCTAAAAATTTTGGTGTTAAAAAAGCTTATTTTAAATATTTTACACTTTATATTAAAGATAAATCTATTTTTATAAAAACAAAAGACAAACTTTTAAGAGCGTTTTTTTTAGTAAAACCTTTTAGACTGGTACTTGATTTTAAAAGAAAAAGCGATTTTCCTACAATAAGAAAAAATTTTAACACTTTCATAAAAAAAGTGGTAGTCGGAAGCCACGGTAACTTTTACAGGGTAGTTATATATCTTGATGCCAATTATGATTACAAACTCAAAAAAACCAAAGAGGGTATAAAAATTGATTTCTACTAATATAATCCTTACAGGATTTATGGGAAGCGGTAAAAGCAGTGTGGGAAGAGTTTTGGCAAAAGAACTTAATACATATTTTATAGATACGGATAATTTAATAGAAAGTTTTGAGAATAAAACAATTCCTGAAATTTTTAAAGAAGAAGGTGAAGAAGCATTTAGGGCTAAAGAGCGTTATTGTTTTAACTGGATAAAAAACAACGTAAAAAATACTATTATATCCGTAGGCGGAGGATTTCCCGTATTTGTACCGGAAATCAAAGAAGCGGGGTTAGTAATATATTTAAAAGTGCCTTTTGAAGAAATTTTAAAAAGAATGAGTGATGAAGAGATTAAAAGGAGACCTCTTTTTCAGGATATTCAAAAAGCGAAAGAATTATATGTCAAAAGAGATAAGATTTATGAAAAACTTGCCGATGTTATTATTGAAAACAGGAATTTATATTCAACTGTTAAAAAAATCAAGGAGCTTACATGCAAGTGAATAATATGACTCCATATCAGCTTTTCGGAGCAATTCAAACCGAAGTAATTAAAAAATCTCAAGACGCAGTTAAAGATATTATAGGAAATATTATTGAAAAAAACTTTGAAAATACGATGAAACTTCAAGAAGAAGTGGCAAAGACTACCGGAAGCGGCGGAAATTTAAATATAAAAGCATGAAATGGATTGGAAAGTAGAGTTAAAAAACTTTTATAAAAAAAGAGCAGAGTTTATTAAAAAGCATCTAAACGAAAATATTGACTTTACAGATGTATATGACCCGTATATTGATGAAAAAAAAGATAATCCAATTATGATTATAGGAGAAGCTCCCGGAGAAAACGAAGTAAAACAAAAAGAACCTTTTGTAGGCAAAGCCGGGGAAAATCTCAATTACCTTATAAAATTAAGCGGTCTTAATAGAAAAAAAGATATATTGATTACAAACGCTTTTCCTTTTAGAACGCTTGATGGCAATAAAAACAGAACCCCAAAAGCAAAAGAGCTCAAAATAGGAGCCGAGCTTTTAAAAAAAGAGATAGAAATCGTAAAACCGAAAATTATTCTTCTTCTTGGAAATTCCGCTATAAAAGCATTTTCATATCTAATGCCGGAAGTAAAAAATTTAAAAAAATGCGGTTTTTATGAAATAAACGGCCAAAAGATAGGAATTTGTTATCATCCATCTCCTCTTGCTTTTAACAGAAAAGAGATTAGAAAATCTCTTGAAGAGTTTTTTAAGCGCTTAGGAGAGATGTATGGCGGATGATTTAGAAAAAACCGAAGAACCCACCCCCAAAAAACTTGAAGAAGCCAGAAAAGAAGGAAATATTGCCAAATCCATGGAGGTTAGTGGATTTGTAGTTTTGCTGGTGGCGTCCGTGGTACTTATTTTTTATCTTAAGTACGTTACTTTTTATATGGAGGAGTTTTTTAGATATTATGTCTCTTTTGTGGGGGATGAACTTACGAAAAACAAAATTTTCGGACTTATTTTAAGAAGCGCTTATTATTTTTTTATTATGATGGCGCCTATTTTTATAGCCGTAACTCTTGCGGCTATTATCGGTAATGTGGCACAGTTCGGATTTTTATTTACTGTTAAACCTATTTTGCCTAAATTTGAAAAAATAAATCCAATAAAGGGATTAAAAAGACTTTTTAGTGTAAAAACCTTTGTAGAAGGATTTAAAACCACTCTTAAAACTTTTATAGCTTTTTTGGTAGGTTTTACCCTTTTTTATAATTTTTTACAGGAAATTCCCAAACTTGAACTTATGAGTTTTTTTGAACAGCTTAAATGGTTTGAGGATAAAGCGGCTATTTTGATTTTTTCACTGCTTGGTGTTTTTTTCGTTTTTGCTTTAATTGACTTTACTTACCAAAAATATACATATAAAAAATCTTTAAGAATGAGCAAACAGGAAATAAAAGACGAATATAAACAAACCGAAGGAAATCCTGAAGTCAAAGCCAAAATCCGTCAGCTTCAAAGAGAAATGGCTAAAAAAAGAATGATGGCCGAGGTTCCAAAAGCCGATGTTGTTATTACTAACCCGACACATTACGCAGTGGCTATAAGATATGATAAAATAAAAGACGATGCCCCAAGAGTAGTGGCAAAAGGAGTCAATCATCTGGCTCTTAAAATAAAAGAGATAGCAAGAGAAGCGGGTGTTATGATAGTGGAAAATCCGCCTCTGGCAAGAGAGCTTTATAAAAGTGTGGAAATTGGAGAGACTATACCTCCAAAACT